>NZ_CP042176.1:6091689-6395879 GCF_005937885.2 Bradyrhizobium sp. KBS0727 | reverse complement strand
TGCCCGAGGCATGATCCGGAAAAGTGGATTCCGGTTTTCCGAAAAGATCATGCCCCAACAAAAGACTAGATCGGGATGACCAGTCATCCCGATCTAGCGGTGCATAGCTTCGCGCCGGCGTTGCGCTGGCCTCGCTTGCCACGTAAATTTCACCGTCTAACCGCTTGCCGCACCGCCGATTTTGCTGTGCGGCTGGCCGATCGAAGGTGCGTGCTGTCTCTGATGAGCGATCGTCCCGCCAACGGGCCCGGCCATGCCGAGCCGGTCTTTGCCGACATCGACGCCGCCACGCGGCGGCTGATGGTGGCGCTTGACGCCCTGGAGGCCGCGGCCGAACGGCGGCGCGATGCCGATCGTGACGAGAACGAATTGGCGAGCCGGATTCAGGCGCTCGGCACCGACCGGTCGCGGCTCGCCGACGAACTCGACGGCTCGCTGGTGAAGACGCGGCGGCTGGAGCGCACCAATCGCGAGATCGCCGAGCGGCTGGATGCCGCGATCGGCACCATCCGTGCGGTGCTGGATGCCGAGGAGAGTTCATGAGTCACATCAACGTCACCATCAACGGCCGACAGTACCGCATGGCCTGCGAGGAAGGGCAGGAGGTGCGGCTGCTCAAGCTCGCCGAAAGCCTGGAATCCCGTGTCGAAGAGCTGCGCGGCAAGTTCGGCGAGATCGGCGATGCGCGCCTCACGGTGATGGCGGCGCTGACGGTGTGCGACGAACTGCTCGACGCCAACCAGCGCATGCGGGCGCTGGAGGAAGAACTCGAGAACCTGCGCAGCGTCCGCGTCGCGGCCACCGACCGTGCCCGGACCACGCAGATCGCCGTCGCCAACGCGCTCAATGCCGCGGCCGACCGAATCGAAAAGACCACGCAGGTGCTGAACCGCACCATCGGCGGCGGTGTCGCGATCGGGTGACGTCTTTCTTACCCTCCAGGGCAGGGTAAGAATCGCAAGCTCGTTAAGCGCGCTCGTGTACAGGCTTCCGTTACCGCTGGCGGAGGCAGCCCATAATGCCTACATTGGTCAGGCGAAGCTGCGTCGTGCGTCAGGAGCCATATATCCCCGGGGCCTTATCGATCCTTTAGGGAACTGTCCCTGGCCGGGTCCGTGGATCCGGTCATATGGTGCCCACCTACTTTCGTAGGGAACTCCGGGATCGAGTGCTTCAACGGCGATCGCGGCTTCGCACTTTGATTTTGTTGAGTACGATTTCTGTTCTGCCCCGCGCATCTCCGCCGCGGCGTCTCGGTTGAATCACTGAAGTCTCTGGAATACTGGGTCACCCGCTGCCGTGCGCCGTTGCGCACTCCTGTGCGCCGTTGCGCACAGAGCGGGGGATGACAGCCGGAAGGATACTGCATGACGGCAACCCTTTCGAAATCGGATCTCCGCGCCGCGGCGCTCGCCAAGCGCGAGGCGTTGAGCGACAAGCAGCGCGCCGCTGCGGCGGAGGCGATGGCCAAACACAAGCCGCCGTTCGAGATCGCACCGGGGATGATTGTTTCCGGATATTCGCCGATCCGCAGCGAGATCGATCCGGTGCCGTTGATGCGAAAGCTGGCCGCGCAGGGCGTGCGGCTGGCGCTGCCGGCGGTGATGGCGCGCGGCAAGTCGCTGGCGTTTCGGGCGTGGTCGCCCGACGACCGGCTGATGCTCGGGCCGCTCGGCATTCCCGAGCCGTCGCCGGCAGCGGCCGAGGTTATCCCCGATATCATGCTGATGCCGCTCGCGGCGTTCGACCGTCAGGGTCACCGCATCGGCTATGGCGCCGGGCACTACGACTTTACGCTGGAGCATCTGCGCAAAGCGAAGGCCATCATCGCCATCGGGACTGCGTTTTCGGTGCAGGAAATAAAAGCGGTTCCGGCCCAGCCGCACGACGTAGCGCTGGATTATGTGCTAACGGAAAAGAAAGTGTTCGATTTCCGGAGCTGAACTTTGCGAATTCTCTTTATCGGTGACGTCGTCGGCAAGACCGGCCGCACCGCAATATCCGAACATCTCCCGGGCATGGTCAAGGATTGGTCGCTCGATCTCGTGATCATCAATGGCGAGAATTCCGCCGGCGGCTTCGGGATCACCGAGTCGATCTACCAGGAGTTCATCGATGCCGGCGCCGACGCGATCACGCTCGGCAACCACGCCTGGAATCAGAAGGAAGCGCTGGTCTTCATCGAGCGTGCGCCGCGCCTGATCCGGCCGTTGAATTTTCCGCGCCACACGCCCGGCCGCGGCTCCGCCTTGATCGACACCAAGAACGGCAAGCGCGCGCTGGTCATCAACGCCATGGGTCGCGTTTTCATGGAGCCTCTGAACGATCCTTTCAACGCGGTCGGGCGCGAGCTCGATGCCTGTCCGCTGCGCGATGCCGCCGACGCCATCGTGGTGGATTTCCACGGCGAGGCGACCAGCGAGAAACAGGGCATGGGCTTCTTCTGCGACGGCCGCGCCAGTCTCGTGGTCGGAACCCATACCCATGTCCCGACCGCCGATCACCAGGTGCTGCCCGGCGGCACCGCCTATATGAGCGACGCCGGCATGACCGGCGACTATGACTCGATCATCGGCATGCAGAAGGATGAGCCGCTGCATCGTTTCACGACCGGCATCCCTTCGGGCCGGTTCGAACCGGCTTTCGGTGTCGCCACCCTCTCCGGGGTCGCGGTCGAAACCGACGATGCGACCGGGCTGGCGCTGCGGATCGCGCCGGTGCGGGCCGGCGGCAGGCTGGAGCCGGCACAACCTGGATTTTGGCAGAGCTAGCCTGCGACAGTTTGTCGTGCTTTGATGTGACCGGGAGTGCAGCTCGACCCCGGGAACCCTTTGGCGATCAAGCACGTGGAGCGTCGGTTGGCGGCGGTGGTGGCGGCGGATGTCGCCGGCTACAGCCGTTTGATGGGCAACGACGAAGAGCGGACGCTGGCGGCCCTGAAGAGCACACGGGCGACACTGGTCGATCCGGTCATCGCCGATCATCGCGGCCGCATCGTCAAGACCTCCGGCGACGGGATGCTGGTCGAGTTCGCCAGTGCCGTCGACGCGGCGCGTTGCGCGGTCGAGGTCCAGCGCGGCATGGCGGCGCAGAATGCCACCGTGCCCCGTGACCTCAGAATCGAATTCCGCATCGGCATTCACGTCGGCGACATCATCATCGACGACAACGATATTTTCGGCGACGGCGTCAACATCGCCGCGCGCCTCGAAGGGATGGCCGAACCCGGCGGCATCTGCATTTCCGATGACGCGCACCGGCAGATCCGCGGCAAGGTCGATATCGACTTCGGCGACCTCGGTTCGCAAGCGCTGAAGAACATCGCCGAGCCGATGCGCGTCTGGCAGGTGCGGGTTGGCGGCGAGCCTGCGTCGGCGCCGTCGCGAAACGCCGCTCCGGATGTTGCCAGAATTCTGGAATCGCCGCCCTGCCAGCTTCCGCCGCTGCCCGACAAGCCGTCGATCGCGGTGCTGCCGTTCGACAACATGAGCGGCGATCGCGAGCAGGAATATTTCGCCGACGGCATGGTCGAGGAGATCATTACCGCGCTGTCGCGGTTCAAGTCGCTGTTCGTGATCGCGCGCAATTCGAGCTTTGCCTACAAGGGCAGGGCCGTCGACATCAAGCAGGTCGGGCGTGAACTCGGCGTGCGCTATGTTCTCGAGGGCAGCGTTCGCAAGGTCGGCCAGAAGGTTCGCATCAGCGGTCAGCTGATCGAGGCGGCGACCGGCAATCATATCTGGGCCGACCGGTTCGACGGCGACCTCGCGGATGTGTTCGGCTTGCAGGACCAGGTCGCGACCAGCGTGGTCGGATTGATTGCCCCCCGCCTGGAGCAGGCCGAGATCGAGCGGGCGCGGCGCAAGCCGACGGAGAAGCTCGACAGCTACGATTTCTATCTGCGCGGTGCGGCGTTGCTGCACCAGTGGTCGTCGCTGACGGATGCGCAGGCGTTTTTCGAAAAGGCGATCGAGCACGATCCGGCGCATGCGGCGGCCCATGCCATGGTGGGCTGGATGTGGATGGCGCGACAGGCCATCAACGGCCTGCCGCTCGATGTCGCGCAGCGCACCGAAGCCATCCGGCATGCGCGGCTGGCAGCCCGACTCGCCGACGAGGACGCGTTCGTGTTGGCGACGTCCGGTCACGTCATGGCCTATCTCGCCCACGAATACGACCTTGGCGTTTCCATGATCGAACAGGCGGTCGGTCTCAATCCAAACCTGGCCATCGTCTGGTTTTCGCGCGGCTGGGTCGCGCTGATGTGCGATGAGACCGAGCGCGCGATCGAGAGCTTCGAACGCATGATCCGGTTGAGCCCGCTGGATCCCTTGCGCATCAGCGCCTGGAACGGAACGTCACACGCATTCTTCTCGCTGGGGCGCTACGAAGAGGGTTGCGCCGCGGCGCTGAAATCCATCCAGTTCAATGTCAACGCGCACTCGCTGGGGGCCTTCATCATCAATGCCGTGCGCGCCGGACGTCCCGGCGAGACGCAGAAGGCGGTCGGCCGGCTCTTGAAGATTCAGCCGGGCTTCCGCACCTCGCATGTGACCGAGGCCTATCCGGTCCGCCGCGCCCACCGGCGCGAAGAGATCGCCGCCGCGCTGCGCGACGCGGGTCTGCCGGATTAGCTCACCCGTCGACTATTCCGCCGTCTGCTTCCTTAACTCAGCCACATCCTGCGCCGTCAGCTTCGAGCCCTTGCTGCCGAAACGCGCGGTGACGTAATTGGCAACGGCGGCGATCTCGTCGTCGGAATAGGCGTTGCCGAACGCCGGCATCGAGAGCGCGCCTTCGGGCGTGTGGCGCCTGGTCCCGGAGATCACGATCTGCGCCACGTTGGTGGCGCCGGGATCGTTGACCGCCCACGCGCCGGTCAGCGTCGCCATCGGCGAGAGCACGCTTTCGCCGGTCCAGCTATGGCAACTGACGCAGGCGCCCTGGAATACCATTTTGCCGCGGGCCTCCTGCGAGCCGTCCTTGTGCGACGCCGATGCCGGCGGCGCCAGGGTTGCGGGCAGATCGCTGGAAGCGACCGCCGGCACGCTGCGCAGATAGGCCACGATGGCGCGGATGTCTTCCGGCGCCATCTGGCTAAAACTGTGATCGACCGCTTCGCCCATCGGTCCCGACGCGGTGCCGTGGCCTGCGGCATGTCCGACCGAGAGATAGGAAATCAGGTCGTCGTCACGCCAGCCGCCGACGCCGGTGGCCTTGTCCGAGGAGATGTTGAAGGCGCGCCAGCCCGCGGTGACTGCACCGGCGAATTTCTTGCGGTTGTTGAGCGCGAACGCAAGATTGCGCGGGGTGTGGCATTCGCCGCAGTGGGTAAGTGCTTCGGCGAGATAGGCACCCCTGTTCCATTCCGGGCTCTTCGAGGTATCCGGCTCATATCGCGTGTCTGGATTGAACACCGCGGACCAGAACATCATCGCCCAGCGCTGGTTGAACGGAAACGCCAGCGTGTTGACGGGCGGCATCGCGCGCACTGGTGCCAGGCTGAACAGATAGGCCTTGATCGCCAGTGCATCGGCATCGCTGATATACGTGTAGGACGTATACGGCATCGCCGGATAAAGCCGCGCGCCGTCGTGCCGGATGCCGCGCTGAACCGCGTTGAGGAAATCCTTGTCGCTGTAATTGCCGATCCCGGTTTCCTTGTCCGGCGTGATGTTGGTCGAATAGAGCGTGCCGAACGGCAGCTTGAAGCCGAGGCCGCCGGAATATTCCTTGCCGCCCTGGGTGGTGTGGCAGACCATGCAGTCGGCTGCTTTCGCCAGATATTCGCCGCGCTCCACGAGGCTCGCCTGCGCGAGCGCTTTGGGAACGCCGGTCGGATTGGCGTCCTTGTAATCTTTCAGTTCGACCCGCGGGCCGCCGGCGAACGCCATCGGATCGGGGCCGCGGATGACCCAGACGGCGACGATGCCCACCGCCACCACGATGCCGGCAATGCTGGTCAGGAGACGACGCGTGTGCGGGCTCATGCTTTTTTCCCCGCAGCTATCAGGGAACGATCGATCGGCAACCTGCGAAGCGCGACGCCGGTCGCGGCATAGATCGCATTGCGCAAGGCGGGCGGTCCCGCCGTGGTGCCGGTTTCGCCGATCCCGCCGGGCATTTCGCCACTCTTGACGACATGAACCTCTATTTTGGGCGCCTGATCGATCCGCAGCATCCGGTAGTCGTGGAAGTTGGATTGCTGGACCCGTCCCTTGTCGATGGTGATCTCGCCATAGAGCGCGGCGGTGAGGCCGAAGATCAGTCCGCCCTCGACCTGGGCCATGATGGTGTCCGGATTGACGGCGATACCGGTATCCACCACCGAGGTGACGCGGCGCAGCTTGATCTCGCCCTGTTCGTCGACCTCCGCTTCCACCACGGTAGCAATGAAACTTCCGAACGATGGTTGCAGACACACACCGCGCCCGACGCGCGGCGGCAGCGGCTGGCCCCAATTGGCTTTTTCCGCGGCGAGGTTGAGCACCGACAGGAACCGCGGCTGGTTGGCCAGCATCCCGCGACGAAATTCAACCGGGTCTTTGCCCGCCTTGCGCGCCAGTTCGTCCATGAAGCATTCGGCGGCAAACACATTGTTGTTGGGGCCGACCCCGCGCCAGAAGCCAGTCGGCACCCCCGGCGGTTCGGCCCGCACATATTCGACGTGGAAATTCGGAATGTCGTAGGGCACGTCGACGGCGCTATCGATGGCGTCGATGTCGATGCCTTTCTGGAACGCCGGCGGCAGCCAGCGCGCAATGATCGCGGCGCCCGCAATCTTGTATTTCCAGCCGACGATCTTGCCGCCGGACAGGCTTGCCGAGATCGTGTCGCGATAGACCGGGCGATAGATGTCGTGCTGGATGTCTTCCTCGCGGGTCCACACTACCTTCACCGGCCCGTCGACCTGCTTGGCGATGCGAACGGCCGCGACCACCATGTCGGGCTCGAGTTTGCGGCCGAAGCCGCCGCCCAGCAGATGCTGGTTGACAGTCACTTTTTCGACCGGCAGCCCGGCCGCCTTCGCGGCCTCCGACTGCACGCGCGCCATGATTTGCGTCCCGGTCCAGACTTCGCAGGAATCGGGCTTGCAATGAACCGTGGCGTTCAACGGCTCCATCGTCGCATGGGCAAGGAACGGCAATTCGAACGACGCTTCGAATTTTTCGCCAGCCGCGAGGCCCTTGGCGATATCGCCGGTGGACTTTGCGACCACGCCGTCCTTTTCGCTGGCGGCGCGCAGGTCATCCCAGACCGCCTTCGAATTGAGCCTGGCGTTGGGCCCCTCGCTCCACTCGATCTTCAATGCCTCGAGGCCCTTCTTGGCCGCCCACATGTGATCGCCGACCACGGCAACGAGATCGTCGAGCACCACGATCTTCTGCACGCCCGGAATCTTTTTGGCCGCGCTGTCGTCGACCTTGCCGACCTTGCCGCCGAATACCGGACATTGCGCCAGCGTTGCGAACTTCATGTCCGGCAGCATCGCGTCGATGCCGTAGACGGCCTTGCCGTTGACCTTGTCCGGCGTGTCGAGCCGCTTTAGCGACTGGCCGATATAGACAAAATTCTTCGGATCCTTGGGCTGTATATCCTTGGGCGCGGTCTGGCTGCTGGCGGCTTGCGCCAGCGCGCCATAGGACAGCGTCCGGCCGCTCTCCTTGTGTGTCACTTCCCCCTTCGATGCGGTGCAACTCGCCGGATCGACCTGCCATTGCGCAGCCGCGGCCTGCACCAGCATGGCGCGCGCGGTGGCGCCGGCTTCGCGCAGCGGTTTCCAGAACGCCCGGACAGACGTCGAGCCGCCAGTTGCCTGAATGATGAAGACCGGATTGCCGTAAAGCTTCTCGTTGGCCGGTGCATGCTGCAGCGTCACTTTCGACCACTCGGCGTCGAGTTCTTCCGCCAGAATCATCGAAATGGCAGTGTAGATTCCCTGTCCCATCTCGACTTGCGGCATTACCAGCGTTGTCACGCCTTCCGCATCGATGCGGATGAACGCGTTGGGGGCGAATTTGCCGTCGGTTACATCAGGCGGCTGGTTCGGCTCGTTGACAGCGGCGCGCAGCGGCAGGTGGAAGGCGAGCAGGAAGCCGCCGGCCAATCCGCCGCTCAGCAGTGCACGGCGTGACACGCCGTCCGAAATCTTCAGCGGTGAAATCCTCTCGATCGATGTCATGGCGCGCTCCTATGACTGACGTCCGGTCGCGGCCTGCTTGATGGCCTCGCGAATGCGCACATAGGTGCCACAGCGGCAGATGTTTCCGGCCATCGCGGCGTCGATGTCGGAATCGTCAGGGTTGGGCGTCGAGGCGAGCAGCGCCGCCGCCGACATGATCTGGCCGGGCTGGCAATAGCCGCACTGGATCACTTCGAGGTCGAGCCAGGCTTTCTGCACCTTGGCCCCCGCGGGCGACGCGCCGACGCCCTCGATGGTGGTCACGTTGCGGTCGCGGACCGCGCCGACTGGCAGCACGCAGGAACGCACCGCCTTGCCGTCGATATGCACCGTGCAGGCGCCGCATTGCGCGATGCCGCAGCCGAATTTCGTTCCGGTCATACCGAGAATGTCACGGAGTACCCAGAGCAACGGCATATCAGGCGGCGCGTCGAAAGATTTTGGTTCGCCATTAATGGTCAGCGTCGTTGCCATATGCACCCCCAGAATAAACGGCCGCGGGCAGCGGACACGTTGGCGAAATCGTTGATCGATTATATCGCCCTGAGACGAATTATGAACGAAAGAAATTTTCGCAATGCTGATCTGCCGGCCCAACAGAGCATGAGTCCAAGCAGACCATGAGTCATCACGCCGTCGTGTTGTCTGGTACGAATGCGCCGGTTTTGGGCGAATTGAGATGATGGATGTCATCTTTTCATGCTCACCTGCCCGGCAATTGCACGCCTGTCGGGCAGATGGAAATCGGGTCTGCCGGATTAGGACGTGAACCCGTAAAACCGGCGGCGGAGGCGGACGCCGGCTTTCCTGCGCATAACGGACTCAATCCGGTCGCTCGACGTCGGCATATTCCCTTGCCAGGAAATCCAGCAGCGTCCGCACCGAAGGCAGCAAGCCTCGTCGGGATGGAAATGCTGCATGAATGATGCCGGGCTTCGGCGCCCAGTCGGGCAGCAGATCGATCAACCGTCCTTTCCGGAAATCCTCCTCGACGACGAAGCTTGGAAACTGGCAGACACCGACGCCGCGCAACGCGGCGAGCCGAAGTGCCACCATGTCCTCGGTGACGAAACGTGGCTTGTGGCGGATGGTCGACACCGCGCCCCCGGGACCGTCGAGACGCCATTCATGCTCCAGCTTGGCGGGATCCCATGCGAGACTGGGCAGCGTTGCAAGGTCGGTCGGGACGAGTGGCCGCGCGAATGTCTGCACCAGCGATGGACTTGCGACCAGGCGCTGCGGACTGTCGGCCAGTTTGCGGATGACGAGGTCGCTGTCCTCCAACGGCGGAAAGCGGACGCGTATGGCGAGGTCGAATCCCTCGCGGATCACGTCAACCCGGCGGTTGGTGCTCTCCAGCAGGACCTCGACCTTCGGGCACTGCTCCATGAAGCGGGCGATCATCTCGCCGACCTGAAAATAGATCATCGAGGACGGGCAACTCACACGCACCACGCCCTGCGGTTCGGCGCGCATCCGATCGATGACCTCCTGGGCGGCCTCGGCCTCGACCATCATCGCCACGCAATGCTGGTAATATGCGCGACCGATCTCGGTGACGGCAAAGCGTCGGGTCGAACGGTGGACCAGCCGCACGCCTAGGCGTTGTTCCAGAAGGCCGATCCGCCGGCTTAGCCGGGATCGCGGCATGCCGAGTTTGCGGGCGGCGGCGGCAAAGCCGTTCTGCTCCACCACCTCGGCGAACAGGCGCAGGTCGTTGAGGTCTTGCATGGATCTCATTGTCCTATTTTCAGGACATTGTAGCGCAAAATCGGCGTCTACTGCCAGCTTTGTCCTGATCGTATGTTCTTCGCAGCGCAAGCACGCCGCAAGGCGCGGCGAAAAGGAGAAACATCATGAGAAAGATACTTGGTATCTACAGCGCCCCGCGCGGCCATTGGGTCGGCGACGGCTTTCCCGTCCGCTCGCTGTTCTCGCATGCCAGTCACGGCGAGCATGTCAGTCCCTTCCTGCTGCTCGACTATGCCGGCCCGGCGGATTTTACGCCGACAGACAAGCCGCGTGGCGTGGGGACACATCCGCATCGCGGCTTCGAGACCGTGACGATCGTCTACCAGGGCGAGGTCGAGCACCGGGACTCCACCGGCAAGGGTGGCGTGATCGGTCCGGGCGACGTCCAGTGGATGACGGCCGCGGGCGGCATCCTGCACAAGGAATTCCATTCCGAGGCGTTCACCCGCAAAGGCGGACCGCTCGAGATGGTTCAGCTCTGGGTCAATCTGCCGGCAAAGGACAAGAATGCCGAGCCGGGCTATCAGACGCTGCTCAACCGTGACATTCCGTCGGTCGCGCTGCCGAACGGCGCCGGCACGTTGCGGGTCATCGCCGGTGCGTATGACGGCAAGCGTGGCCCCGCCCACACGTTCACACCAATGGACGTCTGGGATGTGCGGCTCAAGCGGGACAGCACGGCCGCGTTCACCCTGCCGGAAGGCCGCACCGTCGCGGTGGTCGTGCTGAAGGGCTCGGTGCAGGTCAACGGCGACACCAGCGCCCGCGAAGCGCAATTCGTCTTGCTCGATCGCAAGGGTGGCGAGATCAAGCTGGAAGCCAGCAGCGATGCGTCGCTTCTGATCCTCAGCGGCGATCCGATTGACGAGCCGGTTGTCATGCACGGCCCATTCGTCATGAACACGACCGACCAGATCAGGCAGGCGATGGTCGACTTCCAGGGCGGAAAGTTTGGAGACATTCCCGCCTGACCCGACACCGCTGATTTCCCGCATCATCAAGCCAGCAACGAACGCGCCCGACGTGAGGGCGCGTTCATGCCGGCGACGTCCGTCTCCCGGGCCTAAATGGGTCGATCGAGTTCGGCGACAAGCTGGGCCAGGTTTGCTGCTGCCCGCGGACGGGCTTCGCGGAGACGCTCAAGAATGCGTATCCCTTCGGGACCCGACGCCGCGCCGGTATCCGGGAATCCGGCGCCCGATAGCCTGTGCTCGGCGATCCACGGAGCCAGCGCTTTTTCGGCCTCCCATCGCTGTCCATTTCGCAAATCCGAGAGCATATCCCTAAGCCGATCCGCAGCGACCTCTGGTGTCGAAATCGGCGCACATATGTCGTTCTTGATCGCGTCATCGTCATAGACCGCTTCTACATGTGCGATGAAGGCCGCGCTGAAACTGAGACGCCCGGTGCGCAACATCTGAAGCGTGATCTGATTCCCATCGAAGACCGGAACGGGAGGGCGTCTGCTGAATGCCTTCGCGGTACAATCCACATAGAGGTCGTCCGGCGCAGCATCGACTGCGCCTTTCTCTAGGACGATCGCATCGCGCTCGATCCGCCTGACACGTCCTTTGCGCACTATGTCCTTGATAGTGCGCAGCGCTTCCACCTCGAGGATCGAGAGCGTGGCGCCGCGAAACACCGTCGGCAGCACAGTCCGATCGACGCGCAACATCTGGCCTCGCCGTTCCAAACGCTCGAAGAAATCCGCCACCGAGGTAGCTTCGGCCGCTCCCTCCAACTGATGAGCCATACCGTCGACGGTGCGCGCGAAAAAAGCATCGCCGGGTTGTGTCGTGTCGCGATTTATCAGCCAGGAATCTCGTGGCACGACCCATCGGATATTTTCCGGCGGGGCGCCCATCTGTAGCAGCCAGATGCCGACATCCATCGCTGTTTTGCCGCCGCCCAGGATAACGTAGCGTTGGCGTCCGGGCGCGGCAGCCGGCAGCAGGTTCGGCGTTACGAGTTTGACGCCTTCGGCGACTCCAAAGGAGGGGGTGTGCGTCGAGGGCACCTGGGTGTTCAGGAACGTAGCGTGCACGAGTCTCTTGCTAAACGCGACCTGCTGGATTGCGCCCGAGAGAAGGGAAACGAATCGTCCGTCTCCCAGATGGTCACACTTCGGAAAATACTGGACACGACCCGAAGGCAGAAAACGTTCTTGCATCAGCCTGTCGAAATAGCTGACGATCTCCGGGCCGGAGGCCAGATCATAGTAACCCCGATTGAGACTGGATACGTCGATGCGGTTGCTGCCGAGTTGACGTGATCCCACGCCATAGAACGCAGATGGCTGATGCAGCCGGACAAAGGAATAAGCATCGTTCCAATGGCCGCCCGGCATGTGGGACTACAACACCTGAAAAACATCCAGCGTGCGTGCATTCGCAGAAAGCGAGCCGCGGGCGACCGAGCAGATGCCGTTCATCCAACTGTACTTTTCTGAACTCGTCTCGAAGTAAGGCGTGGTGCGGAAATAGTAGGCTCCCGGGTCGACCATCTTGCCTTGATATAGGCGATCCATAACCTCTTTCGGACCATGGCGAAGTCCCTTCCAGGTCGCGCAGATCTGATGGTGGTCGTCGGTCTCGAGGATCAACCGCGCGTCCACCTCCATCACGTCGTCGCGGCGGATCAGCGACCAACCCCCGCCGCCCGGCAACACCCTGCCCTTAAGCTTCGGCCCGTCGAAGCTGCCGCCATCAAAATGAAACATGCGCCGCCGGCCGTAGGGAGTATCGCCGAGACTGGATACTTGAATTTCGAGAACGAGCGTAAACAGAAACCTGGTGTCGATCTCCGGCATGGAAGCCTCCCGCTGACTGGTATCCGCCATGTGCTGCGAAACGGATTGTAGGCCTTTCGGTTTAACTCGCCTACGCCCATACGCTCGAAGCGGGAACTGCATTTTTAGTGCATGCTCCTTCGTTGCTTTGGCTTTTCGGAAAAATCCGGAACGCAGCGTGCCAATTTCAGCCGCGAGCCGCCTTCCTCCAGCGCGGGCTGTCCTATATGAGAGAATTATCACCGCGACGTGCCGATAGTTCCCGGAAGCGAACTGGCGGCGCGGACGGTGGTGCTAGTGATCCAAAAAATCGCGATCTGACACGATGGTCGACGCACGCGCGGACAGGCACTTCAACCGGGGCATGGCATGGTAAATCGATTGACGACGGCGCGATCCACCGTGGCGGCGCGGCGTTGGGGTCCTCCCGCCATTGCGACGCTCGCGGTGATCGCCGCACTGACGGCGCTGACCGCCGGCGCCGCGGCGAGACAGCCGCGCCCCGCAGCCGCCACCGAGGCGACCGCGCCGCGCGAGGCCGGCGAGCCGATCATGGCGATCGTGTCGATCAAGAGCCAGCAGGTGACCTTCTACGACGCCGACGGCTGGATCCTGCGCGCGCCGGTCTCGACCGGCACTACGGGACGCGAGACGCCGGCCGGCGTGTTCGCCCTCATCGAGAAGGACAAGGACCACCATTCGACCCTCTATGACGATGCCTGGATGCCGAACATGCAGCGCATCACCTGGAACGGCGTCGCGCTGCACGGCGGGCCGCTGCCCGGATATGCGGCCTCGCACGGCTGCGTGCGGATGCCCTTTGGCTTCGCCGAAAAACTGTTCGACAAGACGCGGATCGGGATGCGGGTGATCATCTCGCCCGATAATGCCGAGCCGGTCGAGTTCTCGCATCCCTCGCTGTTCGTGCCGAATCGGGAGGCCATCGCGGCCGCGCCGGCCAAAGCCGAGGTGCTCTCCCGCGAGGCGGCCGAGGCTGCCAAGGCGGCCGACGAGGCGAAGAAAGCCGCCGCGACCGCGACGCGTGAGACAGCCACGCTGACGGCGTCGCTGCGCAAGCTGGAGGGGCTCAAGAGGCGCGCCGACGCCGAGCTCGCCTATGCCGACAAAGTGCTCGCCGCCGCCAGGACGGACGAGGCCAAGGCACGTGCCGAGACTCTCAAGCAGAAGGCCGCCGCCAAGGCCACGGACCTTGCGACCCAGCTCGACACCGCCAAGGCCGACGCGAAATCGAAGCTCGACGCCGCCGCCGCCGCAAAGGAAGCGGTCAAGCCGGCCCAAGCGAAGAAGATCGATACCGCCAAGGCGGCGAGCGACGCCAAGCTCGCGCTTGAGCCGGCGTCGATCTTCATCAGCCGCGCAACGCAGAAGCTTTACGTACGGCGCAACACACATAAGCCGGCGCCGGACGGCGGCGGCGAGGTGTTCGATGCGACCATCGAGGTTCCGGTCACCATCCGTAATCCCGAAAGGCCGATCGGCACCCACGTGTTCACGGCGATGGCGCGCAACGACACGGGTCTGCGCTGGTCTGTGGTCACGATCGACAATGGGGACAACGCCAGGGACGCGCTCGACCGCGTCACGATCCCGCAGGAGGTGCTCGATCGCATCGCGCCGACCGCATTGCCGCGATCCTCGATCGTCATCTCGGACGAGCCGCTGAGCCGCGAGACCAACTATCGCACCGAGTTCGTCGCGGTGCTGAACAACCAGCCGCAGGGCGGCTTCGTGACGCGCCAGCCGACGGTCGATGTCCTGGCTGAGAGCGACGACGGCTTCGGCTTTGGCTTCTTCAATCAGGAGCCCCAAATGGCAAATCCGCGCCCGCGCGGCGGCCAATATCGTCAGATGCCACCGCAACCGTACTATCGTCGGTGGCAACCGGGCTGGTAGTAAAACGCGGCGCGCGGCCGCGCACGTGATGTGGATCGGCGGTTGGCGAGTTGATCGACCAACCGATCGCTGGTCGGCATCACGGCATGGCCTCGGTTGAAGTCGGGGTCACAGTCTGTATGCGGTGCGGAAACCGCCCCAGTGGCGGCCTTTGACGCGGATCGGAACGTCGATCTCGCGCATCATGACGGTCTTGCCGTTGCCCATGTCGCGGGCATAGCTCTGAATCAGATAGGCGCGCTGGTTGCGGCCTGCGGCCAGGCCCGCCGCATCGTTGAAGATGCGCCGGTTGCGGCTGTTGGCGGTGTTCCAGGTGACATCGCCCGGCCGCTGCGGATGGGAATAGATCTTGTTGTGGACCGGCAGATAGCCGTTGCGATCGATCATCGCGCTGAACGCCATGCGCGGATCCTTGGCCAGGAAGGCTTCCTGGAACGCCGGCAGCACACGGTCGGCCCAGTCCAGTACCTTGGTGCGGTATTGAACCGGATTGGTGCCCGGGATTTCGACATAGTTGGTATCGAACATGTCCTCGATCGAGATCGCGCCGCTGGCCACGCCGTTCTCGAATATTTTGGTCAGCGCAACGCCGGCCTCCATGGCGCGCGTGACGAACTCGGTGTTCTCGTCGTGGATCGACCACAAGGCGTCTTCGATCGCCTCCTTCAATGCGGCATCCGGCCGCTCGAACTGCGCCAGCACGCCGGCGTTGCTGCGCTCGCCGATGCGGATTCTGCAGACGCCGACGTTCTGCAGGGTGACGGCCAGGATTTCGTTTGACGCCAGCCGTTCGGCATCCGGTCCGCTGATCAGGATGCCTTCGTGCGAGATTTCGTAGACCGGGGCGGTGACGAGGCCGCGCGAGGTCGTCATTTCGATCTGGAGGCTGCAGGGCAGCTTTTCGCGCTTGCGGTCCGTGTTCTCGTTCCGGCGCAACAGCACGGCGCAGCGCGATTTGAGCTTCTGCGCGAACATCGTGACGGCCTGGCCTGCCTTGGCGACGCTTTGGCCATGCGCCTCGGCTTCCTTGGTGACGCTGTCGATCTCGCTCGCGCTGTCGCCGACCGAAACGATGAAGCGCGAGGTGGAGGCGGCGTTGTCGGACATCTCGCCGGTGGTCTGGCTCTGCTCGGCCACCGCGCCATTGACGGTTTCGAACACCGGGCGGATCGCCTCGATCGCCTGCGAGATGCGGTGCACGGCGTCGGCCGAGCCGGTGGCGTCGCGCTGCAACGCCTCGATCTTCTTGGTGATTTCCTCGGTGGCGTTCTGGGTCTGCACCGCGAGCGCCTTCACTTCGGTGGCGACGACGGCGAAACCGCGGCCGGCCTCGCCGGCGCGCGCGGCCTCGATGGTGGAGTTGAGCGCCAGCAGCGTGGTTTGCCGTGCGATCTGTGCGATCAGGTTGACGACGTTGCCGATCGCCGCCGAGGATTCCCGCAGGCGATCCACATTGGCGCTGGCTTCGCGGGCGGCGGCGCTGGCCTGGTCGGCGAGCTTGCCGGCGTCGCGCACCTGCGAACCGATGCCCTGGGCCGACTGGGTGAACTTGTCGGCGACCCGCGAAAACGTCGTCGCCGTGGTTTGCGCGGCGCTGGTGTGGCCGGTCAGCGCGTCGGTGCGTTGACGGATGGTGGAAAGGGTCGCGGCCGTGGCCTCGGCCCCGCCGGCGACCGAATGGGCCGCGCGTTCGAGCTGGCGGATCATGCCGCCGAGTTCGAGCTCCAGCAGTTCAAGGATTTCCCTGGCCGAATCGTTTTCGGTGCTGACGGCCTCGGCCGCTGGTGCGATGGCTGCAACCATTGCAGAACCCGTCGTCGACCCCTTGGGTTCGACGGCCGGCGCGGCCGCTTTCGGCTCGCGCTTTCCAAATAAACCGAACGCCATGGGGGCTCTCAAAAGTTGAGAATGGGTGGGACATCCTCTCATCCGAGCATGAAGTCATGGTTAACAACTGCCTCATATTCCGGCAGGCCGCACGGGTTCCCCTAGGGAACCCGGGGCAAATCTTTGATTTTGGCCGGTCACCGGCCTATAAGGCCGCGCTTTCACCCGAAATCCCTCCGGACGAATCCAAGAGACCATCGCATGGCCGGCCATTCCCAATTCAAGAACATCATGCACCGCAAGGGCAAGCAGGACGCCCAGAAGTCGAAGGTGTTCGGCAAGCTGGCGCGGGAAATCACCGTAGCCGCGAAACTGGGCACCCCGGACCCGGCGATGAACCCGCGGCTGCGCGCGGCCATCATCGCGGCGCGCCAGGAAAACATGCCGAAGGACAATATCGAGCGCGCCGTGAAGAAGGCGACCGGCGGCGACAGCGAGAACTACGACGAAATCCGCTACGAGGGTTACGGGCCCGGCGGCGTCGCCATCATCGTCGAGGCGCTGACCGACAACCGCAACCGCTCCGCCTCCGATATCCGCACCTACTTCACCAAATCCGGTGGCAATCTCGGCGAAACCGGCTCGGTCGCCTTCATGTTCGATCGCACCGGCATCATCGAATATGACGCCAAGGTCGCGTCCGACGACGCGATGCTGGACGCCGCGATCGAGGCCGGCGCCGACGACGTGATCTCCAGCGAAAACGGCCACGAGATCTACGCCTCGCAAGAAACTTTCCGCGAAGTCGCGAAAGCACTGGAAGCGAAGTTCGGCGAAGCCCGCAAGGCGGCGCTGACCTGGAAGCCGCAAAACACCATCGCGGTCGAGGACGAAGTCGGCGAGAAGCTGTTGAAGCTGATGGACCTGTTGAACGAGCACGACGACGTCCAGAACGTCTACGCCAATTTCGAGATTTCGGACGCGCTGGTCGCCAAGATGGGCGGGTAGAGACCTCGATGCCGGCTCCAAATTCAGCGGTCGTCGTCGACCGGACGATCCAGTATTCCAGAGACTGACATTGAACCGACAGGCCGCGGCGTACTGGATCCCCGCTTCCGCGGGGATGACGTGCGGTGTGATACTCCGGTAGGGGACGGCGGTTTGTTTATGTTTCGTTCACGATGGTCTGGCGTTATCACTAGGCCATGACAACCCCACCGATTCGCCAACCCGTCCGGATCATCGGCATCGACCCCGGCCTGCGCCGTACCGGCTGGGGCGTGATCGAGACCGAGGGCAACCGGCTGGTCTTCATCGGCTGCGGCTCGGTGGAGCCGCCGGACCACCTGCCGCTGGCGAGCCGCCTGCTGGCGATCCATGAAGGGTTGGCCGCGGTGCTCGGCGATTTCAAGCCGGCGGAGGCCGCGGTCGAACAGACCTTTGTCAACAAGGACGGCGTAGCGACGCTGAAACTCGGCCAGGCCCGCGGGGTCGCGATGCTGGCGCCGGCGATGTTCGGCATCGCGGTCGCGGAATATGCGCCCAACCAGGTCAAGAAGACCGTGGTCGGCGCCGGGCATGCCGACAAGAGCCAGATCGCGGTGATGCTGAAGATCCTGCTGCCGAAGGCCGAGCCGAAATCGGCCGACGCCGCCGACGCGCTGGCGATCGCGATCACGCATGCCCATCACCGCGCCAGCACGGCGCTGCGGCTGAAGGTGGCGAGCCTATGATCGGAAAGCTGTGTTTTCTCCCTCCCCCCTTGTGGGGGAGGGTTGGGGAGGGGGGTAGCCACGGGCTCCGCACTTTGCGGCTTACCCCTCACCCGTCACGAATTCGCTTCGCTCATCCGTGCCACCCTCTCCCACAAGGGGAGAGGGGAAGAGAAACAGCATGATCGGAAAGCTCAAGGGCCTGATCGATTCCTACGGCGAGGATTACGTGATCCTCGACGTCGGCGGCGTCGGCTACCAGGTGCACTGCTCGTCACGCACGCTGCAGGCGCTGCCGTCGCCGGGCGAAGCCGCCGTGCTCGCGATCGAGACCTATGTGCGCGAGGACCAGATAAAACTGTTCGGCTTTCGCAGCGACGTCGAACGCGAATGGTTTCGCCTGCTGCAGACCGTGCAGGGCGTCGGCGCCAAGGTGGCGCTGGCCGTGCTCTCGACATTGCCGCCGTCCGAACTCGCCAACGCGATCGCGCTGCGCGACAAGGCCGCGGTGGTGCGCACGCCCGGCGTCGGGCCGAAAGTGGCCGAGCGTATTGTCACCGAGTTGAAGGACAAGGCGCCTCAATTTGCCAGCGTCGATCCGGCGCTGGTGCATCTCTCGGGCGCCATCGACAATGACCGCGCGCCGCGCCCGGTGACGGACGCGATCTCGGCGCTGGTCAATCTCGGCTACGGCCAGCCGCAGGCGGCCGCCGCCATCGCGCAGGCCTCGCGCAGCGCCGGTGAAAACGCCGAGACCGCGCAACTGATCCGGCTGGGGCTTAAGGAACTGGCGAAGTGAACACGCCCTCCCGCATCGTCACGCCCGAGCGCCGTTCCGACGATGTCGGCGACACCGCGCTGCGCCCGCAACTGCTGTCTGAATTCGTCGGCCAGGCCCAGGCGCGAAAAAATCTCTCGATCTTCATCGAGGCGGCCCGCAAGCGGAACGAAGCGCTCGACCATGTGCTGTTCGTCGGTCCTCCCGGCTTGGGCAAGACCACGCTGGCGCAGATCGTGGCGCGCGAACTCGGCGTCGGTTTTCGCGCCACCTCCGGTCCCGTCATTGCCAAGGCCGGCGATCTCGCTGCCCTCCTGACCAATCTCGAAGAGCGTGATGTTTTGTTCATCGACGAAATCCACCGCCTCAGCCCGGCGGTGGAGGAAGTGCTGTATCCTGCGATGGAGGATTTTCAGCTCGATCTCATCATCGGCGAAGGGCCGGCGGCGCGCTCGGTCAAGATCGACCTCGCCAAGTTCACGCTGGTCGGCGCCACCACGCGCGCAGGCCTGTTGACCAATCCGCTGCGCGACCGCTTCGGCATTCCGGTGCGGCTGAATTTCTATACTGAGGAAGAACTGGAAAAAATCGTCACCCGCGGCGCCCGCGTGCTCAATATCGGGATGACGCCTGACGGCGCCAACGAGATCGCGCGTCGCGCCCGCGGAACGCCGCGCATCGCCGGACGGCTGTTGCGGCGGGTGCGCGATTTTGCCTCGGCAGCGGATGCCAGTTCGGTCGACCGCGCCATCGCCGACCACGCGCTGAGCGCGTTGGAAGTCGATTCCGCCGGCCTCGATGCGATGGACCGCCGCTATCTCACGACGATTGCGATGAACTATGGCGGCGGGCCGGTCGGCGTCGAAACCATGGCGGCGGCGCTGTCGGAGCCGCGCGACGCCATCGAGGACATCATCGAGCCGTTTTTGATCCAGTGCGGCTATCTGCAGCGCACGCCGCGCGGACGGCTGTTGACCTCGCACGCCTTCAAGCATCTCGGCCTCGCCGAACCCGCGCGCGACCCGGCGCAGTTCGGATTGTTCGGTAGCGGCGAAAGCGACGAGTAGCCGCCGATATTCACTGCTTCGAACCGGATCGTCGCAACCACGCACTAACGGCAAATGCCAACTTCGCCGGCGCTGCCACGCGCTCCGGCCGTCTTGCCGTGGAGTGCAACAGTATGGCGAAAGCCGAAGATGCCAAGGTGCTCGCGACAATCGCGGCGGCGCCCGAACTCGCCACGCCTGACGCGACCGACGCTTTCCTCAACGCCATGCCGATCGCCGGCCTGGCGTCGATGTGGTGCGTGCTGCAGCGGTTGAGTCGCCGCGACCAGACCGCCGGCGCCTGGGCGGCAAAGCTCTATTTCGATCATCTGCCGCACGCGCAGCCGGACCGTGCGCTCGATCTCGCGTTCGAAGTGCTGCGCACGGAAGCCGACAAGCCGACGGTGATGCAGCTCAACGACAAGTTCATGCTGTCGCTGCTCTATGCGCAGGGTGCCGAGGTGATCGATCGCATCGAGGCCGAGGCGACGGACAATGAGAAGCTGCGATGGCTGCTCGGGGGAATTTACTTCGGACCTGGCGAGCCATTTCAGGACCGCATCGGCGCGATCGCCGACGCCGAAAGCTGGCAGGCCGACGATGCCGCCCGCCGCAGGCCGAAGCAGCCGCTCGATGGCCGGGCCATGTCGGTCGAGGCACTGGCGCGGGCCTGGGTCGAGCAATATTCGAAATCGGATCGCGACCGCGACGACAATTATTTCGCCATGATGGAATATGAGCGCGACCTGCGCGAGGAGGACCCCGGCCGGGCGATCGATCTGATCGTCGAGATTCTCGCGATCGAGACCAATCCGGCGTTGCTGTCGCAGCTCGCGGCCGGAGCGCTCGAGGACGTCATCAGCATGGAGACCATCGATCGCATCGAGCGCGAGGCCTCCGCCAACAAGCGCTTCCACGATCTGTTGGGCGGCGTCTGGTACTACCGCGCTTCCGACGAATTGAAGGCGCGGCTCGATGCGCTGGTCAGGAACAACAAATGGTGATCGGCGGTCACCCTAATGGTGCCTGCAGGCGATCTGCACAGACCCACCGTAATTCCGGCTCAATCCGCCGCGATCCTTCTCGCGCATCACGAGTGGTCACATGTTCTCACGCCGTCATTTCCTGAAATTCATGGCTGGGTTGGGCGCGTTTGGCGTCTCGACCACCGCTTACGGGTTCTCCGAACCTGTCGTGCGGCTTGGCGTGACGCGATACGACCTTTCGCCGCCGCGATGGCCGGCGGGATTCCAGCTCAAGATCGCCGCCATCGCCGACCTTCATGCCTGCGATCCCTGGATGTCGATCGATCGCATCCACAGCATTGTCGAGCGCACCAATGCGCTGAACGCCGACATCATCGTCCTGCTTGGCGACTACGTCGCCGGACACCGCCATGTCACGCGGCTGATTCCGGCCGGCGAATGGGCGCCGGTGCTTGCCGGGTTGAAGGCGCCGCTCGGCGTGCATGCCATTCTCGGCAATCACGACTGGTGGGAAGACAATGCGGTGCAGCAGCAGGGGCAGGGGCCGACCCATGCCCGCCGTGCCCTCGAAGCCGCCGGCATTCCGGTTTACGAAAACGACGCGAAGCGTCTTGCCAAGGATGGCCAGCCGTTCTGGCTGGCGGGCCTCGGCGATCAACTTGCTTATGTGCCGGCGCGCCGGTTCAGGCCGGTGCGCCGCATCGGCGTCGACGATCTCGGCGCGACGCTGGCAAAGGTCACCGATGATGCGCCGCTGATTCTTCTGGCCCACGAGCCGGACGTGGCCGCGCGGGTGCCGGCGCGGGTCGCACTGCAACTCTCCGGCCATACCCATGGCGGCCAGGTGCGGATGCTCGGCTGGTCGCCGATCGCGCCGACGCGCTACCGCAAGCTGGTCTACGGCCACAGCCGCGTGAACTGCGATGTCATCGTCTCCGGCGGCCTCGGCTGCAGCATCATGCCGTTCCGCCTCGGTGTCCCTCCGGAGATCGTGCTGGTGACGCTGGGCGGGGCCGGGGTGGCGGTGTCGTAAGCCTCGATATGTGGCATGGAACTCTGCATCAAATGATGTTACATTTGATGCGGAGGATAAGCCAATGAGAACCACCATTGCCATCGATGACGAATTGTTTGCCAAGGCGCAGGAATTTGCCGGCGTGACGGAGAAGTCTGCCGTCATCCGCGAAGCATTGAAGGCCTTCGTTGAGCGCGAAGCCGCACGCCGGCTCGCGCGCATGGGAGGGAAGCAGCCGAACGCCAAGGCGCCACCGCGCCGCCGCTTCAAATGATGGTACTGGCCGATACATCGATCTGGATCGACCATTTTCGCCGGAGTGATTTGCGGTTGGCTCAGTTGCTCGAACGTGGCGATGTCGCCATGCACCCGTTTGTAATTGGCGAATTGCTACTTGGCCGCGTGCCCAAAATCGCCGAAATGATCGATGATCTCAACACACTTCCGAAGGCGACCATGGCGAGTACCGACGAGGTGCTCAAGTTTATTGCTGTGCGAGGATTGCCGGGATCGGGCATCGGCTATGTCGATGCGCACCTGTTGGCCGCTGTCGCGCTGACGCCCGAAACGGCGATCTGGACTCGTGACAAGCGTCTGCTGGCTGCGGCGCAGTCGCTGTCTCTCGCCGCTGAAATTCCGGAGTAGCGTCGATGTCTTCCCTCGACGGCGAGATCCGCGGCGGCCGCCATCACATGCAGGTCCGCGTCTATTACGAGGACACCGATTTTTCCGGCATCGTCTATCACGCCAATTACCTGCGCTTCATGGAGCGCGGGCGCACCAATCACCTGCGGCTGATGGGTGCTGACCAGCACGCGCTGTTTGCCGAGGCGCAGACGGAGACGCCGGGCTTTGCCTTTGTCGTGCGTTCGATGCAGCTCGATTTCCTGCGGCCGGCGCGGATGGACGATCTGCTCGACGTGGTGACATGGCCGGTCGCAGTGAAGGGCGCCTCGATCACGCTGGCGCAGGAAGTGCGGCGCGGCGACGAGGTGCTGGTCACCGCCGAGGTGCGCGTCGCCTTCATTAGCGAGGGACGCGCGAAGCCGATCCCGAAATCGCTGCGGCAGATGATGAAGGCCGATTTGATTTCGTGATCGCGTGATAGGCAAACGGCCATCGACAACGCTACGCGCGGCGATAGATTGGCGGCTTCAATTCACATCCGAGGTCACCATGTCGCGTCCGCCGCTGCCGCCCTTTACCAAAGAGACCGCCGCGCAAAAGGCGCGCATGGCGGAAGACGCCTGGAATTCACGCGACCCGGTGCGGGTGTCGCTGGCCTATACCGAGGACAGTCGCTGGCGTAACCGCTCGGAAGTGTTTCAGGGCCGCCCCGCCATTGTCGCGTTCCTCACCCGCAAGTGGGAGAGGGAGCACGACTACCGCCTGATCAAGGATCTCTGGGCTTTCGACGGCAACCGCATCGCGGTGCGGTTCCAGTACGAATGGCACGATGGCGCCGGCCAGTGGTATCGCTCCTACGGCAACGAGCAGTGGGAGTTCGACGAGCACGGCCTGATGCGCCGCCGCGAAGCGAGCATCAACGACATCGTGATTGCGGAAAAAGACCGGCGCTTTCACTGGGCCGCACCGGGGCCGCGGCCGGCCGACGTGCCAGGACTGGGCGAGAGCCCGTTTTAGTTCGAGGGCATCACCCCGGCGTCGTCCCGGCGTTCGCCGGGACGACGGATAAAGCCTTACGCCGCCGTCTTCTGCCGCGCCAGTTCGGCCTTGTAGAGCTCGAACTCCTCGGCGATCGCCTTGGCGATGCTGGGACGGGTGCGCAGCCGCTCGTAATAGGCTTTCACGGTCGGCCACTTCGCCAGTTCGATCGGCGGCGTCGCCATCGTCCAGTTGATGACGGTGACGAGATAGGCATCGGCGACGCTGAAATGGTCGAGCAGGAATTCGCGGCCCTTCAGGTAGTTCTCGAGATAGTCGAGCCGCGAAAGTCCCTTGCCCAGCACATGGGCCTTCATCTCCGGCGGCGCGGTCTTGTCGAGAATCGGAACGAACAGCCCCTTGTGCAGTTCGGTGCCGATGAAGCACAGCCATTGATGCAGCTTGCTGCGCTCCATGCCCGGGCCGGTGGCGATGCCGGCCTGCGGGAAGCTGTCGGCGACATATTGCAGGATCGCCGCGTTCTCGGTCAGCACCAACCCGTCGTCGGTGCGCAGCGTCGGCACCAGCCCGAGCGGGTTCACCTTCCGAAAATCCGAGCCGTCGTTCTGCACGATCTTGGTCTTGGGATCGACCTCGAGATAGTTGGCGGAAGCGCCGGCTTCGTACAGCGCAATCCGGGTCGCCAGCGAGCAGGCGAGCGGCGAAAAATACAGGTCCATGAATGTCTCCTTGGCAGGTTCTTTGGGGCGATCGATCAACCTTCCTGGCGCGATGGCGGGCGGGGATTGATTTTTATACTGTCCCGCATAATATAAATGAGGTCAAGGAATTTTTTGCGAAATGGTACAAAAAAGTAAAAAGCCACCTGTGACGCGGATCGACGATCCCGCAGCGCCCAAGCGCCGCGGCCGTCCGCGCGCCTATCAACCTGAAATCGCGCTCGCCAAGGCGCTCGATCTGTTTCGCAAAGACGGCTTTGCCGCCACGTCGCTCGACGATCTCTCGGCTGCTACCGGCATGAACCGGCCGAGCCTCTATGGTGCTTTTGGCGACAAGCGCGAGCTCTACATCAAGAGCTACCGGCGCTATCGCGAGGACGCCCGCGCGGCGATGCAGGACATCTTTCGCGAGGAGCAGCCGATCCGCCGGCGGCTTGAGCGCATCTATGCGGTGGCGCTCGATATTTACCTGTCCGGTGAATCCGGTCCGCGCGGCTGCTTCACGGTGATGACGGCGGCATCCGAAGCGGTGGCCGATCCCGATATCCGCGCCATGGTGCTGGAAGGCTTTGCCGAACTCGACAAGGCGTTTGCCGCTTGCTTCCGGCTTGCGAAGGAAAAGGGCGAGTTGCCGGAGGGTGCCGATCCCGCGGTGCTGGCGCAACTGGCCTCGGCCACCATCCACACCATCGCCATCCGCGCCCGCGCGCGCGTGCCGCGGAAGGAATTGGAAGCGATCGTGACGGGGGCGATCGATGTGATGGTGGGCACGAAGTAATCCGCAAAATATAAATCCGATCAATTTGTCGGCGCGCGGCTTTCCCGTTCGTTCCCCGGACGTGCTTCACGAGGAAAGAGAGAGACAGAATGGTAAAAGTAAGGGTTTCCGCCTTTTCGATATCGCTGGATGGTTTTGCGGCGGGTCCGGGTCAGGACTTGCAACATCCGTTTGGTGTCGGCGCCGATCAAATTCCCGCTTGGCTGCGGCAAACGCAGATGTTTCACGAGATGATCGGCCAGCCGGGCGGCGCCACCGGCGTCGACAATGACGTCGCCAAAAGCTCGATGGAGAATATCGGTGCCTGGATCATGGGCCGAAACATGTTCGGCCCGATTCGTGGCCCGTGGCCCGACGATTCCTGGAAAGGCTGGTGGGGACCCAATCCGCCGTATCACGTTCCGGTGTTCGTGCTGACGCACCATGCGCGGCCGTCGATCGAGATGGAAGGCGGCACGGTGTTCCATTTCGTGACCGATGGAATTGAGTCAGCGCTGGCGCGGGCAAAGCAAGTCGCGGGGGCAAGGGACATCCGTATCGGCGGCGGGGCTTCGGTGATCCGGCAATATCTGCAGGCGCGCCTGCTCGATGAAGTTCGCCTGGCCGTCGCTCCGGTGTTTGTCGGCGCGGGAGAGAACCTGTTTTCCGGGCTCAATCTGCCGGACCTCGGCTATGCCTGTGTCGAGAGCGCCACAGGCGAGAATGCCACTCACGTTCGCGTCATGCGAAAGTAGATCACGCGGAACAATGCGTCGTCCTGTCCTCGTCGGCAGGACGCGCCACGCTGGCGTTCCCGATCCCCAGGCGGTATAATTTCCGAACACTTGGCGGGTGCGCGGATGTCGGTTTTCTCAAGCAGATTGGCCCTTGCAGTTGGATTGGCAGCGCTCGGCCTGGGCGGGCCAATCGCGCATGCCCAAGGCGTGCCGTACTCCTGGGCCTCGGGCTGGTCTTCGGGCTTCGGCGGCAACATGAGCGCGGATCAGGGCGCGAACGTGAATACGACCGGCGATTCCGCGGGCTTCGCCAACAACAGCGCTGGTGTGGGCGCCTTCATGCAGCGCTACAGCTTTTCCAGCAACTCCTTCCTTGGCGGCCCGGGCTTCGGTGGTTCCGGCCTCAGCGGCCTGAACCAGACTGCTTCGTTCGGTTCCTCGTTCACCTATGACGGCGTGCAGGTCGGCTACAACTTCAAGAACTCACCCGTCTCGGTCTTTGCCGGGTTCGACACGGCAAAATACAATCCCGGCCTCGGCGCCAATCCATTCTCGCCGTTCGATACCTCCGCGAACTCGACCCCGGGCTATACCGCTCGCGCCGGCGTCGAATTCAAGCCGACGTCGAATCTCAGCCTGTCGCTCGGGGCGAGTTTTACCCAAGCTGGCACCGACAACAGTGCGGTCATCTTGCCCGGCGCTTCGCCGTTCGGCGTGCGCCGCTGACGGTCCGGGAATCCGGTGCGTCCGGAATGCCGGCATGCTATCGTCAGGCGAACAACAACAGACCGGAGGAACCGCTGATGGCCAATTGCATCGTCGTCGTTCAGTTTGATTTGCCCAAGCGCACCGAAGAACAGGCCGTTAAAGGCGGCACGTCGACCGCGCCGATCTATCGCGGCCTCGCCAACAAAGGCTTGATCCGGAAGGACTACCTGAATGGCGAAAGCGGCACCGGCGGCGTCTACCTCTGGGATAGCCGCCAATCGGCGGAAGCCTGGTTTACCGAGGAGCGCATCGCGGAATTGACCCAGCGCTTCGGCGTCCGGCCGCATCTCACCTGGTACGATACGCATGTGACCGTCGATAATCTGAAGGACGAGACGCGCGTCGACGGCAAGGCGATCGAGATGGCGACGTGACGTGTTGCCGTCTGTAGCGCAGCAAAAGAAATTCAATTGAGAAGCCGCCGTAGGGCGGCTTTTCTTTTGCCCGGATGACCAGGCGCCAGCGCGATCGGCTGCTCGCAGAACGATTTGACGCAATCCGTTCCGCCAGCTTTGCTGCTATGGATGCTTGCGGTCGGCGATCCCGTTCGATTGCTGCAGTGCGCGCAAAAACAAAAGAAACACGTTGGGAGGGCACTATCGTGATCCATCGGCTTCTGAGCAGCGCGCTTACAGGTGTGGGCCTATTGCTGGTCGCGCCGTTGACGCAGGCCCACGCGCAATCCCCCGCCAAAACCATAACGCTGGTGGTTCCCTATGCGGCCGGCGGCGGCACCGATACCGTTGCCCGCCTGATCGGCGAGCGGATGTCGCGCACGCTCGGCCAGGCCGTCATCATCGAGAACCAGGTCGGTGGCGGCAGCACGCTGGCCAACGATCGTGTGGCAAGATCGGCGCCCGACGGGACCACGGTCCTGATCAATCACGTCGCGCTGCTCGCGGCGCCCAGCCTGTTCACCAACCTGCGCTACGATACGATGACGGCGTTCGAGCCGGTCGGCCTCGTCAACAACGCGCCGATGGTGCTGATCGGCCGTAAGTCGATACCCGGCGCGACACCGCAGGATTTTGTGGCCTGGATCAAGACCCAGCGCGACAAGGCCAACTTTGCGCACGGCGGTATCGGAACCAACAGCCATCTGTGCGCCGTCATGATGGGCAATGTTCTCGGTTTCACGCCGACCATCGTGGCCTATCGCGGATCAGGTCCGGCGATCGGCGATCTCCTGGCGGGGCAGATCGATCTGCTATGGGATCAGGTCACCAACGCGCTGCCGCAGATTCAGGCCGGTACGCTTCACGGCATCGCCATTACGTCGCCGGAACGGCTTGAACAGTTGAAGGATGTGCCGACCACGGCCGAGCTCGGCATGCCCGAGGTCAGCTATTCGATGTGGCATGGGCTCTATGTCGCGAAGGGCACGCCGAGGGAGATCGTCGTCGCGCTGAATTCCGCGCTCCGCGCGGCTCTGTCCGATCCGAGCTTGCGGGAGAAGTTGAAGGAACTCGGAACCGTGCCATTCCCCGACAACGAGCTGACACCCGAGGCCCACGCGCGTCTGTTTGCCTCCGACATGCCGCGGGTGGCAAAGCTGGTTGAAAGCTCGGGGATCAAGGCGAGCGAAGCGAAGTAGGGCATCTCGCGCCATTCACAGATCCTCGTGCTGGCCCATGCGAGCACAAGGTGCCGTGATGGTGCGTTGCCTGTTCGCTTATTTTGATGGTACCCTGTCCACGTCAAAAGTACGCAGGCCTAACCATCTGGATTTGCAGGAGGATGGGGACAATGAATAGATCAATGATATTAGTCGTCGCTTGTGCTTTGGTATGCCCGACGATTGCTTTTGCGCAGACCGCTGATCCGAAGGTTACGCCGATCAACGATGTTCGGAAAATTCCACCGACAATCGTTTCCGCCAGACGCGATTTCATTTTGAGACAAGACTTGGTTGATCCAAATAACCCGAACAACCTGCGATCAGATTGGCCCAGGCCAAGTGGTCTGCCGGGACCGGGCCATTAGCGCGGTTTCGCAGCTCATAGACTGGTCGAATTTGTTTATGTCTCATTTCGGTGTAACAGCGCCCGTCTTAATACCCCCGCTTGCGATCCACCACATTCTCCAGCGCGCCGCCGGCCTCGAAGCGTTCGATCTGCTGCGCGACGTATTTTGAGATTTCATCGGGATCGGTGTCGGCGGCGTTGTGCGGCGTCAGCACCACCTTCGGGTGGGTCCAGAACCGGCTGTCTGATGGCAACGGTTCGGTGGCGTAGACGTCGAGCGACGCCCCGCCGAGCGTGCCGTCGTCGAGGCATTGCAAAATGTCCGCCTCGTTCTGCAGCCCGCCGCGGCCGGCATTGATCAGGACCGGCGCGCCAAGCGGGCTGGTGCGGTTCAGCTGGGTGAAGAGATCGCGGTTGAGCACGTGCCGCGTGTCCGGGGTCAGCGGCAGCAGGCAGACCAGGATGTCGGTGCGCCGCAGGAACGGCTCCAGCGCTTGCGCGCCGTGAGAGCAATCGATGCCGTCGATCTGTCGCGGGCTCCGGCTCCAGCCTGCGACTCGAAAGCCGATCCGGCGCAGCGCGTCGGCGGCATCGGCGCCCAGTGTGCCGAGCCCCATGACGCCGACCGAGATCGCGCCGGCCGCCCATTGCGATTTCGGCGCCCAGCGCTTGGCGCGCTGCGACTCCCGCAAGTACAGCTCCTGCCGGTGATGCATCAGCACATGCAGCACGACGTATTCCGTCATGCGTTCGGTCAGGTCAGTGACCGCGACGCGCACCAGCGGCACATCGGGTAGCGAGCTGTCCGCCATCAGGGCATCGACACCGGCGCCGAGATTGAAGATGACACGCAGATTGGGGAACGCGGCGAGTTCCCCCGGATGCGGCTTCCAGACCGCGGCGTAATGCACCTCGGCCGGATCGAAAGTCGCATCCGGCAACTGCAGCACGCGTCGCCCCTCGCAGACATCGTCGAACCGGTTCTTCCACCGCTGCGGCGACCAGTTCTCGGTCCCGCCATGCACCAGCAGAGCGAGCGCACCCTTGTTCATTGGCATTCCTTCTTCTTGGCCTTCTTCTTCGTCCCGTCGTCAGCGTGACCTGTATCACATAACGGATTGAACCAGTTCCTTACCCTCATTTCATCAGACAACGGGAGATTTCACATGCGCAAACTGATCCTGATTTCGGCTTTCGCCCTTGCCTCGGTTTCTGCCTCGGTTTCGGCGCAGGCCGGCGACCGCAGCCTGATTCTCGCGGCCAACGACACGCCGGCCGCCGCCGCGACCACCGCCCCCGCGGAGACCAAGCCGGAGGCGGCAACCACCGACACCGCCAGGCCGGAATCCACCAGGAAGCAGGCCTCGAAATCCCGTGGCCAGACCCACGCCCGCCACAGCTATGAGGGCGACGAGGCCAAGGCCCGCCGCATCGCCGCGCGCTATGGCGTCTACTGGTAATTCGCTGCAATCCACGCGTTTCGATCGTTCCGTTCGGCGGAAGAAATTTCCCTCCGAAATTTCTTCCGCCGGCCTGTCTGCTCCGGGCATACTCGTTCGTCATCAAGACAACGGAGATGCCTGACCGTCATGCTGTACGCCATCCTTTGCTATCACGACGAAGACCATGTGGGATCCTGGACCAAGGAACAGGACGCCGCGGTCATGCAGAAGCTTACCGTCGTGCAGGACAAGTTGACCAAACAGGGCCGGCTCGGCCCGGTGGCGCGGCTGTTGCCGACCACGGCGGCGACCACGCTGCGCAAGGACGATCCGCCGGTTGTCCTCGACGGTCCGTTTGCCGAAACCAAGGAACAACTGCTCGGGTTTTACGTCATCGACTGCAAGAACCTCGACGAGGCACTCGACGTCGCCCGCGATCTCGCCAAGGCCAATCCGGGCGGCGCCTACGAGATCCGCCCGGTCGGCATGTTCACGCCGGGGAGTGTCCAGTCGTGACCGATGCCGCCTGGATCGACGGCGCGCTGACGTCGGCGCGTCCCCAGGCGGTCGGCGCGCTGCTGCGCTATTTCCGCAATCTCGATACCGCCGAGGAGGCGTTCCAGAACGCCTGCTTGCGCGCGCTGAAAAGCTGGCCGCAAAACGGCCCGCCGCGCGATCCGGCGGCGTGGCTGATCATGGTCGGGCGCAACGTGGCGATCGACGACATCAGGCGAAGCAAAAAGCAAACACCGCTGCCCGAGGACGAGGCGATCTCCGATCTCGACGACGCCGAGGAGGAGCTTGCCGAACGGCTCGACGGATCGCACTACCGCGACGATATCCTGCGGCTGTTGTTCATCTGCTGCCATCCCGAACTGCCGGCGACGCAGCAGATCGCGCTGGCGCTGCGGATCGTCTCCGGCCTGACGGTGAAGCAGATCGCGCGCGCCTTCCTGGTTTCGGAAGCCGCCATGGAACAGCGTATCACGCGGGCGAAAGCGCGCGTCGCCGGCGCCGATGTGCCGTTCGAAACGCCCGATGCGGTGGCGCGCAGCGAACGGCTCGCCGCGGTCGCCGCGATGATCTATCTGATCTTCAACGAGGGCTATTCGGCCAGCGGCGATACCGCCGAAATCCGTAAACCGCTATGCGAGGAGGCGATACGTTTGGCGCGGCTGCTGCTGCGGTTGTTCCAGAGCGAGCCAGAGATCATGGGGCTGACGGCGCTGTTGTTGCTGCAGCACGCCCGTGCCGAGGGAAGGTTTGACCGTGACGGCGCGGTGATCCTGCTCGACGATCAGGACCGCACACTGTGGAATCAGAAGATGATCGCCGAGGGATTGGCGCTGATCGACAAGGCGATGCGCCATCGCCGCAGCGGGCCCTACCAGATCCAGGCCGCGATATCGGCGCTGCATGCCCGCGCCGCCAAACCTGAGGAGACCGACTGGACCCAGATCGACCTGCTGTACGGCGCGCTTGAAGTCGTGCAGCCGTCGCCGGTGGTCACCTTGAACCGCGCGGTCGCGGTTTCCAAGGTGCGGGGCGCTGAAGCAGCCCTCGAGATGATCGAGCCGCTGGCGTCGCGGCTGTCGAACTATTTCCATTTTTTCGGCGTGCGCGGCGCCTTCCTGATGCAGCTCGGCCGCAACGACGAGGCGGCCGTCGCCTTCGACCGCGCTATCGCGCTCGCCAATACCTCGGCCGAAGCCGCCCATATCCGCATGCATCTCGACCGCCTGCAGCGCGACAGCGCCCAGCACGGCGCGAAGGCGGGGAAGTAATTCTTTCAGCGAGGAGCTCTTCTCCCGTTCTCCCACCGAAGTCGGATTTATCCGACTTCGACCAATTTAAATGCTCAACTCGGGTATAACCGAGTTGAGGTGGGAGAAGGTACCTTCGCGAAGCGAAGGTGGATGAGGGGTTTCTATCCGTGGAAACGGACCCCTCATCCGTCTCGCTGCCGCTCCGCGCCAGCGATCCACCTTCTCCCACAAGGGGAGAAGGAAAGAGGGCGGAAATAATTTTCGTTCACCCCTGTCGGAATCCGCCACCGTCGTTCGTCTAGTAGCCGAGCAGCCACTCGGGACGACGGGAGACAACCATGACGACGATCACTTCAGCCATGCCGGCCTCGAAACCAGCGCGCTGGGTCGGCCGCATCCTGAGCGGTCTGGTGATCGTATTCCTGATGCTCGACGGTGCCATCAAGCTGGTGCCGTGGCCGGTCGTCACGGATACGATGGACAAGATGGGCTATGGCTCCAGCGAAACGTTGGCGCGAAGCCTTGGGGTCATCACCATCGTCTGCACCGTGCTCTATTCCATTCCGCCGACCTCGATCCTCGGGGCGATCCTGCTGACCGGCTATCTCGGCGGTGCGATGGCCTCGCATGTCAGGATCGGCAGCCCGCTGTTCACCCATACGCTGTTCGGACTGTATCTCGGTCTCATGTTATGGGGTGGGCTGTGGCTGCGCGACCGTAACCTGCGCAGCCTGATTCCGTTTCGCCGCTAGCCAGCGCAGGTCCACGCTCAAGCCAATTGACATACCGACCACCAGTCTGTAAAGGCCGACGCCTAGTCGGTAACAGCATGATCCGGAGGTAGAGGCCGGTTTTCCCCTCGCGGCAAGCGCGGAGAGTTTGCTCGGACAAAAAGCCAGGGCGCGATGATCATCGCGCTTTGGAGTATCCCGAAATTCATCGTCACGGAGCCTGATATGTTCAAAATCATTACTGTCGTCGCGGTCATACTGACGATTGCCATCGCCGTGGTGCTCATTCTAGCCGCGACCAAGCCGGACCGTTTCAGCGTCCGGCGCGAAATCACGGTGAACGCGCCGGCGGAAAAAATCTTTCCGCTGATCAACGACTTTCATCGATGGGTGGCCTGGTCGCCCTACGAACACCGGGATCCCGCGTTGAAGCGTACCTATAGCGGCCTGGAGAGCGGCAAGGGCGCAGTCTATGCGTGGGACGGCAACAACGACGTCGGTTCCGGCCGCATGGAAATTCTGGAGAGTGGTGCGCCGTCGAAGATCGTCATCCAGCTCGATTTCTTCAAGCCGTTCGAGGCCCACAACACCGCCGAGTTCACAATGCTGCCGCAGGGCGATGGCACCCATGTGAGCTGGGTGATGCACGGACCCGCGCCGTTCATGAACAAGCTGATGCAGGTGTTCATGAACCTGGACAGGATGATCGGCAAGGATTTCGAGGCCGGTCTCGCCAACCTGAAGAACATTACCGAGAAATAGATCAACGTCAGCCACCAAGGAGGCAACGATGCAAATCAATCCCTATCTGTTCTACGACAGCAATTGCGAAGCGGCGTTCAAGTTCTACGAGAAGGTGCTGGGCGGCAAGATCGAACTGATGCTGCGCAACGCGGAAGGCCCGCCCGAGATGGGAACGGCACCGGATCGGATGCAGAAGATCATGCACGCCCGGATGTCGATCGATGGCGAGGTCATCATGGCGTCTGACGCGCCGCCCGATCACTTCAACAAGCCGCAGGGCTTTGCGGTGTCGATCACCATTAACGATCCCGCCGAGGCCGAGCGCAAGTTCAAGGCGCTGTCCGAGGGCGGCAGCGTCAACATGCCGTTCGGCAAGACCTTCTTCTCGAAGGGCTTTGGCATGTGTAACGACCAGTTCGGCATTCCCTGGATGGTGAACTGCCCGCTGGAAATGTGAGCTGTGTGTAGGGTCGGCAAAGCGTCAGCGTGCCCACCGTTGCAACCGCGGTGAAGGTGGTGGGCACGGCGCGAGTGCGCCTTTGCCCACCCCACGAAATTTCATCTGCACGTCGGATAGATCGCGGCGAGTTCCCGGCCGCGCAATAGCAACAACCGCGATGTCAGGCCGCCGCGGTGGCTGATCCAGCCCCGTACCGCGGCCGGATAGGCCTCCAGCACTGCCTGCGAGGCTTCCGGTTCCGCATAGAGCCGGCCGCGGCGGTCGATCGAGCGCGCGGCGTGAAATCCGAGCACGGCGCGGCGCGTCACGCAGATGCGGTTGCTCGGCACCGTGCTGAGCACCAGCGTGCAGGCCGAGAGACACGGACCGTCGATCACGACACGCTCGCCGGACTCGCGGACCCGATCGAACAATGCGAGGAACGGGGCGACCTGTCCGCCGGGGCTGGCGAGGATACGCACCTCGGCCCGCGCGGGTGCCATTGCGGCGAATAGTGCCGAAGCGACCAAAACTGCCTTTATCACCGCCATGCGCATGCGCGGTTCCCTCGCATCGAATGCCCCTGCTGATCTAATGACGCCGGAGCGTGCAGCAAGGTTTCGTCAATCGCCTGCGCCGGAAACCCCGGCTTCGGCAAAGGTTGCCATGCCATTGTGGCAGGCAAGCGCCGCGCGCAGCAAAAGGACCGCAACAGCCGCGCCCGAGGCTTCGCCGAGCCGCATGTTCAGATCGAGCAGCGGGTCGAGCGCGAGTTCGCGCAGCAGATCGCGATGGCCCGACTCGGCCGAGACGTGCCCGGCACGGCAGTGATCCAGCATGCCGCCGGCGAGACGCGCCAGCGGCAGCAGCGCCGCTGTTGCGACGAAACCGTCGAGCAACACCGGAACGCCGCGTTGCCGTGCGGTCAGAACGGCGCCGGATATCGCCGCAAGTTCGCGGCCGCCGAGGGCTGCGGCCACGGCAAGCGGATCGCCGAGAATGCGCGCATGAACTTTCAGCGCCGTCTCGATTGCGGCGCGCTTGCGCGACAGCCCGTCATCGTCGACGCCGGTGCCGCGGCCGGCCCAGCGCTTGGCGCCGCCGCCGAGCAGCGCCGCGCACAGCGTCGCGGCCGCCGTGGTATTGGCAATTCCCATTTCGCCGACGACTAGGAGGTCGCAATCGTCAGTCACCGCGTGGCAGCCGGTAGCGACCGCGTCGAGGAACTCTTCGGTGTCCATCGCCGCGGCCACGGTGAAATCGCGCGTCGGCCGCTCGAGTTCGAGCGGCACCACGCGCAGTTCGGCGCCGGCCAGCGTGGCGATCTGGTTGATCGCGGCTCCTCCGGCGGCAAAATTCGCCACCATCTGCGCGGTGACTTCAGGCGGATAGGCCGAGACGCCGCGCCCGGCAATGCCGTGGTTGCCGGCGAACACCGCAATCGTGATCCGATCGAGCCGCGGCATCGCATTTCCCTGCCATTGCGCCAGCCAGATCGCCAGCTCTTCGAGGCGGCCGAGGCTGCCCGGCGGCTTGGTCAGGTTTTGCTGCCGGAGCGCGGCGGCGGAGGCCGCTTGCGCATCGCCCGCGGGCAGGTCGCGACAGAACGCGCGGATGTCGTCTAGACTGTTAAACCGCATGCGATTTCCCTACAACGTCCCCTGAAAAAGCAAAACGGTCTCCCGGGCCTGACCATGCCCGGACATGTCGAGCCGATCGCACGCTAAAACGATTCCGTGAGTATCACCATGAATGAATGGCTCGACGATTTCAAAATGGCCATGGGCTTCCTGACGCGGCTGCCGGTGCCGCATCCGGACGGCGCGAAGCCTGCAAATTTCGCCCGCGCCTACCGGCTGTTTCCGGTGGTCGGCGGCTTGGTCGGCCTCGCGATGGGATTGCTCTGCCTGGCGTTGCGGCAGGTCGGCGTGCCCGATCTGGCGGCAGCGGCGCTGGTGCTCGGCACCGGCGCGCTGCTGACCGGTGCGCTGCACGAGGATGGCCTCGCCGATGTCGCCGACGGTTTTGGCGGCGGCCGCGACGTCGAAGCCAAGCTCGCGATCATGCGCGACAGCCGGATCGGCACCTATGGCGCCATGGCGCTGCTGGTGGGTTTTGCAACCAAACTTTCCGCGCTGGCGGCGATCCCGGATGGTTATGTCGTCCCGAGCCTGATCTCGGCGCATGCGCTGGCGCGCGGCGTGTTGCCGTTTTTATCGTTGAACCTGCCCTATGCGCGCCAGGATGGCTTGGCCCGCACCTCCGGCCAGCCTGATCCGACGACGACCGCGATCGCGGGCGCGCTTGCGCTGCTGATCGCGCTGCTGTCGCTTTCATGGACCGAGGCGCTATGGGCCGCGGTCGCGGCAGCCATCAGCGGCTTCGTCATGGCGCGGCTGGCGCTGCGGCAGATCGGCGGCCAGACCGGTGACATACTTGGGGCGGCCGAGCAGGTCGCCGAAACCGCGATTTTGGTTCTGCTTGCCGCAAAACTGGCGAGTGCCTGATGAACGCCGCGACATGTCTGTGGCTGATCCGGCATGCGCCGGTCGACGGCCCGCGTGGCGTCATTCATGCCGCCGACGCGCCGGCCGATCTCAGCGATGCGACCGCCTTCGCGGCGCTGAAGGCGCGATTGCCGGATCAGGCGCATGCGGTGTGCAGTCCGATGCGCCGTACGCGGCAAACCGCTGACAGGCTCGGGCTCGATGCGGTCGACGAGGTTGATTTCGCCGAGCAGGATTTCGGGGCCTGGACCGGACGGCGTCACGACGATCTCAGTACAGAGCTTGGCGCCGCCTATCAGGAGTTCTGGAAATCGCCCGCCGGCAACCGGCCGCCCGGTGGCGAAAGTTTTGTCGATCAGATCGAACGCGCCAGAACAGGTCTGGCGCGTCTGCCCGCCGGCGATACCGTTCTCGTCGTGCATTCCGGCACCATCCGCGCCGTGCTCGCCATCGCACTTGAGCTCTCGCCCGATAGCGCCTTGCGCTTCGCAATCGATCCGCTGTCGCTGACCCGGATCGACCGCCTCGCAAGCGGCTGGCGCGTGGTCGCGGTCAATCAACGACCGGCATAGCGCTTTCGCCGCTGGGTCATGACGCCGGCGCCTGATGGCGATCCTCAGTTTCGATCCGGCCAGTCCCCCTAAAGTCTAGCCGCAGCCCCCTGCACAGGTTGGAACCGTCGCCGCACCGGCGCGTTCCTGCGAAAGACTTGTTCCGGCTTGCGGGGGTTGTTGCGGAGGAAAGGCTCATGGCAACACTCGACGTCACCACGCTCACCCCGGCCGAGCATCAGATTCAGCTTCGCCGTGCCGTGATCGCGTCCACGGTCGGGACCGCGATCGAATGGTACGACTTTTTCCTCTACAGTACGGTCACTGGCCTCGTTTTCGCAAAACTGTTCTTCCCGCATTCCGACCCCTGGGTCGGAACGCTGGAGGCCTTCGCCATCTATTCCGTCGGCTTCGTTGCGCGCCCGATCGGAGCCGCCATTTTCGGCCATTACGGCGACCGTATCGGCCGCAAGTCGACCCTGATCGCCACGCTGTTGGTGATGGGACTGGCCACTTTTGCGGTTGCGCTGGTCCCGACCTATGACAGCATCGGCATCTGGGGCGCGGTGATCCTGACCATCCTGCGATTTATCCAGGGCGTCGGAGTCGGCGGCGAATGGGGCGGCTCGGTGCTGATGTCGATGGAATGGGCGCGCACCAACCAGTCGCGCGGGCTGATCGCATCGTGGCCGCAATTCGGCGTGCCCTGCGGACTGTTTCTCGCCAACCTCGCCGTGCTCGCTTTCAGTCAAATGTCGGGTGAGCAGTTCCTGGTCTGGGGCTGGCGCATACCGTTCGCGTTCAGCCTCATCCTGGTCGGCGTCGGCCTCTATATCCGGCTCGGCATTCTGGAGACGCCGGTATTCGCCAAACTGCTTGCCGAGCGCAAGGTCGAGCCCACCCCGATGCTGACCGTGATCCGGCAGCATCCGAAGGAGATCCTGCTTTCGGCATTTGCACGCATGTCCGAGCAGGCGCCCTTCTACATCTTCACTGCGTTCGTCTTTTCATACGGCATCGACACGCTGCACATCTCCCGTAACTTCCTGCTGACGGCCGTGCTTGCGGCGTCGGTGCTGTCGTTCTTTTCGATTCCGTTCTTCGGACATCTCTCCGACGGCATCGGGCGGAAGTACATGTACATGATCGGCGCCGTCACCACCGGCGTGTTCGGGTTCATCTATTTCGCCATGCTGAACACCGGATCGGAGAAGATCATCTTCCTCGCGATCATCCTTTCGCTGATTCCGCACGACATGCAGTACGGCCCGCAGGCGGCCCTGATCGCCGAAAGCTTTACCGGACGCCTGCGCTACAGCGGTTCGTCGCTCGGCTATCAGCTCGCTTCCATCATCGCCGGCGGCCCGGCGCCGCTGATCGCGACCTGGCTGTTCGGCGTCTATCATTCGCCGTATGCGATTGCGGCCTACATCGCCATCTGTGCGATCATCACCCTGGTCGCGACGGCGTTGATGACCGACTACACCGGAAAAGACATCAGCGGCGAGTATGACGGGGAACTTCAGACAGGTTCCACCCGCTCAAATCAGTAAGAGGCGTAAAAATAAAACTAGCCGTTCCGCCGTTCGCCGCGCAGGGTCGGCAGGCCGATGCCGGCCGCATCGAAGCCGCCGTCGACGGCGAGAATTTGCCCGGTGATATAGCTCGAACGGTCGCTGCACAGAAAGAACACCGCTTCCGCCAATTCCTCTTCGAGGCCGTATCGATTGAGCGGTATGGCGTCGTGATAGTCGGCGCGGATTTCCGGCGTGTGCACGGCCTTGGCCATCGCAGTTTCGACCGGGCCGGGCGCCACGGCATTGACGCGAATCCCGAGCGAGGCCAACTCGACCGCGAGCTGCTTGGTCAGATGCGCCAGCCCCGCTTTGCTGGTGCCGTAGGCCGCGCGCAGCGTCGAGGCGCGCACGGCGGAGATCGAGGTGATGTTGACGATCGCGCCGCCGCCGTGCTCGCGCATCAGCGGTGCGGCCGCCTTGGTGCACAGGAACGGCCCGGTGAGGTTGACTTCCAGCACCCGGCTCCAGTCCTCGTCCGAGGTCTCGAGCAGGGGTGCGAACACCGCGACGCCGGCATTGTTGACCAGGGCATCGAGCCGGCCGAACCGCCGCTCGATCCCGGCGATCGCGCCCGCCACCGCTTTGCTATTCGAGACGTCGCAATGCAGCGCCAGCGTGTTTTCCGGATTGGCCAGACCGGCGACCGCGCGATCCAGCAATTCGCCCTCGATATCCAGTAGCGCGACGCGCCAGCCGTCAGCCAGAAACCGTTTCGCCGTCGCCAGTCCGATGCCGCGCGCGGCGCCGGTGACGAGTGCGACTTTTTGCGGGGAGGGGGCCATGGGGGGATCCGTTTGCGAAAGGTCAGGTTTCCGCGACCCTATAGCCCATGCCCCGCGCCGAGTCCCGGTCACGGTGGCGCAGGACTCCCCGGCCGGTACCGCGCCGTGCGCGGACATGACGCGATGCTCCCCGATCCGGAGGCAGTTTCAGCGTGTGCGGTGCCGGACCATCGCCGCTAGGTAGAGCTTAGGCGCTCGAACGCGCGCGAAGGTGAGACGAAATATGTGTTGATCGGGGGGCAAAAACATCCGGCACCACCGCGCGCATCCTGCGCGCAGGGTGCCGGCGATACTGATCTTCGAAGCTTCATCCGAAGACAGCATGAACTGCGTCACGATGCTCGGTTTCTCGATCGCCGCGGCGGTGGGCGTGATGTACGCGTTGACGCTGGCGATCGCGCGACAATGCCGCTCATGGCTGACCCGCAGTCCTACTATTTTCGATTTACGACGCTCTCATACGCCGCCTGCAGCCGCTCACCCACCGACGGCCCTCGTTTCCGCCTGGCCACGCCGAGATGGACCTCGCGCAATTCGTCCATGAACTCGGCCCACATCTTCGGTCCGCCCTCGCTCAAGAGCCGGGCGCGGATGCCGAGCTCCTCGCTGACGGGCAGATACTTGTAACCCCAGGCCGACATCTGCGCGAGAACGGGCAGCAGTTCGATGCCCTGTTCGGTCAGCGAATAGATTCCCTTCTGCTTGTGACTGGGGTCGTCGTCGCGGGTAATGATGCCCTGCTCGAGCAGCGTCTTCAGCCGGTCGGCAAGGATGTTGGATGAGATGCCCTCATCGGATTTGGTCAGGAGCTCGCGAAAGTGCCGCCGGTTGCCGAACATCATGTCGCGGATGACAAGCAGGCTCCATTTGTCGCCGACCACTTCCAGCGTGAGGTTGATCGGGCAGCCGGAACGCTGGGCGTCGGTCATGGCGTGATCTCGCGGGAGGCGGCGGCGCCGTCAAAAAACCGCTTGCAATATTGCACCGGTTTAGTCAGGGTACAACCAGTTGCAAAATGCAATCGGTTTAAGACGGATAGTGAAGTTGATCGACGCGCCGGCTGCGAAAACAATTTCGCGACAAATGTCGGCGGGCCAAACTACGGTTCGTCTTGCTCCATGATCAATACCGGGAGTTTCCATGTCGCTGACGCTGCACTTTCATCCCCTGTCGTCGTTCTGCTGGAAGGCGCTGATCGCGCTGTATGAGAGCGGCGTCCCGTTCACGCCGAATTCCGTCAATCTCGGTGACCCGGCCGAGCGCGCGGCACTGCTCAAGCTGTGGCCTATCGGCAAGTTCCCGGTGCTGCGCGATGACGCACGCGGCCAGACCGTGCCGGAGTCCAGCGTCATCATCGAATATCTCGACCGGCACTATCGCGGCCCGACGAAATTCATTCCCGATGACGGCGATCAGGCATGGCAGACGCGGCTGCGCGATCGTTTCTACGATCTCTATGTCCATCTGCCGATGCAGAAGATCATGGGGGACCGGTTGCGGCCGGACGGCGACAAGGATCCCCACGGCGTCGCGGAAGCGCGGGCGCAGTTGCGGACGTCGTATGCGATGATCGAGCAGCAGATGGCGCATGGCGGCTGGGCGATGGGCGACGCATTCAGCCTGGCCGACTGCGCGGCGGTGCCGCCGCTGTTCTATGGCAACATGGTCGAGCCGTTCGGTTCGGCGCACGGCAACGTGACGGCGTATCTGGAGCGCCTGAAGGCGCGCCCTTCGGTCGCCCGCGTGCTGAAGGAGGCCGGGCCCTACTTCCACATGGTGCCGAAGGAGCGCTAGATGGCAACAGCAAACCGGGCGGCCATCATCCGCGCCATTTTTGCGGCCTATCTGTCCAACAACCGCAAGCTGGTCGAGGACGCGCTCAGCGACGATTTCCGCTTCACCAGCCCCTATGACGACAACATCGACAAATCAGGCTATTTCGAGCGCTGCTGGAAGAACAGCGACTGGATCGAGCGGCACGAACTGGAGCGAATTTTCGTGGAGGGCGACGAGGCCTTCGTGACGTATCGCTGCGTCGCCAGAGGTGGCAAGAGCTTTCGCAACACCGAGTTCTTCGTCTTCGATCGCGACAAAGTGAAGCGCATCGATGTCTATTTCGGCGCCAGCTTTGAGGACGGGGTTTTTGTCCCGCAACCCCGTTAAATTTCGCCCGATAAATTTCCGGTGATGATGTCGATTTCGGACGGTGGCAATCGTCGTTCCATCGTCGCGTGATTCCAGGGGAGACGAAAATGCCGACATCCACCTGCGCCGGCGGACTTTCGAAGCCGCGGCTTGGCCGCATGCATGACGTCATGGCCGGCCATGTTGCTGGTGGAGACATGCCGGGCCTGGTGACGCTGGTGAGCCGCGGCGGCGAAGTCCATGTCGATGTCATCGGCAACATGGCGATCGGCGGCGCGCCGATGCAGCGCGACACCATCTTCCGCATCTCCTCGATGACCAAACCGGTGACCGCTGCCGCCGCGATGATCCTGGTCGAGGAATGCAAATTGCGGCTCGATGATCCCGTCGATCCCTGGCTGCCGGAACTGGCCGACCGCAAGGTGCTCCGCGCCGTGGACGCGCGGCTCGACGATACCGTGCCGGCCCGGCGCGCGATCACGCTGCGCGACCTCCTGACCTTCCGCCTTGGGCTCGGCATGCTGGCGGTGTTTCCGGATCGCTATCCGATCCAGAAGGCCGTTGCCGAGGCGGGCTTCGCGCCGGGGCCGGTATTTCCGTCGTTTGCGCCGGACGAATTGATGCGGCGCTATGGCAGCCTGCCGCTGCTCTACCAGCCGGGCGAACGTTGGCTCTACAACAGCGGGACCGAAATTCTCGGTGTGCTGATCGCGCGTGTTGCCGGCACGTCATTCGCCGACTTCCTGGCGGAGCGAATCTTCGCGCCGCTTGGCATGAGGGACACGGCGTTTTTCGTGCCCGGCGAAGAGCTCGGCAGGCTCGCGACCGCCTATCAGCGCGATGACACGACGGGCGATTTGAAAGTGTTCGACGATCCCGCGGCCGGAAAATACGCGGCGCCGCCCGTTTTCGAAAACGGCAGCGCCGGCCTGGTTTCGACCGCCGATGATTTCAACGCCTTTGCGCAAATGATGCTGAACGGCGGGCGGCTCGGCAGCGAACGCATCCTGTCGCGGCCAACGGTCGAGTTGATGACGACCGATCACATCGCGCCGGAGCAGAAGCAGGGCTCTGAGTTGTTCTTCGGTGGTGTCAGAGGCTGGGGTTTTGGGCTTTCGGTCTTCACCAAACGCGACGATCTTGCCGGCCGGCCCGGCCGGCCCGGCCGTTACGGCTGGGATGGCGGCTACGGCACCTCCTGGTATTCCGATCCCGGTGAGGGTCTCACCGGAATCCTGCTGACGCAGCGGATGATGGATTCGCCGCAGCCGCCGCGTGCGATGGTCGATTTCTGGACGCTGGCCTATCAGGCGATCGACGATTGACAGGCGCGGCGGCGCACGTCGAATGCGAAGCGACGTCAGCAGCGGCGGCACATCCCGAACGTGCGATCGAACTCTTCTTCGTTCCTGACAACGGCATCCTGCCTGGCATCGCGTGGAACATTGCCGGCATGGGGCCGGTGATGACCCGTCGGCACCGGCCGCGATTTGACGCCGGCGTTGATGGGCGGACTAGCCTCAAATTCTGATGCGAGGCTTTCCGCCTGCGCGGCGGCAATGGGACCCGCTGATAGTGCGGCGGCGAGGCCGAGAATTTTCAGGCATGATGGGAATGGCATGGCAACCGGCTCTCAGAGAGATCGAAGTGACGGCGGTCGTGCACGATTGATCGAATGCCGTGGTCAGCAGCCGCGGCAAATTCTCAGCTTGCGATCCACTTCGAGTTCCAGCAGGTCAGCGCTGAGGTTGGCACCTGGAGAAACGTCGGCGGCATGTGGCTGGCGGTGACCGGTCGGCGCCGGCCATGGTTTGACGCTGGTGTCGACCGGCAGGGTTGTCGCAGGCCGTGACGTGGCGATTTCCGCTGGTGCAGCGGCGATGGGACCCGCGAGCAATGTCGCGGCGAGGCCGAGGACTTTCAGATGTGATGAGAAAGGCATGACAACTGTCTCCGTTGTGACCATGCAAACCCTATCGCCGCCGGGACCGCGATATTCCAATGCAGGCGGCGGGCATCGCTTGAGCTGAGGGCGTGTCCGGATTTCCGGGCCGCCAATTCGCCGGCAATTACCTTCAAAATAATTCCTCGGGACATGTCGGTGAGGCAAAAGCCCATTCGTCCAGTTGACGAGATCAGGCAATTTCCGGCTTGATGTGACCTCAAACGGAGCGTGACGATGCGATTTATGGTGATTGTGAAAGCCAACAAGGATACCGAGGCCGGCGTAATGCCCTCTACGGAATTGCTGACCGCGATGGGCAAGTTCAACGAGGAAATGGTCAAGGCTGGCGTCATGGAGGCCGGCGAGGGCCTGCATCCGACCTCGAAGGGCGCGCGGATCAAATATTCGGGAGGGCAGGGCACTGCGACAAACGGTCCGTTCGCGCTGAGCGGCGATCTCATCGCCGGTTTCTGGCTGATGAAGACCAAGTCGCTGGATGAAGCGATCGCGTGGATGAAGCGCGCGCCGTTCGGCGGCGGCGACGAGATCGAGATCCGCCAGGTATTTTCCGCCGAAGACTTTGGCGAAGCCCTCACCCCCGAATTGCGCGAGCAGGAAGAGCGCCTGCGGGCGCAGGCCGGGAAGAAGTAAAACTTTCTCCGTCGTCATTCCGGGGCGATGCGAAGCGTCGAACTACGATGTGCAATTGCACATCGGAGAATCTCGAGATTCTCAGATGCGCAATTGCGCATCGTAGTTCTCGCTTTCGCGAGCCCCGGAATGACAGCGAATTAAAAGCAAGGACCCCCACCATGCGATTCATGATGCTGATGATCCCTCTCGGCTACGAGACCGCGCCGCCGGACGTGCAGCTCGATCCCGAGCGGATGAAGGCAATGATGAAATACAACGAGGCCCTGAAGGACGCCGGCGTGCTGATTACGCTCGACGGGCTGCACCCGCCGTCGATGGGCGCGCGGGTCTCCTTTGCGTCAGGTAAACCTGTGGTGACCGACGGCCCCTTCACCGAGTCCAAGGAAGTGCTCGGCGGCTACTGGATGATCGACGTCGCCTCCCGCGAGGCTGCGATCGCCTGGGCCAGCAAATGTCCGGCTTCGGCGAACGAGATCATCGAAATCCGGCAGGTGCACGAGATGACAGATTACTCCGAAGAGCTTCAGCAAACCGCGGCTGGATTCGACGACCTGCCGGGCAGGGCAAGACTCCGCTAAAGGCTCCGTTAATCTTTATGAACAGCCGAAGCGTTTTCAAGCGAAGCATGCCCTCGAACTTGATCCGTGGGTGGCCTTCCGGTTCGCGTGAAGAAAACGCGTCAAAACAAGATACCTGCGGTTCAAAAACCGTAGCGTTTTCGGCCCGCTCATGTAAAAGCCTTTCACATGAGCTGGCGCAAGGAAACGCGCCGCGCCGAGCGCGGCTATCATCACGGCAATCTGAAAGAGGCGTTGCTGCAGGCGGCACTCGGCCTGATCGCCGAAAAGGGTGCTGCCGGTTTCACCTTCGCCGACGCCGCGCGGATGGCAGGCGTCAGTCCTGCGGCGCCTTACCGGCATTTCCGTGATCGCGAGGAACTGCTGTCCTCGATCGCGCAGCGCGGCTTTGAGCAGTTCGAGGCGTTGCTGACGCAGGCCTGGGACGACGGCCGCCCCGACACCGTCACCGCGTTCGAGCGGGTCGGCAAGGCCTATCTCGCCTTTGCCCGCAACGAGCCGGCGTTCTATTCGGCGATGTTCGAATCCGGGCTTCCGGTCGATGCAAACCCAACCTTGATGGCCGCCAGCGAGCGCGCTTTCGGCATCATCCGCGCCGCCGCCGAGCGGCTGGCCGCGCTGGCGCCGCCAGGTACACCGCGGCCGCCGGCGATGATGATGGCGCTGCACATCTGGTCGATGTCGCACGGCGTGGCGTCGCTGTTCGGCCGCGGCGACGCGGCGCGGCGCAAATTGCCGATGTCGCCGGAAGACCTGCTGGAAGCGGAAGTGCTGATCTATCTGCGCGGGCTCGGTTTCCCGACCGAGCGCCGGCCCGAGGCCGCAAAAGCGGACCAGAAGCCGTCAGGTCCGCCGCCGGTGCCGCCGGCGGGACCATGGGGCACCCCAAAATAATTTAGCGAGGCCGGTTTGCGCCCGGCTTGACAAAACCGCGGGATGGTTTAGGTATGTAAATGTTATTTACATTCACAACGGCGTGAACGTCGTCATGGAGAGGGAAATGGCCTACACCGCAGATGTCAATCGATGGCGCGGCCCGACTGAAGAGCCTTACCGCCCGCATATGCTTGATAGCCCCTGGCATCCCGGCTGGATCGCCGTGACCATCCTCGGCTTCATCATTTGGTGGCCGATCGGACTTGCCCTTCTCTTTTTCACACTAGGGAGCAGAAAAATGGGTTGCTGGAGTCACCAGGATCGCTGGGCGAACAAGATGGAGCGGATGCAGTACAAGATGGAGCGGATGCGCGGCCGCATGGAGCGCCGTGGGTTCGGCTTCGGCGGCTTCGGCCCGCCGTCCAGCGGTAACCGCGCCTTCGACGAATACCGCACCGAGACGCTGCGGCGTCTTGAAGAGGAGCAGGTCGAATTCCGCGACTTCCTCGATCGCCTGCGCCACGCCAAGGACAAGGAAGAGTTCGACCAGTTCATGGCGCAGCACAAGACGCGTCCGACCCCGCCGAACGACCAGCCGCAGAGCTAAGGGTCTCACCTGGGGTCGAGAGTTCAGCCCTCAGGCGATGTGCCCCCATAAAGCCTGACGGCGGATACAGCCGCCCATCTGCGAAAGCAGGTGGGCGGTTTGTTTTTGGAGCCAGTTGCCCGACGCAGCGGGCAGATCGCGTCAGCCCGCGACAAATTAACGCGACGGGCAAAATATCGCTTAACCCGTCGGGCAAATCAGCCGTAGGACTCCCGCCATCCTGTCCCACCAAGGGGCGTCGGCCATCGTCGCAAACGAGGGGCAGGGAGCGGTGGACGCGAAGGCTGCGACTGACGAGCGCGGCCACTAGCGTACGGCGAAGTCGTTTGGGTCCGACGCCCCGGTGCTGGCGTCAAGTTGGCGGAAGCGAAAGCTGAAGCTGATGATGGTGGCAAGAAAGCCGGTCACCAGGACGAAATCGTATAAGCCGTAAAGCCATTGCGCAGGGAAGGCCGGATGCTTCCGCCAAACCTGTATGCTCGTGCGCAAATCTTGTTGCATCTATCGCGCGCGAGACCGCGGGTGCGGCGCGCACCCGGTCTTCCCTGCGCCCTCTGATTTCAGAGGGCAAACGAAATGAAAAACTTCGGGCGCATCGCGCCGCGAGAATGCGAAGTCGTATCTATCCGCCGTCATTCCGGGATGGTGCGTAGCACCAGACCTCAGATGCGCAATTGCGCATCGGGGAATCTCGAGATTCCGGGTTCGATGCTTCGCATCGCCCCGGAATGACAGTTCAACATTGACGGACGGCGGAACCCATTCTGTCCCCCCCGCGGTAACCCGCCGTTCCGGCTGCATTTCCCGCAGCCAAGTTCCCCTTTGGTAACCTCGCGTTAACCACGCGTGGCGTCTGGTTGGAGGCGTAATGACGCGCGAATAGCCCTCGTTTTGACATGTTGGCAGGGGATGCAGGACCCGGCTTTCGGCGGGCCCTCCATGTGACGCAAAGTGAGGCTCTTGCGCTGGCGTATATCGCCGCGCCCGGCGCGCGGCTGTGGAACTGGCAGCCTTTGTTCCCGGAAAATTGGGATCTGGCTCCCGGCAGATTGGGACAAGGCATGATCCGGAAAAGTGGGAGCCGGTTTTCCGAAAAGATCATGCTCAAACCGGAGCTAAAGCGTTGAGAGGATACCGCCTATGAATCCCGCCGACGTGGCCCAAGCAGCGCTGCCGATGGCGTCCAGCGACGTATCGCTGATCGCGCTGTTCCTGCAGGCCCACTGGGTCGTGAAAACGGTCATGCTGGGGCTATTGTCCTGCTCGGTCTGGGTCTGGGCGATCGCGATCGACAAGATCATCCTCTACTCCCGCACCAAGCGCGCCATGGACCGCTTCGAACAGGCGTTCTGGTCCGGGCAATCGATCGAGGAACTGTATCGCGCGCTGTCGGCCAAGCCGACCCAGTCGATGGCGGCGTGTTTCGTCGCTGCCATGCGCGAATGGAAACGCTCGTTCGAAAGCCAGACCCGGTCCTTTGCCGGCCTGCAGATGCGGATCGAGAAGGTGATGAACGTTTCCATCGCCCGCGAGGTCGAGCGGTTGGAACGGCGGCTTCTGGTGCTGGCAACGGTCGGCTCGGCCGGGCCGTTCGTCGGCCTGTTTGGAACCGTCTGGGGCATCATGTCGAGCTTCCAGTCGATCGCAGCCTCGAAGAACACCTCGCTGGCGGTGGTGGCTCCCGGCATCGCGGAAGCGCTGTTTGCCACCGCGATCGGCCTTATCGCCGCCATTCCGGCGACTATTTTCTACAATAAGTTCATTTCCGAGGTGAACCGGCAGGCCCAGCGCCTGGAAGGATTTGCCGACGAGTTTTCGGCCATCCTGTCGCGCCAGATCGACGAGCGGGCATGAGGGCGGCACATGACGGGCGCAACGTGAGCATCAGATCATGGCGATGAACATGGCAGGTTCGTCCGGCGGCGGTGGACGCGGCCGGCGTCGTGCTGCTGTCATGGCGGAGATCAACGTCACGCCGATGGTCGACGTCATGCTGGTGCTCTTGATCATCTTCATGGTGGCGGCGCCGCTGATGACCTCGACGATCGACATCGATCTGCCGATCGCGAGCGGCGGCAAGTCGCTGGCCTCGAATGCGCCGCCGCTGACGCTGTCGGTCAAGCGCACCAATGGTGCCTGCAATTCGAACGTCGAACTCTATCTGGGCGATACGCTGATCTCGTCCGCCGACCTGCTGCCCAAGATCAAGGCGATCCGCGAGACCCGGTCGGATGCCGAAAGCGTGGTCTTTCTGCGCGGCGATAAAGACGTCTGCTACACGGATATGATGAAATTATTGGGGTATATTCGGACCGCGGGGTTCAAGGCGAACATCGTCATCGTGCCAGAGCAGGGCTCGTGAGCCATGATCGGGCGGGCCAAACGACAAGCAATGGCTGACGGCGGAGCGGGAAGGGCCGGGTGAAGGTCAAGTGAAGGTCAAGGTCGACAAGACACTGGTTGCGTCGGTGGTCCTGCACGTCCTCGTGCTGGGCTGGACGATGGTGTCGTTCTCGACCCGGGCGCTCGAAATGACACCGGAGGACTCGGTCCCGGTGGATGTCGTCTCGCCCGATCAGCTTGCCCATATCATGGCCGGCATGAAGACCGGCAAGAAGGAAAACCCCAAGCCGCTGGTCGACAAGGTCGCCGAAGCCAAGCCGGTCGACGACGCCGTCGGCAAGGTGAGCGAGAAGCCGCCCGTCGTCACCGACACCTCGCCGCCGCCGCAGCCGAAGGTCGAGGAAAAGCCGGTCGAGAAAAAACCCGATCCGCCGAAGGTGGTCGAGAAGCCGAAGGAAGAGCCGAAGCCAATCGAGAAGAAGCCGGATCCGGTCAAGCCCGATCCGATCGCCGAAGCGATCAAGAAGGAAGAGAAGAAGCCGCCGCCAAAACCGGTCCAGCAGGCCGCCAAGCCGCCGGAGCCGGCGAAGCCGAAGACCGAGCGCGCGTTCGATCAGTCGAAGATCGCAGCCCTGCTCGACAAGCGCGATCCGACGCGCGCGGCCGCGACCGGTGACACTTTGAATTCCAACGCCGCCCTTGGCCTGTCGAAGGGCGCGGCCGCGGACAACTCCGCGACCTGGGGCGCGATGTTCAAGCAGCAGGTCGAGCGCTGCTGGAAGAAGCCGTATGGCGGCATCGAACAGCAGAAGTCCGAAGCCGTGTTCGCGATCCGGCTGAAGCGCGACGGTTCGCTGGAAGGCATGCCGGTTCCCGAAGGCACGCCGGCGACGCCGTACCTTCGCGTCTATCAGGAGAGCGCGTTGCGCGCGATCATCGAATGCCAGCCGTACAGACTGCCCGCGGCGTTCTTCGAGGAATGGAAATATTTCGCGCCGGTATTCACCGAACAGAAGACCTGACATGCGGCCCCGGCGACCACCAATATGAGCAAAGCTTGAAGCCATGACCGACAAATTTGGATTGCCCAACATGCCGTTCCGCCTCAGCCGCCGGCAGATCATTTCCGGAATGGCCGCGCTTGGCGCGGTCGCCGGTGGTCGCAACGCCTTCGCGCAGGGGCCAAAGCGCATCATCGTTCCCGAGGGCGAATTCACCCCGTTGCCGATCGCGATCCCGAATTTCGTGGCGGGCACGCCGGGAGACGCCGAGGTCGGCGTCGGCGTGTCGCAGGTCATCACCAACAATCTCAAACGCAGTGGGTTGTTCGCGCCGATCGATCAGGCCGCCTTCATCGAGCGCATCAGCAATATCGACTCCGCGCCGCAGTTCCAGAGCTGGAAGACCATCAACGCGCAGGCGCTGGTGACCGGCCGCATGACCCGGCAGGGCGACGGCCGCCTCAAGGCGGAATTCCGTCTCTGGGACGTCAACACCGGCCAGCAGCTTACCGGCCAGCAATATTTCACCTCGCCGGAATACTGGCGGCGGATCGCGCACATCATCTCCGACCAGATCTACGAACGGCTGACCGGCGAGAAGGGCTATTTCGACAGCCGCGTGGTGTTCGTCGACGAGACCGGCCCCAAGGAGCGGCGGGTCAAGCGGCTGGCGCTGATGGACCAGGACGGCGCCAATGTCCGCTACCTGACCAAGGGCTCCGATCTGGTGCTGACGCCGCGGTTCTCGCCGTCGACCCAGGAAATCACCTACATGGAGTTCGGCCAGGGCGATCCGCGGGTCTACCTGTTCAACATCGAGACCGGGCAGCGCGAGATCGTCGGCAACTTCCCCGGCATGTCGTTCTCGCCGCGGTTCTCGCCGGACGGTCAGCGCGTGATCATGAGCCTGCAGCAGGGCGGCAACTCCAACCTGTTCGTGATGGACCTGCGGTCGAAGACCACCACGCGCCTGACCGATACGCCGGCGATCGACACCTCTCCGTCCTACGCGCCGGACGGCAGCAAGATCTGTTTCGAATCCGACCGCGGCGGAAAGCCGCAGATCTATGTGATGCCGGCAGGCGGCGGCGGCGCGCAGCGCATCTCGTTCGGCGAGGGCAGCTATTCGACGCCGGTGTGGTCGCCGCGTGGCGACTATATCGCCTTCACCAAGCAGGGCGGCGGGCAGTTCGCGATCGGCATCATGAAGACCGACGGCTCGGGCGAACGCATCCTGACCTCGGGTTTCCACAATGAAGGGCCGACATTCGCGCCGAACGGCCGGGTTTTGATGTTTTTCCGCGAGGCTGGCGGCGGCGGCGGGCCGTCGCTGTTCACCATCGACATCTCGGGCCGCAACGAATTGCGGGTCCCGACGCCGGGCTACGCCTCCGATCCGGCCTGGTCCCCGCTGCTGTCCTGACGGTGCACACGCCAAAGTGGGCATCTGCGCTGATCGGCAAACATTGCCTATCATGCTGATTTTTCGTGCAGATTTCCGCAATCGGAACGCCATGAAAAGATATCGGTAACGATATTCCCTCAGAAAGGCTTCATCTCGGAAGGGTACAACGACCCCGTCGGACAGGATCGCGTACGCCCCCAATGCAGCTTGCAAGCCAAACAGCAGAGCAGGACCAAAATGTCTCGCCGTCGACTTACGCGGCGCTGATTGATTCGCTGTTTCAGAACGCGGCGCCATTGTTCGCCGGCGCGGTGATGGTTGCGTTCGCGGCGGCAATGACGGCGCTCAAGACCGATGTCATGCTGCTCTGGCCCTGTGTCGCATTGCTCATGCTGATCGGTGCCATTCGCGCGCTCGACATGCACCTGTACCGCAAGCGCAAGTCAGTCTTGACCGCCGATGAGGCGTCGCGCTGGGAAAGGCGGTATCAATTCTGGGCGATCATCTATGCCGCAACCCTCGGCGCCTGGTGTTCGGTCGCCTTGCTGAGCAGCAATGACGCCGTCGCCCACATGATCTGCCTCGCGGTCACCACGGGTTACGTCGCGGCCGGTGCCGGGAGAACGTTTGGCAGGCCGCGGATCTTCCAGGTGCAAATTGCCGTCGCCTGCGGCCCGACCTCGATTGCGCTGGCGATGCACGGCACGCCCTATTACATCGGAATGGCCTGCGTCAGCGGGGTGTTCTTCCTGGCACTGCGGCAGATCACGACCAACCTGCAGGAAATCTTCGTCCGGGCTCTGGTGGCGCGCGAGCGCGAGGCGGCGCTGGCGAACCAGTTCGATACCGCCTTGAATAACATGCCGCACGGGCTGTGCATGTTCCGCGCCGACGGCCGACTTGCGGTCATGAACTATCGCTTCAGCGAAATGATGGATCTGTCCGACGACCTTGTGCAGCGAGGCGTCACCGCGTCCGACATCATGGCGGCCGGCGTTGCCGCGGGTTCGGTCTCCGCCGTCAGCAGCAGGATGATCCTGGCGGAAATCGAGGATACGCAGGCGCGCGACATGATCACCACGGATCCCGATGTCGCCCGGGGCCGGTCGCTGTCGTGGACGTTCCAGCCGATGGCCGACGGCGGTGCCGTCGTGCTGCTCGAGGATATTACCGAGCGGCGCACTGCAGAAGCCCGCATCAGTCATCTGGCCCGCTACGACGAACTCACGGCGCTGCCGAACCGGGTCAATTTCCGCGATGAAATTGGTCGCCTGCTTGCGATTCAGCAAGGGGCGGAGCAGCTATCGGCGTTGCTGTTTGTCGATCTCGACCAGTTCAAGCAGGTCAATGACACGCTCGGCCATCCCTGCGGCGACCAGTTGCTTTGTGCGGTGGCCGAGCGGTTGCGCGAGATGCTGCGGCCCGAGGATTTTGTGGCGCGGTTCGGTGGCGACGAGTTCGTCGTGTTCCAGCAGAACATCCATTCCGCCGACGACGCCGCGGGCCTGGCCCGGCGCATCGTCGATCGGTTGAGCGAACGCTACAAGATCGACAATCATCTGGTCGAGATCGGCGCCAGCGTCGGCATCGCCATGAGCACGCGCGGCGTCAGCGCCGATACGCTGCTGAAGAACGCCGATATGGCGCTGTACCGCGCCAAGGCCGACGGCCGCGGCACCTTCTGCTTCTTCCGCGACGAGATGGCGCAGGTCGTCGAGGCCCGCCGCATCCTCGAACTGGACCTGCGCAAGGCGCTGGCCAACGAGGAGTTCGAGCTGTTCTACCAGCCGCTGGTCAATCTCAAGTCGGGAAGAATATCGACCTGCGAAGCGCTGCTGCGCTGGAACCATCCGGTTCGCGGCACGGTTTCTCCGATCGACATCATTCCGGTCGCGGAGGACATGGGCCTGATCGTCGATCTCGGCCGCTGGATCCTGCGCAAGGCCTGCATGGAATGCATGAAGTGGCCGGAAGCCGTCAGCGTCGCCGTCAATTTCTCGCCGCAGCAGTTCCATCAGCGCGACGTGCTGAGCGAGGTCCGCTACGCGCTCGAGGTTTCGGGCCTGCCGGCGAACCGCCTCGAAATCGAAATCACCGAATCCTCGCTGTTGCGCAACACCCAGTTGACGCACGACGTATTGTCGCAACTGCATTCGCTCGGTGTGCGAATTTCGCTCGACGACTTCGGCACCGGCTATTCCAGCCTCAGCTATCTGCACAATTTCCCGCTGGAGAAGGTCAAGATCGACCGCTCCTTCCTGGAAGGCATCGATAGCGATCGTCCGCTGACGCTGCTGCGCGGCGTGGCGCGGCTGTCGGCGGACCTCGGCATGTCGGTCGTGGTCGAGGGTATCGAGAGCAACGAGCAACTGGAATTGATCAGCGCCGACGGCACGGTGAGCGAAGTGCAGGGCTACCTGTTCAGTCGGCCGGTTCCGGCGGCGCGGATTCGCCAGCTTTTGAACGTTTCGCACGGCCGGCGGCTGCCCGACGAACCGTTGCAGCTGGTTCCATCCCGCTCTATCGCTTGACGGTTGAGACGACCTGGCGCAACCTAAAGTTTCGCGTGCTCCGGCAACAGGTTAACCCTAATGTCGTGATAGCTTTGCAATCTCGTTAACAAGCTGTTAATCTTTGGGTCGCTCGCAGAAGTTGCTTGTAAGTATTAGGAGTACTGCATGAGGTCCCCGGCCGAAGCTTCTACGACGGCCATGGGTCGGAGTTCGGACTGGCTAAATCAAGCCGACTACCGTCTCGCTACAACGCCAGAAGAAAAGGACGAGATCTACAGGCTGCGCTATCGGGCTTACTTGCGCGAGGGTGCTGTCCGTCCTTCTGCCGACCAGCGCGTGATGGACGGTTACGAAGACTCCCCCAACGCGTGGACATTCGGCGTTTACTTCAATGGCGAACTCTACAGCTCGATCCGCATCAGCGTGCTGACGTCCGAATGGCGGATGTCGCCTTCGGTCGAACTGTTCGGCGATGTCCTGCACCCTGAACTGGACAAGGGCAGGATCTTCATCGATTCAACCCGCTTCGTCGCGGACCCCGACAAAGCTCGTCATTTCCCTGAACTGCCCTATGTGACCGTGCGGCTCGGTTCCATGGCTGGCGTGTATTTCAACGCCGATTACGGGTTGGCGATCGTTCGTCCGGAGCATCAGGCGTTTTACCGTCGGGTGTTCCTGCAGGAAACCTGGTGCGAGCCGCGACTGTATCCGGGCTTGGTGAAGCCGGTCGGATTGATGGCGGCGCATCTGCCGACGGTGCGGGAGCCGGTGCTTGCCCGTTACCCGTTCCTGCGTTCGACCGCGTTCGAGCGTCGGATGCTGTTCGAGCGTCCCGGCCAGCAGCAGTCAGCGCAGGCCTCCTACGAACGCGCGTCCATCGTTCCAAGCTCCTGAGTCTGCCGGACTCGACCCCGCGGACCGGAAATGGTCCGGCAGGTCCCGGCCGTATCAACGCTTGTTTCGCCTCCCGGCGCAAATCCAGCCGCTGCCGAACGCCTAAAATCAGGTGATTCAGGCCGTGGGCGCGCTTGCCTTCACCGTCGCGCCACATTTACAAATCATTAACCATCGCGGTCGCTTTTCGTCGTTTGTCGGCATTTGAGCGGGTCTGGCAACATCCCATCAAGGTTGACGGAACGTTCGCTTAACCATCGACCTGTAGACCGGGATGACAGTTCGAAAACGTGAGCGTGGAGGCTCCGGAATGAAATATCAAATGCGTAACCTCCAGGGTTGGAAGGTGGCTGCGGTGCTTGCCGTGGCGCTCTCGATGGGCGCCTGCGCCAAAAACAACGTCGGCCCTGACGGCGCGATGGCCAGTGCGGCGACCCCGGGCAGCCAGCAGGATTTCGTGGTCAATGTCGGCGACCGCGTGTTCTTCGAGAGCGACCAGACCGACCTGAGCCCGCAGGCGATCGCGACCCTGGAAAAACAGGCCCAGTGGCTGCAGACCTACAACCGCTATTCCTTCACCATCGAAGGACATGCCGACGAGCGCGGCACCCGCGAATACAACATCGCGCTCGGCGCGCGCCGTGCCCAGTCGGTGCGAACCTATCTCGCATCGCGCGGCATCGATGCCAACCGCATGCGCACGATCTCCTACGGCAAGGAGCGTCCGGTCGCGGTCTGCAACGACATCTCCTGCTGGTCGCAGAACCGTCGCGCCGTCACCGTGCTGAACGCCAGCTCGTAAATTCGGCCTCAAGTCGGCCTTCGCAGAATTCGAAACCGGCACCTTCGGGTGCCGGTTTTATTTTGCGCGCAAGACGAAGTCCCGGATCACGGCGGTCGTGCGCTCGGGTGCATCGGGCATGACCGCGTGCCCGCAATCGGCAAACCGTTCGAACTGCACGAGATGCGGCGGCAGCGCGGCTGCGATATCCGCCTGACTTTCGATCGGGTGCATAGGGTCGTCCTCACCGCCGAGCACCAGGGTCGGACACTGGATCCGATGCAGTTCGGGAAACAGATTGAAGCGGTGGCTCTCGCCATCAGGTCCGGCGAACCAGAACAGCACCTCCGGGCGGCCGACGGCGCGGCGCGCCATGTCGGGGTCGCGGGGCTTGCGGAAGTAGTGCGGCATCGCCAGTCGTCGCCACGCCTCCAGCGAGGCCTGGCCGGTGTGACCTCCGACTTCCAGGAAATGGCGGCGCGCCAGCGCGCCGACTTCCGCGCCGCCAAAGCGTTCGAACAGTTCGATACGCCGGTGCAGATATTCGGCGCCGGACGCGGCGGTGCTGATGAGGATCAGCTTCGAAGGGTGTGCGGGATGGCGGGTGGCGTAGGCCATCGCCACCATGCCGCCGAACGATGCGCCGAGCACGATCGGATCGACGATGCCGAGCACCTCGCAGAAGGCGCGAACGTCGTCGCCCCACTGCGCCAGATTCCAGCCCTCGCGCGCGCCGTCCTCGCTGCGGCCGTTGCCGCGATGGTCGAGATAGACGATCTGGGCAATGTCGGCCAAAGCGGAGTAGGCGGGCCGGTAGATCGAGTGGTCGGCGCCGGGACCGCCGTGAAGCATCAGCAGCACCGGTTTTTCCCGCATCGTCGGGCCGTCGGGAACGAACTTCGCACCCTCGACGTCGAAGAACAGCCGCACCCCGTTCACGGACACATGCATGGGCTGGCTTCCTTCAGCTAGATGAACGGGCCGCTCGACGATCACGCTTGCTTGTTTTGAAGCCGACACTAAACCATAGCGTAATCCACCGTGCGGATTCGGAAACGCCAGTCACAATTCCGGCGTACTCCCTCCCTCAATTCGTACCGCTTTCGCGGGTCAACGCGATTTTCTTCGTCAGGGCAAAATGTCACCCAGGTTTCTCAATGCTGCCGGCGCCGCGGCGATCGTCGCGATGCTGGCTCTGTCTTCCCAGGCCGCGCTCACACAGGTACTGGCCCAGGCCGACGACGCCGATGCGGAAATGCGGATCCAGCGGCTGGAAAACCAGCTGCGGCAACTGACGGGCCAGAACGAGGAACTGCAGTACCGGAACCGGCAGCTCGAAGATCGGCTGCGGCAGCTCGGTGCGGCGCCCGGCGGCCAGCCGCAAGTTGTTCAGCCTCAGGCAGCCCAGCCCCAGGCCGCGCAACCCGGCATGGCCGCGCTGCCGCCGGCTCAGCCGAACCCCGGCTATCGCCAACCGCAGGCGCAGCCCGGTTATCCCGCGGCACAGCCGGGCTACGACCAGCCGCAGATCGCGGCACCTGCCCCGATCATGCAGGAGCCGGCCGCCCCGCAGGCGCCTGGCCGCCGCCGCGGCGATGCCTTCGACCCCAGCCAGAATCCCGGCGCTCCCGGTGCGCCGCGCGCGCTCGGCGGCGGTCAGATGCCGGTCGCCAACGAAGCGCCGATCGGAGCGCCCGGTGGACGCGGCGCCGGCGAACCGCTCGATCTCGGTGCCACCAGCCCGCGCGATCCCGCCGGCGCGCCGCCGCGAGGCCCCGCCAGCGCCGCGCTGACAACGCTGCCGCCGTCAGCCACGCCCAAGGACGAGTTCGATCTCGGCATCGGCTACATGCAGCGCAAGGATTACGCGCTGGCCGAAGAGACCATGAAGAATTTTGCGCAGAAGTATCCGAGCGATCCCCTGATCGCGGATTCGCAATACTGGCTCGGCGAGAGCTACTTCCAGCGCCAGCAATATCGCGACGCTGCGGAAGCCTTTCTCGGCGTGACCACCAAGTTCGACAAATCCGCCAAGGCGCCGGATTCGCTGCTGCGGCTCGGCCAGTCGCTGGCGGCGCTGAAGGAAAAGGAAGCCGCCTGCGCCGCACTCGGCGAAGTGACGCGGAAATATCCGCGGGCCTCGGCCGGCGTCAAGGCTGCCGTCGACCGTGAGCAAAAGCGGGTTAAGTGCTAACGTTGCCGCTGGTCGAGGCCGCTATTGGCCTTGCGTAAGCCAGCGCCGCCTATGTCCGACGACGACCATTCCCCGATCTCGGTAAGCCAGGCGAAGCGCCTGTTCGCGGACTGGAAGGCCGCGCCCGCGATCGTGCTCGCGGTGTCCGGCGGGCCGGATTCGATCGCGCTGATGTGGCTCGCGGCGCGCTGGCGCCGCGCCCTGACGCGCGGCCCTCGGCTGATCGCCGTCACCGTCGATCATGGCTTGCGGCGCGAAGCCGCGCGCGAGGCGCGTGACGTCAAACGGCTGGCAAAGGACCTCGATCTGCCCCATCGCACGCTGCGCTGGAGCGGCGTCAAGCCGAAGACCGGATTGCCGGCGGCCGCCCGCGCCGCGCGGTACCGGCTACTGGCGCAGGCCGCCCGCGCCGGTGGTGCCACGCATATCCTGACCGCGCACACCCGCGACGACCAGGCCGAGACCCTGCTGATGCGGATGCTGCGCGGTAGCGGCATTGCCGGCCTCGCTGCCATGGCCCGCGAGAGCGAGCGCGAAGGCGTACGGCTGGCGCGGCCGCTGCTCGACATTCCGAAATCGCAGCTGGTCGCGACGCTGAACCGGGCGAAGATCGCTTTCGCCGACGACCCGACCAATCGCGACGCCAGCTACACGCGACCCCGGTTGCGGGCGCTGATGCCTGTTCTGGCCGAGGAGGGCGGCGACAGCCGTAACCTGGCGCGGCTGGCCTCGCGGCTGGCGCGGGCGAACGCCGCGATCGAGGTGCTGGCCGACGGCGCCGAGCGATATCTCGCGCTGAGGGATCGCAACGATGCCTCGCGCTTTGGGTTCGACGCCGGCGCGTTTGCCGGCCTGGCGGAGGAAATCCGGCTCCGGCTGCTGAAGCGCGCGATCGATCGTGTCGGTCACGAGGGGCCGGTGGAACTCGGTAAACTGGAGGCGCTGCTGGGGGCCCTGGATCGGGCCATCGCGGACGGCCAGCCACGGCTGAAACAGACCCTGGCCGGAGCCGTGATCGGGCTCAGCCGTGGCCGAATTTACGTCGATCCGGCGCCGCCGCGCCGCGGCAGGACGGGGTGAGAATCCGCCCGATATCTCCAGATGCGGCTTAATGGGGCGGACAGCCTTAACCAGCCCCGAAAAACTGCTGAAACAACGCCATTATTTGACCGGGAATCGCGCTAGGATGCGTTAAATAGTCCTGCGTGCTTCCCTTGGCATCGACCGGGACGGCACCTAGATTGTATCCAGTTATCCGGGGACTCCCTCGTGGCTACCCAAGGGATACTGCCAAGGACATAAGGCCGCGATCCGCGCGACCACGAAGGAAGTTCAATGAACGCCAATCTGCGCAATTTCGCCCTCTGGGTCATCATTGTCTTGCTGCTGTTGGCACTGTTTACGCTTTTCCAGAATCCGGGTCAGCGCGCGTCCTCGCAGGATATCTCGTTCTCGCAGCTGCTGAGCGAAGTCGACCAGAACCATGTTCGCGACGTCGTGATCCAGGGACCGGAAATCCACGGCACCTTCACCAACGGCTCCTCGTTCCAGACCTATGCGCCGAACGACCCAACGCTGGTCTCGCGCCTGTATAACGGCAAGGTCTCGATCACCGCGAAGCCGCCCGGCGACAACGTGCCGTGGTTCGTGTCGCTGCTGGTCTCCTGGCTGCCCTTCATCGCCCTGATCGGCGTCTGGATCTTCCTGTCCCGGCAGATGCAGGGCGGTGCCGGCAAGGCGATGGGCTTCGGCAAGTCGCGCGCCAAGATGCTGACGGAAGCGCATGGCCGCGTCACCTTCGAGGACGTTGCCGGCGTCGACGAGGCCAAGCAGGACCTGCAGGAAATCGTCGAGTTTCTGCGCGACCCCGGAAAATTCCAGCGCCTCGGCGGACGGATTCCGCGCGGCGTGCTGCTGGTCGGTCCTCCCGGCACCGGCAAAACCCTGATCGCACGCGCGGTCGCGGGTGAAGCCAACGTGCCGTTCTTCACGATTTCGGGTTCGGACTTCGTCGAAATGTTCGTCGGCGTCGGCGCCAGCCGTGTCCGCGACATGTTCGAGCAGGCCAAGAAGAACGCGCCCTGCATCATCTTCATCGACGAAATCGACGCGGTCGGCCGTCATCGCGGTGCCGGTCTCGGCGGCGGCAACGACGAGCGCGAACAGACCCTCAACCAGTTGCTGGTCGAGATGGACGGTTTCGAAGCCAATGAAGGCGTGATCCTGATCGCGGCGACCAACCGGCCTGACGTGCTCGATCCCGCGCTGCTGCGTCCCGGCCGCTTCGACCGCCAGGTGGTGGTGCCGAATCCGGACGTTGTCGGTCGCGAGCAGATCCTGAAGGTTCACGTCCGCAAGGTGCCGCTGGCGCCGGATATCAACCTCAAGACCATCGCGCGCGGTACGCCCGGCTTCTCCGGCGCCGACCTGATGAACCTCGTCAACGAGGCAGCGCTGACGGCTGCCCGGCGCAACAAGCGCATGGTGACGCAGGCCGAGTTCGAAGAGGCCAAGGACAAGGTGATGATGGGCGCCGAGCGCAAGTCGCTCGTCATGACCGAGGAAGAGAAGCTGCTGACGGCCTATCACGAGGGCGGCCATGCCATCGTCGGCCTCAACGTCGTCGCGACCGATCCGATCCACAAGGCCACGATCATTCCGCGCGGACGTGCGCTCGGCATGGTGATGCAGCTCCCCGAGCGCGACAAGCTGTCGATGTCGCTCGAGCAGATGACGTCGCGCCTTGCCATCATGATGGGCGGACGCGTCGCGGAAGAGCTGGTGTTCGGCAAGGAGAAGGTGACGTCAGGCGCATCGTCCGACATCGAGCAGGCAACGCGGCTTGCGCGCATGATGGTGACGCGCTGGGGCCTCTCGGAGGCCCTCGGCACCGTGTCCTACGGTGAGAACCAGGACGAGGTGTTCCTCGGCATGTCGGTTTCCCGCACCCAGAACGCTTCGGAAGCTACGGTTCAGAAGATCGACACCGAGATCCGGCGCTTTGTCGAGGAAGGCTACAACGAAGCCACGCGAATCCTGACCGAGAAGCGCGCGGACCTTGAAGCGCTTGCCAAGGGTCTCTTGGAGTTCGAAACGCTGAGCGGCGACGAAATTCAGGACCTGCTCAACGGCAAGAAGCCCAATCGCGAGTCCGTGCTAGAGCCGACCACGCCGCGCGCCTCCGCCGTGCCGCCGGCCGGCAAGTCGCGCCCGCGGCCCGATCCGGATGCCGGCCTGGAGCCGCAGCCGCAGGCGTAAGGCCGTCGCGGATGGCCGGCACTTCCGGCAAGCCTGTTGTGGAAAAGCTCGGCATCAAGCCGGGCTTTTTCATTTTCAGCGCCGGCGCGCCTGCCGCCTATGCCGATATCGTCGGCAAATTGCCCACCGGCGTAACGCTGGCGCGCGCTGCGAAAGCGCCGCTCGACATGGTGCATCTGTTCGTGACCGAAGCGAAAGGGTTAGCTGCCCGGCTGCGCGACTACCGCGCGGCGATCGCGCCGGACGGCATGATCTGGGTGTCGTGGCCGAAGAAATCTTCCGGCGTCGCGACCGACCTGACGGATGTCGTGGTGCGCGACACCGCGCTCCCGCTTGGCCTCGTCGATATCAAGGTTTGCGCGATCGATGACACCTGGTCCGGATTGAAATTCGTGATCCCCAAAAATCAGCGAACCGAGCCAGGGCGCAGGCGGCCAAATTAGTCCGCGCGCTTTTGCATCCGTGCCGGTCGACCAGATGCAGTTCATGCGCTTCAACGGCAAGACCTGGGATCGCTTCGGCGAGTTGCAGACCGGGAATTGAGTGAAGGCGTCATTCCGGGGCGCGCTTTTTTGCGCGAACCTCAGATGCGCAATTGCGCATCGGGGAATCTCGAGATTCTCAGATGTGCAATAGCACATCGTAGTTCGCCGCTTCGCGCCGCCCTCAGGTGCGCAATTGCGCACCGGGGAATGACGGCGGCGGATGAGTAGCGCCCAAAATCCCCTGCCGCCGCCCCCAAACCTTAAGATTTCCTCAATTCAGTCCGGCCTATTGCTGAAGGGGTGCGCGCGCTCGAACAGGCCGCGCGTAAGCCCTGAGGACCTCGCATGGCTGCTTCCGTTTCCACTTCCGTGACCGCGCCGGATCCCGGCGCCGTTCCCGCGGCGCTGGTGAAAGCGTGCTTTGTGCTGTTCGTCATCAACGCGACGTTCTTCCCGACCGCGTTCTTTGCGCATTGGTGGATCTACGACGTCAACGGCCTGGGAATTCCGACCGACTTCGTCAACGTCTGGGCTGCCGGCCGCCTGGTGCTCGATGGTCATCCGGCGCAGGCCTATGACTGGGTGATCCAGAAGCAGGTTGAGGTCGATCTGCTGGGGCAGGATTTCGTCGGCTATTTCGCCTGGCACTATCCGCCGCCGTTTCTGTTCGTCGCATCGCTGCTGGCGCAGTTTCCTTACCCCGTTGCGTTCATCGGCTGGGTGGCCGTCAGCATTGTGCCTTATCTTGCCGTCATGCGCGCCATCGTCGGCCGCAACTTCGGCTTCCTGCTCGCGCTCGCCGTCCCGGTCGTGTTCAGCAATATCTTCGTCGGCCAGAACGGCTTTCTCACCGCGGCACTGATCGGCGCCACGCTGTATCTGTTGCCGGTGCGGCCGATCCTCGCCGGCATTTGCCTCGGACTCCTCAGCTACAAGCCGCAATACGGGCTGCTGTTTCCGGTCGTGCTGATCGCCGCCGCGCAATGGCGCGCGTTTGTTGCCGCCGGCGTGACCGTCGTTGTGCTGGCGTTTGTCTCCTGGCTCGCGTTCGGCACCGAGAGCTGGCAGGCCTTTTTCCACTGGATGCCGATGTTCTCGCAGGCGTTCCTGACCGAGGGCAAAGCGCCGTGGTGGAAGCTGCAGAGCATCTTCGCGCTGGTGCGCTATTTCGGCGGCACCGAACAACTGGCGTGGGGATTCCAGTGGGTCCTCACGGCGTCCGTCGCCGTCGTGCTGGCGCTGCTGTGGCGCAGCCGCGTGCCCTATACGTTGAAGGCCGCCGCACTTGCCGCCGGCACCCTGCTGACCACGCCCTATCTCTTCATGTACGACCTGACGGTGCTCGCCATTCCCACGGCCTTCCTGGTCCGTATCGGTCTCAGGGACGGCTTCCGTCGTTACGAACTTCCGGCGCTCGGCTGTGCGGCGCTCCTGATCATCGGCTTCATCTGCTCCGGCGTGCCGCTCGGGTTCGGCGCCACGCTGATCGTGGCCGCGCTCGTCCTGCGTCGCGCCGGCCCCTGGTGGCGCCGCGAGCCTGTGCCGGCGCTGGTTGCGGCAGGCGCCTAGGCTCCCTCAGGCCCCGTTCGCCGGCTTGTCGCTTTCATGGTCACGCGGGCGCGCGAAATCGTCTTGTCAGGCGGTCTGAATAGTTGTTCACTTCTTCAAAGCGGTTGGCGTTCAATCGCTCAAAACATTGAAGACGCGCGCGTTCCGGGGCCTCGAAGGCCTCCTGGGGCGCGCTGGGGACGGGAAACGCGCCATGGTTTATCGGCGAACCCATCAGGTTGTGAAGCGGCTGGCAGCCCGGCGCGGTGCCATTCTGGCGGCGGCGCGGGATGCCGCGGCCGACGGCGGCATGGCCGCGGTACAGATCGCACCGGTGGCGGTCCGGGCCAATGTCGCGGCCGGTACCGTCTATCGTTATTTCCCGTCCAAGGCCGAGCTGATTTCCGAGTTGATTGCCGAGGTTTCGCGTGACGAACTGGCGGCGATCCGGCGTGCGGCGGATGCCGCGCCCGGTCCGTCATCGGCGCTCGCGGCGGCCGTCACCACGGTCGCCGTCCACGTGCTGTCGCAGCGCAAGCTCTCTTGGGGCATTCTCGCCGAGCCGGTCGACGTCGACGTCTCGGCATCGAGGCTTGCCAGCCGCCGCGAAATCTCCGGCGAGATCGCCACGCGGATCGATGCCGCGGTGCGCGCCGGACATCTGCCGGCGCAGGACACCGCGCTTGCCGCCACCGCGCTGCTCGGCGCGTTGCACGAAGCCCTGGTCGGCCCGCTGGCGCCGGATAACAAGGACGATTCCGGCAAGCTGCGCGACGCCGTGCAGACCGTGACGTTGCTGGCGCTGCGCGCCGTCGGCGTCATGGACGCCCGCGCCCGCGGCCTCGTGGTGCAGGCGGTGTTGCCGGCCAAGACGCTGGTCGGCGCCTAGAAAATTCCTGCTCGCCCGACACCGCCTTGACGCAACCATCCGCCAGACTGCGGCGTAGTCAATGACGTCAACGATGGTGCAAGGAGCGACACATGACGACGACATTCGGGTCGGCCAAATGGCAGGGCGGCATCAAGGACGGCAAGGGCGCGATCTCAACCAAGAGCGGCGCGCTGGCCGACTACCCCTACGGCTTCGCCAGCCGCTTCGAGGGCAAGCCCGGCTCCAATCCGGAGGAGCTGATCGGCGCGGCGCACGCCGCCTGTTTCACCATGGCGCTATCGCTGATCCTGGGCGAAGCCAAGCTCACCGCAGAGCAGATGGCGACCAAGGCCGACGTTACGCTGGAGAAAGTCGGCGACGGTTTTGCGATCACGGCGGTTCATCTCACGCTGACCGCAAAGATCCCCGGCGCTGACAACGCGAAATTCCAGGAGTTGGCGGGCATGGCGAAAGCCGGCTGCCCGGTGTCGAAACTCCTGAATACGAAGATCACGCTGGAGGCGACGCTGCAGGGCTAAGTGGTCCGGCTTTGCCGTCACTTCTTCGCGTCGCCGTCCTTCCCGACATAGGCGATGCGGACCATGTTGGTGGTGCCGGCGATGCCGAGCGGCACGCCGGCGACGATGATCACGCGCTGGCCTGCCTTGGCGAAACCGTCGCGGAACGCGATCGAGCCGGCGCGGTCGACCATGTCGTCCTGGTCGTGGGCGTCTTCCGCCACCACGCAATGCACGCCCCACACGACCGACAATTTGCGCCCCGTGGCGAGGTTCGGCGTGATCGCGACCACTGGCGGCTTCGGCCGTTCGCGCGCCACGCGGATCGCGGTCGAGCCCGACGAGGTCCAGCAGATGATCGCGGACAATTCCAGCGTCTCGGCGATCTGCCGCGCGGCATCCGCGATGGCGTCGCCGACCGTATTCTCCGGTTCGGGCTGCTGCGCCGACAGCACCGAGCGATAGGTCGGGTCGCGCTCCACTTCCTCGCCGATGCGGTTCATGGTCGAGACCGCCTCGACCGGGAATTTTCCGGCCGCGGATTCCGCCGACAGCATGATGGCGTCGGCGCCTTCATAGACCGCGGTGGCGACGTCGGAGACTTCGGCGCGGGTCGGCACCGGCGCTTGGATCATCGATTCCAGCATTTGGGTCGCGATCACGACCGGCTTGCCGGCACGGCGCGCCATCCGCGTCATCTGTTTCTGCAGGCTGGGCACCCGCTCCAGCGGCAGTTCGACGCCGAGATCGCCGCGCGCCACCATCAGCGCGTCGGAAACCTCGAGGATCTCGCCGAGCCGGTCGATCGCTTGCGGCTTCTCGATCTTGGCCATCACGGCGGCGCGGCCGCGGATGATCCGCTTGGCTTCGTTGACGTCTTCGGCGCGCTGCACGAACGACAGCGCTATCCAGTCTACGCCGGTCGTCAGCGCGGCCTCGAGATCGGCGCGATCCTTCGGCGTCATCGCCGACACCGGCAGGTCGGTGTCGGGCAGGCTGACGCCCTTGCGGTCCGACATCTTGCCGCCGATCACCACCCGCGTCACCGCGCGGTCGGACGAGGTCTCCTCGGCGATCAGGCGCACCTTGCCGTCGTCGAGCAGCAGCGCATGGCCCGGCCGCAGCGCCGCCAGGATTTCGGGATGCGGCAGCTGAACGCGGCTGTTGTCGCCGGGCGTCTTGTCGGAATCGAGCACGAAGCTCTGGCCGTTCTTGAGTTGGGTCGAGCCTTCGGCGAAGGCGCCGAGCCGCAGCTTCGGCCCCTGCAGATCGACGAGGATGCCGATCGGCCGACCATAGCTGCTCTCGACATTGCGGATGGTCTTGACCAGCTCGCGCATCTTGTCGTGCGGCGTATGGCTCATATTGATGCGGAATACGTCCGCGCCGGCCTCGAACAGCTTGCGGATCATCGCGCTGTCTGACGATGCCGGGCCGAGCGTTGCGAGGATCTTGATACGACGGAGCCGCCTCATTGCTTGGGTGCCGCTGGCGGCAGTCCCGGTCCGCCCGGCGGCGTCCCGCCCGGCGGCAGTCCGGGAACCCCGCCGGGGCTTCCCGGACCCATCGTCCCCGGAATTCCCGGCACGCGTTGCGCCGGTTGCTCGTTGGCTTCGGTCAGTTGCACGGTCCATGCTCGCTGTTCGCCGGTATCGACTTCGAAGAACCCGGTGCGGTCGAAGCCGCGTGCCAGGCAATTCTCGGTGCCCTTGATGGTGAATTCCTTGTCGCGCGAGCACATGAAGGCCTGCCCCGACCATTCGCCGCCGCGGTCATAGTCCAGCGCGTAGATATAATAGAAGCGTGCGACAAGCGTTCCGCGCAGCAGCGTCTCGCAACTGCGCGAGGATACGTTCCACCAGCCCTCGGTGGTCCAGCCCTCGGCGTCCTTGTAGCCGAGCGCGATGCCGACCCGGCTCGAGGTGTTGTTGCAGAGCCGGAAATCAGCCGCGGCCGGGCCGTTCCAGAGGAACATCACCGCAAATGCCAGGACCGGCAGGAGGCCGGCGGTCAGGCGAGCGGAGAGGGGGGCCGAACGGAGAGAATCTATTGCAGTCATGCAGCGAGGCTATATCAAATGATTGACGATTTGGCGCGGCCCACCGGCAAACCATGAATTCGCCGTGGTGCCGAAATTGCCACCGGAAGGGCCCTGTTTTGCGCGCCGATATGGCAAAATCTGTGACAATTCCTACCTGATATCAATATGCTGAGCTTTCTGTTCGGGCATGGTCTTTTCGGCAAACAGCGCTCCCTTTTCCCGGATCATGCCCACCAAAGCGGGACCCACGGCCATGACGATTGACGACAAAACCAGAACGGAGCTCGAAGCCGCCGCCTTTCGGCGCCTGGTCGGGCATCTGCGCTCTCGCACCGACGTCCAGAACATCGACCTGATGAACCTGGCCGGCTTCTGCCGCAACTGCCTGTCGAACTGGATGAAGGAAGAGGCCGACGCCATGGGTGTGGCAATCAGCAAGGACGAGAGCCGCGAGGCGATCTACGGCATGCCGTATGAGACCTGGAAATCGAAGTTTCAGGGCTCCGCCAGCCCGGAGCAGCTTGAGGCGATGAAAAAGGCCCATAGCGGGCATTGACGTTAGGCACGTCATTCCGGGGCGATGCGCAGCATCGAACCCGGAATCTCGAGATTCCCCGATGCGCAATTGCGCATCTGAGGTCTGGTCCTTCGGACCATCCCGGAATGACGTCGCTGGCAGGCTTACCTTCCTGTGGGCGCGCTGTGGATGAGTGCGATGTTTCCTTGACGCAGGCAGCCCCAATCTTGAGGGTCAATCCGACAAAAGCGCCGCGCGCCCAAGCGTGCGGCGCTTGATCTTTCAGTCTCAACGTCAGTTCCATTCAGGAGTACCCGATGGCCACTTCCGCCGCCGCCGTCCAGGACGAGCCCGCGACCAAATTCGCCAAAGACCAGCTCAAGGCCATCATCGAGCGGATCGAGCGTCTGGAAGAAGAAAAGAAGACGATCTCCGACGATATCCGCGACGTCTACGCCGAGGCCAAGGGCAACGGCTTCGACGTCAAGGCGCTGCGGACCATCATCCGGATGCGCAAGCAGGACGCCAACGAGCGCGCCGAAGAGGAAACCATCCTGGAAACCTACATGCAGGCCCTCGGGATGCTGTGAGGCCGGCAGGCATTTTTCGGCGCGCGCAAGCCTGCGCGGTTGAGCCTGCGTGGCTGGCGCTGAATGGCGCGTTCGGCGTACACCGAACGCGATCCAATCCCCGGCCGTGAAGCCGCTGACCGTTTATGAGTGCAGCGGCCTGATGTTCTGGTTCAAGCGGAAGAAGTTCGTCGGGTCGTATTTGCCCTTCAAGGCGACAAGGCGATCATAGTTGTCGCCATAGGTGGCCTTGAGCCTGCTGTCGTCCCCATCGTCCATCATGAAGTTCACATAGCCGCCGTCAGCGGAGTAAGGATGCACGGCCTCCCAGTAGCCCTTGGTCCAGCGCGTAATTTCGCCCGCCTTTTGCGGATTGGGATCGATGCCGGCGATAACCATCGACCAAGTGGCGTCGCGCGTGTTCCAGGCGGTGTCGCTCTTGCCGACACGACGGACAGCGCCGTCGATCGGATAAAGATGCATGAGCGAAAGCGCGCTCGGAAGTTTCCCTGCCCGGGCGATATGAACGTCGATCGCTTCGTCGGTCAGTTCTTTCACGAAATCGCCGCGCCAGTACCATTGCAAGCCTTTTGGAAAGAACGGATCGAACATGGCCTGGAGGGCTGGATAGGGCATTTCGCCCATCCAGTTGAAGAGCGGCGGGGGCAGGCCATCGAGCAACTTGGCCATAACCGCCTGGCCATCTTCCATCGGACCGTTGTAGCAAGCGATGATGGCGCAGGCGCGCTTGCCCTGATGCTCCGCCGGGAATGGATCGACAGGTGGAACAGTCTTCAAGCCGACAAAGGCCCCGAGGTCCTCGGGAGCGCCAGGCAGGAAATCCCTGTACTTCTGCATGATAGTCCGGGCATTTTCGAGATCCCAGAACACTGGACCGGCATAGACCATGTTCACCGGGTGAGCCTGGAACAGGAAGCTCGTGACGATGCCGAAATTGCCGCCGCCGCCGCGCAGGCCCCAGTAGAGGTCGGCGTTCTCTGATTTGTTGGCGGTGACAATTCGGCCGTCGGCGAGCACGACATCCGCCTCGAGCAGATTGTCGATGGTGAGGCCATACTTGCGGGTGAGGTATCCGGTGCCGCCGCCAAGCGTGAGGCCGGCAATGCCGGTCGTCGAGACGATGCCGGCCGGCACGGCGAGCCCGTAAACATGCGTGGCGTGGTCGACATCGCCTTGCGTGCAGCCGGGACCGACGCGGACGGTGCGGGCGGCGGGATTGACCCGCACGCCTTTCATCATCGACATATCGACCATCAGCCCGCCATCCACACTGCTAAGCCCCGGCCCGTTGTGCCCGCCTCCGCGGATCGCGACCTGGAGTTCGTTCTGCCTTGCAAAATTGACCGCAGTGACAACGTCAGCGACGTCGGTACACCGCGCAATCATCACGGGACTCTTGTCGATCATCCCGTTGTAGAGGCTCCGCACAGCGTCATAATCGGCATCCGTTCGCCTGATGACCGGGCCGCGCATGTTGCCGATGAAAACTTCGGTGGCCATGGCTTGCATGACATCCTCCTGTTCTACGCAATGATCGGCTGATTGAGCTTGAGGTTACTCCCGTCTTCGGACGTTGGCAAAATCCGGCCTTCACCGTGGGATGCCACGTTTGAGACACCCCGCGGTGTCCGTCATTTGGTCGCTCTCAAGTTGACGTCGTGTCGACAATGCATCTCTGTAGCGAATGACCGCTGACCGGACCTTCGCGAAGGACCGCAATTCCCCCATTTCGTTCTCCGATCGAAGGATGCGGCGGGCCTACTAGTTTGTTAGTGTAACGCCGGAGTGTCCCCCGCGCTCGCTACCGATAGCGAACGAACCCGAAGGAGGGAGCCGATGCCTCACTTTGGAAGCTGCTTTTGCGGCGCAGTCAAACTGGAGGTCACGGGGGCACCGGAGGCCATGGGCTATTGTCATTGCGATTCTTGTCGTTCGTGGTCCGGCGGACCTGTAAACGCCTTCAGCCTCTGGAAGCCGGAGGCGGTACGGATCACGGCGGGAGCCGAGCATGTCGCGACGTTCCAGAAGACTGAGCTCAGCCAGCGCAAGTATTGCGCGAAATGCGGCGGGCACCTGATGACCAATCATCCGCCCCTGGAATTAGTCGACGTTTTCGCGGCGGTACTACCGACGTTGAAATTTACGCCCGGTGTACACGTAAATTACGCTCAGACAGTTTTGCCGATGCGAGACGGCGTTCCCAAGCTGAGGGATTTTCCGAAGGAGTTTGGCGGTTCAGGAGAGGTCGTCCCGGATTGAGAAAACGGCGAACGCATCTACAAGTCGCATGGCCGCTATTTGGCGATCGCCGAAACCATTGAATGCGGTCTTTCCCGGGAGAGTTGTTCTGGTCGGCAACCCGCTCGGACAAGTCGCGGTACGGCCTAAGCTCGTTAATATGGGTGCGAGGATATTTTGGGCTTATCTTTTGATTTCGGGGCGCAGCGGCGGTGGCGTGGCCTGCTCGCGGCGCGCGAAAGCTTGGGCTAAGGCCTCTGATCTGCTAGACTGCCCTGCGAAGGAACGAAGAAATGGACGTGCCTGGACCAGAGCGACGGCTCGCTGCGGTCCTCGCCGCCGACATGGTCGGCTTTAGTCGGCTCATGGAGGCTGACGAGACGGGCACGCTTGCGCGCCTGAAGACCCATCGGATCGAGCTGATCGATCCGGCCATCACCAAGAATCGCGGCCGCATCATCAAGACCACCGGCGACGGCCTGCTGGTCGAGTTCCACAGCGTCGTCGATGCGGTGTTGTGCGCGGCGGAGGTTCAGCGCCGGATGGCGCGACGCAACGCGGACGTCGCACCGGCGCGATGGATGCAGTTTCGCATCGGCATCAATCTTGGCGATGTGATCGTTGACGGCAACGACATATTCGGCGACGGCGTCAATGTCGCATCCCGCCTGGAAGTGCTGGCCGAGTCCGGCGGTATCTGTGTTTCGGGCGCGGTCCGCGATCAGGTCGGCGATCGTCTGGAAGATCTGAGCTTTGAGGATCTCGGCGACCAGACCGTCAAGAACATCGCGCGCCCGATCCGGGTCTTCCGCATCCGTCTCGATTCGGATTCCAGGATGGTACCCGACCAGGTGGGGAATGCGGCGGCGCCGACGGTCGCCAGAAAGCCCTCGATCGCGGTGCTGCCGCTGGTCAACATGAGCGGCGATCCCGAGCAGGAGTTCTTCGCCGACGGACTGACCGAGGACATCATCACCGAGCTGTCGCGCTTCCACGACCTGCTCGTGATCTCGCGCAACTCGACCTTCGTGTACAAGGGCAAGGCCGTGAAGGTGCAGGAGGTCGCGAAGGAGTTTGCCGTCGACTACGTGCTGGAAGGCAGCGTGCGAAAGGCGGGCGATCGTATTCGCGTCACGGTGCAGTTGATCGACGCAGAGGCCGACCGGCACGTTTGGGCCGAGCGCTACGACCGGGAGCTTGCCGATATCTTCGCCATCCAGGACGAGATGACGCACGCGATCGTGGCGACGCTGCCGGGCCGCGTCGAGGCGGCGGCCCACGACCGCGTCAAGCGCAAGCCGACCGACAACATGGCGGCCTACGAGTGCGTGCTGGCCGCCAAGGTGCTGCACCATCGCTCGACGCGGGAAGACAATGCGGAAGCGCAACGTCTGCTCGAGCGGGCCATCACGCTTGACCCCAACTATGCGCACGCTCACGCCTGGCGGGCCTGCGTGCTCGGGCAGACCTGGGTCTACAGCTGGTGCGCCGATCGTGACGCGACCTTCGAGCAGGTGGCCGCGGAGCTCGAGATCGCACTCAAGCTCGACGACAACGACAGCGACGTGCACCGGATCCTCGCCGCGCTCAACCTCAATCGCGAGGATCATGACAAGGCGGCCTACCATCAGGAGCGGGCGCTCGCGCTCAACCCCAACTACGACCTCGTCGTCGTGCAGCAAGGCGAGCTTCTAACCTGGCTCGGGCGGCCGGAGGAGGGCATCGACTGGATCAAGAAGGCGATGCGCCTCAACCCGTACCACCCGGAGCGCTTCTGGAGCCACCTCGGGCGCGCCTGCTATTGCGCCGAGAAATATGCCGAAGCCGCCGAGGCCTTCTCACGGATCACGCGGCCCGACCACACGCATCATGCGTTTCTTGCCGCCACCTTCGCGCAAATGGGCAACGCCGTGGCGGCCGCCGCGCACGCGGCAGAGGTCATAAAGCGCGAGCCGAGCTTCTCGACGGCCGCCCACCTCGCCACCCAGCACTACAAGCGAGAAGTCGACCGCGAGCGCCACCAGGCCGGTCTCCTCACGGCGGGCCTGCCGGCCTGACGCGGCGAAAGGGACGCGCGCGCGGGATGCCATGAGGCGCCGACGGCGTCATACGCGGGCTTGACCCCGCAATCTTCCGGGAGAGATTTTGCGAAGGAGCGATCGATTGCCGGGTCATAGGCGAGCGGAAGCGACGCCGTCCTTCGTACGGCTATGGCGAGCGGAAGCGACGCCGTCCTTCGTACGGCTATGGCGAGCGCAAGCGACGACGTCCTTCGTACGGCTATGCCCGGCAATGACGAGTTCTGCTTAACGCAGCGACGCGGTCCGCAGCGTGAACGACTGCGTCGTCAGTCTGGCGGTCGCCGAACCGGAGAACCGGTCGGTGGTCATGCCCATCATCGGATCGTCCGAGAAGGTCATCGCGATCGCAGCCTGCGGCTTGACGAAGAAGCCGCGCAACAGGGTCATGTCGGTATCGCCGAGCACCGTCGTCGACATCGCGTTGCTCGCGCTCGGCGCCAGCATCACGACCCGCATCCAGATATCGTTGCCCTTGGCGGCGGCGAGGCGGGCCGAGGTCGAGATCACGCTGTCCCGACCCTGAGGTCCACCCTGAACTCCCTTGGCGACCACGGTATTGATCTCGGTCGCGGCGACCGCGGCATTGCGGGTCGGGTGGACGCTGCGCGGGATCGGTGCGGAAGCGGCGACGATGTTGGCGCGATCGACCGGTGAGGTCGCGGCCGGCGCATAGGCGAGCGCCTTGTTGAAGGCTTCCGTGACGCTGGCGGTCGGCTGCGGATCGGCGGCGCCGACGGCCTGGCGCGCCTTGAGGGCGGCGACCTGCGCGGGGCTGGCCTGCTTGGCCTCTGTCGGGACATCGCCCCAGAAGCCGCGGGCGTTGATAATATCGGCCGGCGTCTGCGGCTTCGGCTCGTTGGAGGCCAGCACGGCAGGCGTGGATTCTGTCTTGGCTTCCGCCTTGGCCTCGGTCTTGACCTCCATCTTGGATTTCGGCGCCGGAACGATCTGCGCGTCGGCCGAGGCCAGTTGCAGGGTCGCTGCGGCCTGCGGCTTCGCGCGCGGCGTCGGCGCTGCGGCGGCCACGACGGTCGCGGTCGCGGTCGCGGGTTTCGCGCTGACGGCGGGCGCGGCAGCTTCCTCGTCGTCCTCGGAAGACTTGCCCCTGAACAGCGCGGCGAACAGGCCGGGCTTCTTGCCGACGGTGGCGGCGTCGTCGCCACTGCCGCGCTTTTCGATATCGGCCAGCGCCAGCTCATACCCCTTCAACGGCTTGCCGTCGGTGGGAACGTGTACCGTGCGGCCGTCCGGGAATACCCTGGCGAGCTGGTCGTGGTTCATGCGGGGCCAGTGACGGATGCTGCCGGTATCGAGATGAACGAACGGGGATCCCGAGGTCGGATAGAAGCCGACGCCGCCACGCTGCAAACGGAGCCCGGCGTAGCGGATCTGCTCCAGCGGCACGTCCGGGATGTAGAAATCCATCGCATGGCCGAGCATGTGCTGGCTGAAGCGCGCCACGCCCGAGGAGCGGCGGCGGAGCATGGCGTTGGTGGCGGGGGAGCGGTAGGAGGAGATGATCTGGATCGGCTTCTTGCCGTCGACGTCGCGGTAGACTTCCCAGAGGATGTCGAACAGGTGACGATCCATCGTGGTCTGGTCCTGGCTGCGCCAGTCGCGGAGGAAGTGATTGAGCTGCTTCAGCGCTTCTTCGTCGTAACGGCCGTCGCGCTTGAAGGTGACGGTGAGGTCTTCGTCGGAATGGGTGTGGTGGAAGGAAAGCGTGCGGGTTTCGTTCAGCGCGGTCGCGTCATGGACGGAGCCTGCTCCGGCGAGGAGCAATAGCGACGTCAGGCCGATTCGATATCCGGCCTTCGGCATAGACAGCGGATTGAATTGGCGCGCGAAACCAGCCAGCACGTATGAGCCCACCCAGTCGAACGAGCGCTCAGAGATTTCCTTCGCCTTTCCCCAGCGAAAGAAGGTGAACGCTTTCTTAAAGCGGGAGGGTTAACCGAGGCTTACCGTCCCGCCCCCAAGCAAGCGCCAACCTAACCCGTGGACTATGGCGAAAAAGTGCCCGGTGCCGAAATCGAGATGGATAATGGTTAACGTAAACGACCTCGCCCGAGGGACGAGGTCGTTGATTTTGTTTGGAATTTTCAGCTGCCTGCCGACGGCAGGGATTAACGGGTGATGACCCGCCGCTGCTGTTGCTGCGGCCGACGGCCGACCGGTGCCGGCGGTGTCAAGGACGGCGCGCCGAACAACCGCTCGAAGAACGAGGGGCCGGAAGAGGTGGTGTCGCTGGCGAAGCTGACGCCGGCCGGCAGGCTGGAGCCCGGCGGACGCGAATAACTCGGCTGCGCATGCGCGACCATGTTTTCGAGGTCCTTGCTGCGGCTGCCCTTGAGCAGCGACAGCATGGCGGCGTCGCGGCCATAGACGTCCTTGCGGATCTGCAGCTTGCCGGCGTCGTCCACGAACGCGGTCTGATAGGTGATGTTGACCGGGATCGGCGTCGGGAACTTGAGGTCGATCTCGCTGTGGCCGTACATGCCGCGGATCTTCTCGGGCGTGTAGCGTTCGTTCGGCATGGTGATGTTGAGCAGGGTCGCGGCGTACTGGTCCGGATTCTGCACCCGCATGCAGCCGTGGCTGTAAGCGCGATCTTCCTTGGCGAACAGGTTCTTGTCCGGCGTGTCGTGCTGATAGACTAGGAACTTGTTCGGGAAGTTGAAGCGGATGCGGCCGAGCGCGTTGGCTTCACCGGGCGGCTGCGAAATGTGGATGCTGCCGTCGCGGGCGCGCTCAAGCTTCAGACCCATGCGCTCGAGCACGGTCGGGTCCTGCTGCAAGGCGGGCAGATATTCGTTGTAGATGATCGACGGCGGCACGTTCCATGTCGGGTTGACGGTGATGAACTTCATCGTTTCCGTCAGCAGCGGCGTGGCATGCTGGCCCGGCTTTCCGGTCACCACGCGGGTGGTCCAGACCTGGGCGCCGTTCTGCATCACTTTCAGCGTGTAGTCGGGAATGTTCAGGATGACGTAGGCATTGCCGATGTTCGCTGCGCCAAGCTGACGCGGCAGCCAGCGCCAGCGCTCCATGTTGACGATGACGGTGTCGATCTGCTTGTCACGCTTCGGGCTGTTGATCGCCTTCACGGTGCGCTCGTCGAGCACGCCGGTGGGCTTCAGCTCGACGCTCTCCTGGAACTTGCGCACGGCCTCGGCGACCTTGGCGTCGTAATGGGTGTCGTCGGCGTTCTCGGTGATGCCTAGCTTGGCGCGCAGTTGCGGCACGCGCGGATCTTCCACCGCTACGCCGGGCTGCTTCTTGGTGCCGGCCTTGAAGGCCAGCGCCGGACCATCGGCGATCTGCACCACCGGTCCATCGCCCTGGCCGCGCAATTCGGCGAGCTTCGCCCTCAGTTCCTTGTAGAGCTTGTGCGGCGGGTTGTAGCCGTCGAGCGCGGCGGAAGCGTCCTTGGCGGTCGAGATGTTGGCCAGCACTTCGGCGGCATCGGTCGGGTGCTCGGGATAGAGAATGTCGGCCGAGACCTGCGACCAGTGCATGCGGCCGCTCTGGGCCTGGCGGGCATAGTCCAGCATGCTGGCGGTCAGCTTCAGCTCGGCATCGGCGAGCTGGTCCGGCGAGGTGGCAGCCGCGAAATCCGGCGGCGCGTAGTCGGCCGGGTTCAGGCCTTCGGCGGCAGCGTCCTTCAGCCGGGCAATCACGCCCTTGGCGCTGGCGGTCAATTGACCGGCCTGGGTCCACTGCGGCGCGTATTCACGGGCCGAGTAGAACTTCTCGACAGCCGCGCGCTCCGCCTTGCGGTCGAAATAGCGCAGCGACTTTCCGCCGAGCATGTCGCGCAGTTTGTCGGCGACCGGCTGATCGGCCGGGGCCACATTGCTCGCAGCCTTCACCGGCTCCTTGGCAGGTTCGGCGGCGGGTGCCGTGGCGGTCGCCGCCGGAGGCGTCGTCGCGGTGTCGTCGGTCTTGGCGGCAGGCGCGGTGACGATCTCGGCCGGCTTGGGTTCGGTCGCCTTCGCGGTCGTGCTCGGCTCAGGGGTTGTTTCGGTCGCCTTGGATTCAGTGGCCTTGGATTCTGCAGCCTTGGCTGCATCGGGTACCGATGCGGTGGCATCGGTCTTGAAATCGCCCGGCGCCGGCGGCGGAACGTTGGCGGGTTCGGGACGAGGGACTGCCGCATCGATTGCGAGCTCGGCGGCGCTGGCGCGCGGCGTATCCGACTGGGCTGCCAGAGCCGAGGTCGCGGAAACCGCGAGGAAGGTTGCCGCGACGGCCATCAAGACGCGGTCAAATCCAGCACGGTTAGTCGAACAGTCACGCATCGTCACACCCCCTTGGGCGAAACTGCCCCGGCATGGAACAGTCGTCAGGTATCGTTGGTCACAGCTTGCGCGCTAGCGCCGGCTTCTGTCGGTTCTCACGTCGGTACGCCTGCACGCAACGAGTCAACGCAGACGATACATGTGCCCCTGTGATGCAGCCAGCGCCATGCGGGGCAACTCACGACAAACTGACCTCAAACTACCCATTGCTTTGGGTGGCGAGGTTTTGCCACGCCGCCCGCCCTTTGTCTGTCACCGGCAAGCAACGGTTCAAAGGTTCCCGAATCACCCATGCGTTTGATTCGCCGCGATCATTGCCACCGGAGCGCCACAATTGCGCTCGGTTCAATTCGCGTCTTGCGCGCCGCCTTCGGCCGCGTCGTTGGCGGCAGCCTCGTCGAGTTTGCGATAGAGTGTGGAGCGGCCGATCTTCAACCGGCGCGCGACCTCCGACATCTGTCCGCGATAATGCGAAATGGCGAAGCGGATGATCTCGTTTTCCATTTCCTCGAGCGGCCGCACCTCGCCGGTGGCGGTCAGCAGTGCAAGGCTGCCGGCGCCGGCCAGTGGCGCGATCGGTATTTCATTACCCGATACCATCGCGGGCGCCGTTGACGGCGCGAGGACCAGCGGTTCGCTATGCGAGAGCGGTGCGTCCGGTCCGGCATGGGCCGCAGCTTGCGGGAAATCCGCAAGGCCAAGCTGGTCGCTCTCGCTCATGACCACGGCGCGGTACACCGTGTTCTCGAGCTGGCGGATGTTGCCGGGCCAGTCGAGCTGGGCCAGATGCGCCACTGCCTCGCCGCTGATGCCGGAGATGGTGCGGTTTTCCTCGGCGGCAAACCGCGCGAGGAAATGCCGCAGCAGATGTGGGACGTCCTCGCGCCGCGTGCGCAAGGCCGGGATCGTCAGCGGCAACACATGCAGGCGATAGAACAGGTCTTCGCGGAACGCGCCGTTCTTGACGAGATCGAGCAGCCTGCGGTTGGTCGCCGAAATGATGCGAACGTCGACCTTTACCGGCTTGCGGCCGCCGACGGCCTCAACCGTGCCCTCCTGCAGCGCACGAAGCAGCTTCACTTGCGCAGCCAGCGGCAATTCGCCGACTTCGTCGAGAAACAGCGTGCCGCCCGAGGCCTCGACGAACTTGCCCATATGGCGTTCGGTGGCGCCGGTGAACGCGCCCTTCTCGTGGCCGAACAGGATCGATTCCACGAGGTTGTCGGGGATGGCGCCGCAGTTGACGGCGACAAAGGGTTTGGCCTTGCGCTCGCTCGTGCCATGGATGGCGCGGGCGAACAATTCCTTGCCGACGCCGGATTCCCCCTCGATCAGCACCGGAATGCTGGACGCTGCCGCCTTCTGCGCGGTGCGCAGCACGCCGGCCATGGTTTCGCTGCGGGTGATGATGTCGGCGAAGGTGAGACGGCCTTCGCGGCTGTGCTTGATACGCTGCAATTCGCCCTTGAGCGCACTGGTGTTGAGCGCGTTACGCAACGACACCTGCAGCCGTTCGAAGCCGGCCGGCTTGACCACGAAATCCTGGGCGCCGGCGCGCATCGCCGAAACCACATTGTCGATGCCGCCATGGGCGGTCTGCACGATGACGGGGATGTTCAGGCCGGCGTCGCGCATCTTCGCGAGCACGCCGAGGCCATCGAGGCCGGGCATCACGAGGTCCAGCACGACGGCGTCGATCACCGGGGCGTCGGAGGCGGTCAGCAGGGCCAGCGCGGCGTCGCCGCTCTCGACGACGAGGGGCTCGTAACCGCACTTCTGCACCATGTTTTCAACCAATCGGCGCTGTACCGCGTCGTCATCGGCAATCAAAATGGTGGCAGCCATGGTTTTCCCCGCACGTTACAACTATCTGTCTCGAATCGGGGCACTCTCGCCGATGCCGATTAACGCACTCTTAAACGTTGCCGTCCCGCTCTGTTTCCGCCGACATAGCCTTAACGACTGAACACAGGTTTCGAACAAGATGATCTCGCGCTCCTCATCCGCTCTTCGCAAGTCGACCGCTCAACGCAAATCGACGTCCAAAAAGCCTCCAGCCAAATCCGCAGCCAAATCCAAAACCGGCAAGTTGCCGGAATGGAATCTGGCGGATCTCTATTCCGGCATCGACGCGCCCGAAATCGCGCGTGACCTGGAGAAGATGGATTCAGAATGCGTCGTGTTTGAGACGGACTACAAAGGCAAGCTGGCTGAAGGCGTTGCGCGGGAAGATGGCGGTCGCTGGCTCGCCGGGGCGGTCAGGCGCTATGAGGCGATCGATGATCTTGCCGGCCGGCTCGGCTCCTATGCCGGGCTGGTGCATGCCGGCGACAGCGTCGATCCCGCGATCTCCAAATTTTACGGCGATGTTTCCGAGCGACTGACGGCAGCGTCGTTGCACTTGCTGTTCTTCGCGCTCGAGCTCAACCGCGTTGACGATGCTGTGATCGAGCGTGCGATGCAGACGCCAGAGCTCGGTCACTACCGGCCGTGGATCGAGGACCTGCGCAAGGACAAGCCGTACCAGCTCGAAGATCGCGTCGAGCAGTTGTTTCACGAAAAGTCCCAGAGCGGTTATGCCGCCTGGAACCGGCTGTTCGATCAGACCATCTCGGGGCTGCGCTTCAAGGTCGGTGGCAAGGAGCTCGCGATCGAACCGACGCTGAACCTGTTGCAGGACCGCGCGCCGGAAAAGCGCAAGGCCGCGGGGCAGGCGCTGGCAAAGACCTTCAAGGACAATGAGCGGACCTTCGCGCTCATCACCAATACGCTAGCCAAGGATAAGGAGATTTCCGATCGCTGGCGCGGCTTTCAGGACGTGGCGGATTCCCGCCACCTCAGCAACCGCGTCGAGCGCGAAGTCGTCGATGCCCTGGTCGGCTCGGTTCGCGCGGCCTATCCGCGGCTGTCGCACCGCTATTACAATCTGAAAGCCGGCTGGTTCAAAAAGAAAAAGCTCGCGCATTGGGACCGCAACGCGCCGCTGCCGTTCGCGGCGACCGGCACCATCGCCTGGCCCGAGGCGCAGAAGATGGTGCTGACGGCGTATCGCGGTTTCTCCGGCGAGATGGCCGATATCGCCGAGCGGTTTTTCACCGATCGCTGGATCGACGCGCCGGTGCGGCCCGGCAAGGCGCCCGGCGCGTTCTCGCACCCGACCACGCCGTCGGCGCATCCTTACGTGCTGATGAATTACCAGGGCAAGCCGCGCGACGTGATGACGTTGGCGCATGAACTCGGCCACGGCGTGCATCAGGTGCTGGCGGCGAAGAACGGCGCGCTGATGGCGCCGACGCCGCTGACGCTGGCGGAAACAGCCAGCGTGTTCGGCGAGATGCTGACCTTCAGGCGGCTGTTGTCAGAAACCAAAAACGCCAAACAGCGCCAGGCGCTGCTCGCCGGCAAGGTCGAGGACATGATCAACACCGTGGTGCGGCAGGTCGCGTTCTATTCGTTCGAGCGTGCCATCCACACTGAGCGCAAGAACGGCGAACTGACTGCGCAACGCATCGGCGAGATCTGGCTCAGCGTGCAAGGCGAGAGCCTTGGGCCGGCGATCGACATCCGCCCGGGATACGAGAACTTCTGGATGTATATCCCGCACTTCATCCATTCGCCGTTCTACGTCTATGCCTATGCGTTCGGCGATTGCCTGGTGAACTCGCTTTACGCGGTCTACGAGAATGCCGCCGACGGCTTCGCCGAGCGCTATCTGGCGATGCTCGCCGCCGGCGGCACGAAGCATTATTCCGAGTTGCTCAAGCCGTTCGGGCTCGATGCCAGGGACCCCAAATTCTGGGACGGCGGGCTGTCCGTGATCGCGGGCATGATCGACGAACTGGAGGCGATGGGCTGAGGCCGCGCAGGGGCGTAAAACATTTGTTGAACGGTGGGTGTAATTCTGTTATACAATTTGTATAACGGAGAATACGCCATGAACAAAAAACCGCGCGGCTTGAGCGAGGCCCCTCGCGAATACAAGCTTGAGGACAACGCCCTTCAAATTCGGAAGATTGGCAATTCGGTTGGCGTGATCCTGCCGAAAGAGCTTCTTGCCCGGCTTAATCTCAAAGAGGGGGACAAATTCTATCCGGTTGAGCAACCGGACGGCAGCTTGCGCCTTTCGCCGTTCAACCCCAAGCATGCGCGAACCATGGAAATCGCTCGCAAGGTCATGCACGAATACCGCGATACGTTCGCTGCGCTCGCAAAATGAGTGAGCCGATCTGGCTCGATGTCGACGAAGTCGTCGACATGCATGCGGAGCAACTGGCGATATTCGGTGGATCGGAAGGCATCCGGGATCAGGGCCTTCTCGACACGGCGGTCCTGAGGCCAGTCAACCAATGGAATGACGGGCAAAAGGATATGGCTGCATTCGCCGCAGCCTACGCGTTCGGTCTCGCCCGTAACCATGCGTTTGTGGACGGCAACAAGCGTATTGCGTTCCACGCCATGATGGTCTTCCTGCGCGGCAACGATATACCTTTTGCTCCCGAGCCAGCGCACGCCACCGCCATCATCCTCTCCCTTGCCGCAGGTGAGGTCAGCGAGGAAAGCCTGACCCGCTGGATCCGTGACAATTGGCCGTCCGAATGACCCGATAAGCGGGAATCCGGCCCCGTCCGGCGTTGCCCTTGCAGGCGCTTTGCGCTATTTCGACGCTGGAATCCGATCTTTGACTGGGGACACCGATGGCTGATCATAACGAAGTTGCCTACACCACCGCCGACGGCAACGACTATCCGGCCCATGAGCAGACCTACGAAGGCTTCATCATGCTGGTCAAATATGGCACTGTGGCCGTTGTCATCATCGTTGCCCTGATGGGCTATTTCCTGACCTGACCCCCTCCCTGCGCTGCCAATGAGGGCGCGATCTGAAAATTTGCATCTCGTCCGGTTGCGAAACCGGTATCCTGGCTGGCGGAAATAACGCTAGTTTGCTTGCGCGCGCGCTTCTCGCGCCGCCGGAGGGCCCATGAAGATTGCCGTTGCCAAGGAAATCGATCCGTCCGAACCGCGGGTCGCCGCTTCCCCCGACACCGTGAAGAAATTCAAGGCGTTGGGCGTCGATATCGCGATCGAGCCGGGCGCGGGCATCAAGTCGGGCCTGCCGGACTCCGAATTCACCGCGGTCGGCGCCACCGTCAGCGCCGACGCCCTGAAGGACGCCGACATCATCATCAAGGTGAAGCGGCCCGAGGCCTCGGAGCTTGCGCAGTACAAGCGCGGCGCGCTGGTCATCGCCATCATGGATCCCTATGGCAACGATGCTGCGCTGAAGGCGATGGCGGATGCCGGCATTTCGGCGTTTGCGATGGAATTGATGCCGCGCATCACCCGCGCGCAGGTGATGGACGTGTTGTCGAGTCAGGCCAACCTTGCGGGTTACCGCGCCGTGATCGAGGCAGCCGAGGCCTTTGGCCGCGCCTTTCCGATGATGATGACCGCGGCCGGCACCATTCCGGCGGCAAAAGTCTTCGTCATGGGCGTCGGCGTTGCCGGCCTGCAGGCGATTGCAACGGCGCGACGGCTAGGTGCCGTCGTCACCGCGACCGACGTGCGGCCGGCAACCAAGGAGCAGGTTGAATCGCTCGGCGCCAAATTCCTCGCGGTCGAGGACGAGGAATTCAAGAACGCCCAGACCGCCGGCGGCTACGCCAAGGAAATGTCGAAAGAATACCAGGCCAAGCAGGCCGCGCTCACCGCCGAGCACGTCAAGAAACAGGACATCGTGATCACGACCGCCCTGATCCCGGGCCGGCCGGCGCCAAAACTCGTCAGCGCCGAGATGGTGAAGTCGATGAAGCCCGGTTCGGTGCTGGTCGACCTTGCCGTCGAGCGCGGCGGCAATGTCGAGGGTGCCAAGGCCGGTGAGGTCGCGGATGTCGGCGGCATCAAGATCGTCGGTTACACCAATGTCGCGGGCCGGGTGGCGCAATCCGCCTCCAGCCTTTACGCGCGCAACCTGTTTAACTTCATCGAGACCATGATCGACAAGCCCAACAAGACGCTCGCGGTCAATTGGGACGACGAACTGGTGAAAGCCACCGCGCTCACCAAGGACGGCGCCGTCATCCACCCGAACTTCCAGCCGAAAGCGTAAGGAGAGAAGCCATGGAGCACATCGCCCAAGTCGTCGATCCCTTTGTATTCCGGCTGTCGATTTTTGTCCTCGCGGTGTTCGTCGGCTATTTCGTGGTCTGGTCGGTGACCCCGGCGCTGCATACGCCGCTGATGTCGGTGACGAATGCGATCTCCTCGGTGATCGTGGTCGGCGCGCTGCTCGCGGTCGGCGTCGGCATGATTTCGAGCGGCTCGGGCTGGGCGCGGGGCTTCGGCTTCATCGCGCTGATCTTCGCCTGCGTGAATATTTTCGGCGGCTTCCTTGTCACCCAGCGCATGCTGGCGATGTACAAGAAGAAGGCCAGGTAAATGACGAGTGATAGGCGTGCACCTCGTGGTGACGAAGACAATGGGGACCTGAGATGAACGCCAATCTGGCAGCTGTTCTTTATCTCGTGGCGGGTGTGCTGTTCATCCTGTCGCTGCGCGGGCTGTCCAGTCCGGCCAGCTCCCGGCAGGGCAACTTCTTCGGCATGGTCGGCATGGGCATTGCGGTGGTGACCACCCTCGCCAGCCATCCGCCGGCCGACAGTGTCGCCTGGATCCTGGTCGTTCTCGGCATCGCCATCGGCGGCTCGATCGGCGCCGTGATTGCGCGCCGGGTGCCGATGACCTCGATGCCGGAACTGGTCGCTGCCTTCCACTCGCTGGTCGGCATGGCCGCGGTGCTGGTCGCCGCCGGCGCGTTCTACGCGCCCGAAGCCTTCGACATCGGCACGCCCGGCCACATCCATGCCCAGAGCCTGGTCGAAATGTCGCTCGGCGTCGCCATCGGCGCGCTGACGTTTACCGGCTCGGTGATCGCGTTCCTGAAACTGTCGGCACGGATGAGCGGCGCGCCGATCATCCTGCCAGGGCGTCATTACATCAACATCGCGCTGGCGCTGGCGCTGGTGTTCTTCATCGTCGGCCTCGTGATGTCGGGCAGCGCGCTCGACTTCTGGCTGATCACCATCATCGCGCTGGCGCTCGGCGTGCTGATGATCATTCCGATCGGCGGCGCCGACATGCCGGTCGTGATCTCGATGCTGAATTCCTATTCCGGCTGGGCCGCGGCCGGCATCGGCTTCACGCTCGGCAATTCGGCGCTGATCATCACCGGCGCGCTGGTCGGTTCTTCCGGCGCGATCCTGTCCTACATCATGTGCCACGCGATGAACCGTTCCTTCATCTCGGTCATCCTCGGCGGCTTCGGCGGTGAGACCGCGGCGGCGGGCGGCGGTGGCGGCGGTGAACAGAAGCCCGTCAAGCTCGGTTCGGCCGACGATGCGGCGTTCATCATGAAGAATGCGCAGAAGGTCATCATCGTGCCCGGCTACGGCATGGCGGTGGCGCAGGCCCAGCACGCGCTGCGCGAAATGGGCGACATCCTGAAGAAGGAAGGCGTCGAGGTGAAGTACGCGATTCACCCTGTCGCCGGCCGCATGCCTGGCCACATGAACGTGCTGCTGGCGGAAGCCAACGTGCCCTATGACGAGGTGTTCGAACTCGAGGACATCAACTCCGAATTCGCGCAGGCGGATATCGCCTTCGTGATCGGCGCCAACGACGTCACCAACCCGGCCGCCGAGGAAGACAAGAGCTCGCCGATCTACGGCATGCCGGTGCTGCAGGTCTGGAAGGCCGGCACCGTGATGTTCATCAAGCGCTCGCTGGCTTCGGGCTATGCCGGCATCGACAATCCCCTGTTCTACCGCGACAACACCATGATGCTGCTCGGCGACGCCAAGAAGGTCACCGAGAGCATCGTCAAGGCGATGTAAGGTTTTGACCTGCGGACGGGACTGATGACCGTCCTGAAATGGCTCCTGATTGTCGTTTCGGTCGGTTATGCCGTCGGTCTCGTTGTGCTGTTCTTTGCGCAGCGCTCGTTCCTGTTTCCGGTTCCGACCGTTGTGCGCACGTCGCCGCAGCAGGCGGGCTTTGGCGAAGCGGAAGAGCATGTGCTGGGCACGGCAGACGGTGAGAAGGTCATCGTCTGGCACGTCCCGGCAAAGCCCGGCCATCCGGTCGTGCTCTACTTCCACGGCAACGGCGATTTTCTCGCCGGCTTCTTCGGCCGCTTTCACGACCTGATTTCCGACGGCACCGGCGTCGTTGCACTGTCCTATCGCGGCTATGCCGGCTCGAGCGGGCAGCCAAGCGAGCGCGGACTGTTGATGGATGCGGCAGCCGCCTATGACTTTACGGCCGCCCTCTATGGCACTGAGCGGATTGTGGTCTGGGGTTTCTCGCTTGGCACCGGCGTTGCGGTGGCGCTGGCGGCCGAACAGAAGGTCGCGCGGCTGATCCTGGAGGCGCCCTATAGCTCGATCGCGGACGTGGCCGCCGCCGCCTTCTGGTTCGCGCCGGTGCGGCTGGTGCTGCGGGACCCGTTCCGTTCAGATGCGCGGATTGCAGGGGTCAAGGTTTCCTCCCTGTTCATGCATGGCGGGCGCGATGCCACCATTCCCATCCGCTTCGGCGAACGGCTGTTTGCGCTGGCGAATGAACCGAAGCGGTTCGTCCGCTTTCCGGAAGGCAGCCACAATGATCTCGACAATTTCGGCGCGGTTGAAACCGCGCGTCGATTCGTCGACGCTGCAAGCGGCTGACGTCTGCTATGGTGGTTGCATCGTCCATTCACGGGCCTTTGAGGGATTGATCGCATGAGCGCACACGGACCGATGCCGAAATCGGCGTGGATATTTCCAGCCCTTGCGGTCGCTCTCTTTGCCGTCGCCACCGGCCTTGGATTGACATTCACGCCATCGGCGGCCGGGTTGGTGTTCGCGGCCGTGCTGCTGTCGATCCTGTTCGGGACGGTGTTCGCGGCCGTGCATCATGCCGAGGTCATCGCCGAGCGGATCGGCGAGCCCTATGGCACGCTGCTGTTGACGCTCGCCGTCACCATCATCGAGGTCGCATTGATCGCCACCATCATGCTCGGCGACAAGCCGGTGCCGGCGCTGGCCCGCGACACCGTGTTCGCGGTTGTCATGATCGTGTGCAACGGCCTCGTCGGCCTCTGCATCTTCATTGGCGGGCTACGCTTCAAGGAGCAGGATTTCCAGGTCTCGGGCACCAACCTGTATCTCAGCGTGTTGTTCGTGATGGCGACGATCACGCTGATCATGCCCAATTACGCCCTGACGGCGCCCGGGCCGATCTATTCGGCAGCCCAGCTCGGCTTCGTCAGTGTCGTGACGCTGCTTCTCTACGGCGTTTTTCTCTACACCCAGACCATCCGGCATCGCGATTATTTCATCAACGAAGCCGCCGATGCCTCGACCGAAGGATCACAGCTCTCGAACCGGATGCTGGTCGTGAGTATTGCGCTGCTGCTGGTCTCGCTGCTGGCGGTGGTGCTGCTGGCAAAGAAATTCTCGCTGGTGGTCGATATCACCATTGCCAGCATTGGTGCGCCGCCGGCCTTTGCCGGCGTGGTGGTAGCGCTGCTGATCCTGCTGCCGGAGGGCGTCGCGGCCGTTACCGCCGCCCGCAGGAACGATCTTCAGAAGAGCATCAACCTCGCACTGGGCTCCTCGCTCGCCACCATCGGGCTGACCGTGCCCGCGGTGGCGGTCGCGGCCTACACGCTCGACAAGCAACTGGTACTCGGGCTCAACGCCCAGGAGATGGTGCTGCTGGTGCTGACCTTCATCATCAGCATGCTCACCTTTGGCACCGGCCGCACCAACATCCTGTTCGGGCTGGTGCATATGGTGGTGTTTGCCGTGTTCCTGTTCATGGTATTCGTGCCGTAACGTCCCGGAAATCGCACTTCTCGGAAATTACCTGGAGTACCCCACGATGCTCAGCGCCAAATCCGACGTTCAGGTCGACACCCCCGAAGTCCGCGTCACCGAATGGCGGCTCGCGCCCGGCAGCGCGACCGGCCATCACACCCATGGCATGGACTACGTGATCGTGCCGGTGACCGCGGGCGAGATGACCATCGTGGCGCCCAATGGCGAACGCTCCAAGGCGCAGCTCGGGGTCGGAAAGTCCTATTTCCGCAAAGCCGGCGTCCAGCACGACGTGCTCAACGAGACCGCGACCGAGATCGTGTTTCTGGAGGTCGAACTGAAGCCCTGACCCGCCTCCGACCGGCGTCGAGGGGCCGGCGTCACATCCCGGGAGCAGCCTCCAACTACACGAAACGTTGCGGGGATAGGCCAATTGCCACCGATCCGTCGCAGTTGATCCCTCAATATGCCCAGAAGTTCCCGCATCAAGGACACGCGGGGAGTGGCCGGAATGCTGAATTACCTGAAGAAATTTGCGTTGGACATCCTGCCCTCGGTGGCGGCGACGATCATCGGGGCGTACATCGTCAACCATTACATCGTGACCAAGCCGGGCGCCGACGCCCCTGTCGCGGCCGCCGTGTCGGCTGCTGACCCCAAGGGGGTCGAGCCCAAGGGCGAGAGCAAGGCTGCTGACGCGAAGCCGGCCGAGGCCGCGGACGTCGGCAATCTCCCGGCTGCGGGGGTCAAGGCCAAGGGCGTTTCCGAGAAGAGCCTGATGGAAAGGACCGCCGCCGAACGGCCGACGGTGGTCGAAAAGGCGCAAGACAAGGATAAGGCCGAGGCGAAGGCTGACGTAAAATCCGCCGATGCCCCCGTCGAGACCGCCAGCATTCCCGCCGATCCGCGCCGTCACGCGGCCGCGCCGCGTGAAAAAGAACGTGAAAAAGAAAAAGTAAGGGTCGTGCTGCCGTCGCTGGTGCAGCCCGTCACGCCTGCCGCCGCCCCGGTTGCGGCCGCGCCTGCACCTGTACCGCCGGTCGAGGCCGCCGTTGTGCCGGAAGAGCGCCGCGATGCCAACGACCTGGCGCGCGCCGCCATCGAGCGTCTGCGCGGCAATGGCGACGCCTCACCGCGTGTGCAAGAGACCTCACGTGAGGCTTCACGTGCCGTCGATGCGCCCCGCGTCGTGACGGCGCCTGCGACGGCCGGGCCTGCCGTGCGGCCGCTGCCGCCGCCGATCATGGTTTCGGCGCCGCCGGCGGATGCCTATGGTCAGGGATCGTCACAGCCGCGGCCGCCTTACGCGGCCAATGCCGGGTCCGCCGATCCGAGCCGTCCGACACCGCCGGCCGAGATTCCGGTTTCCCGGCCGCTCGACCTTCGTGCCGAGGCCGCGGAGCCGTCCGTGCGCGAGCGGACCTCGGCGGTTGCCGAAGACATGCTGTCGACGGCGAAATCCCTCTTCCACGCCGTCCTGCCGAAGTAATCCAGACGTAGCGTTTTCGAGCGAAGTGGTTTCCGGTTCGCGTAAAGAAAACGCGTCGAGAACAAGAGCTATCGCGCTTTAAGCGAAGCATGCCGTCGGACTTGATCCGAGGGTGGTCACCGGTTCGCGTGAAGACAACGCGCCGAGAATCAGAACTAGCCGCCGGTGCGCGCGAGGCCGTTTCGCGCGGCTTCGTCTCTCGGGCGCAGCGCGAGTGCGCGGTTGTAGGAAGCGGACGCGTTGACCTTGTCGCCCAGCCGCTCATAGGCGGCGCCACGGGCTGACCAGGCTGCTGCACTGTTCGGGTCAGCCTGCACCGCCTCGTCGAGATCGACGACCGCTTCCTTGACCTTGTCGAGTGCGAAGTAGCTGTTCGCGCGGGCCAGCAGCGGCTCGGCCTTCTGCGGCGACAGGCCATTGGCCGCGGTAAAGTCCTCGATCGCCTGCTGATGTTCCTTTGCGCCCTGATGGATCAGGCCGCGGCCGTAGAGCGCCGGCACGTTGTAGGGATCGACCGCGAGCGCCCGATCGAATTCCGCAAGCGCTTCTTCGTTCTTGCCGGATTTGGCGAGGACCTGGCCGCGCATCGCGTAGCCCTGGGCGTCGGCAACGCTGAGGGCGCCGGTATTGTCGGCAGGTTTTGGCTCGGCCTGCTGCTGCGGCTTTTCCTTGTCCGATCCCCACGATCCGAGATCGAACGAGCAGCCGCCAAGCGGCAGCGAACATATCATCGCCACCAAAATGCCCGGCGCCGGCGCGTGGCGCCGGAAACGCAAAACTCCGGAGGAGGGCGGGGGCGCCGGGTGGGCCATTACGGGAAATGCTCGCGCTAATCCGGCATTGGTAACCCGCCGTAGCGCAAAATGCATCAGCGGCTATGGCAGCAAGAGCTGGAACGGGCTTTGCGGACGGAAACCGCGCAGGATCGCGTGGCACCAAAAAATAACGCGGGCGCAAGGCCCGCGTTATCGTATTTCAAGATCCGCGTAACTGTTCAGCGCGGCGGGCGACCTGCACCCGGGCCACCACGGCCGCCGGCGGCAGCACCGCGCTCGCCACCGGGACCAGCGCCGAACACCGGCTTCGGCTTCATCGGCAGCAGGCCTTCGCGCTGCAGCTTCTTGCGGGCCAGCTTGCGCGCGCGGCGCACGGCTTCGGCCTTTTCACGGGCCTTCTTTTCGGACGGCTTTTCGTAATGGCCGCGGAGCTTCATCTCGCGGAAAATACCCTCGCGCTGCATCTTCTTCTTCAGCGCCTTGAGAGCTTGGTCGACATTGTTATCGCGGACGAGAACCTGCACGCGGCATCCTCTTTCAATTGATCGGATAGGAATTCTGGTAAAGCAAAGGGCTGGCAAAAGGCCTAGCCCTTAACCCTGAGGGCGGCGATGTACCAGACAAATTCGGGAATGTCCACCTGAGAAGGCGGATTTGAGCCAAGGAAAGGCACGAAATTCAAACAAATTCGGCCCGTACGCCCCCGATTCAGCGGGTTGGATATCTTCTGCGGGGCCGTTACTAGTTAGTTCCAACGATTTAAAAAGCAGCACGGGGAGGCGACCAATGAATGCCAAAAAATATGCCGCCGAGGCGATCGGAACCTTTTGGCTTACCTTTGCGGGTTGCGGCAGCGCCGTCATCGCTGCGGGCTTTCCGCAGGTCGGTATCGGCCTGGTCGGCGTGTCGCTGGCGTTCGGCCTGAGCGTCGTGACGATGGCTTATGCGATCGGCCATGTGTCGGGTTGCCATCTCAATCCTGCCGTGACGGTCGGCCTTGCCGCGGGCGGGCGTTTTCCGGCCGGCCAGATCCTGCCCTATGTGATTGCACAGGTCGTTGGGGCGATCGTCGCCGCCGCGCTGCTCTATGTGATCGCAAGTGGCGCTGCCGGATTCGATGTCACCAAGGGTTTTGCGTCGAATGGCTATGACGCCCATTCACCCGGTGGATACAGCCTGGTGGCCTGCTTCATCACCGAGGTGGTGATGACCATGATGTTCCTGTTCATCATTATGGGTGCCACTCACGGCAAGGCGCCCGCGGGCTTTGCGCCGCTGGCGATCGGATTGGCGCTGGTGATGATCCATCTCGTCAGCATCCCCGTCACCAACACCTCGGTGAACCCGGCGCGCAGCACCGGGCCGGCGCTGTTCGTCGGTGGATGGGCGCTGGCGCAGCTCTGGCTGTTCTGGATCGCACCGCTGATCGGCGGCGTGCTCGGCGGCGTGATCTATCGCTGGCTCAGCGACGAGCCGGCCGGCACGGTAGAGGGCAAGTAAAAAGTGTAGCTGCGATTGCCGGCTATGCTTTGGAAAGCGGGGCCACTTCGGTGACATGGCCCATCTTGCGACCCGGCCGCGGCGGCCCCTTGCCGTAGAGGTGCAAGGTTGCGCCGGGGACCGTCAGCCACTGCTCGTAGCTCAGGATATCGTCACCGATCAGGTTGGTCATGGTGACCGGGCCGTAGCGGACCGGCTTGCCGAGCGGCCAGCCGGCGATCGCCCGGATGTGCTGCTCGAATTGCGAGATCGAGGCGCCGTCCAGCGTCCAGTGCCCGGAATTGTGCACCCGCGGCGCGATCTCGTTGACCAGCACGTGCGGGCCGCCGTTGCCGGCGACCACGAACATCTCGACGGCGAGCACGCCGACATAGTCCAGCGCATCGGCGATTCGGCCCGCGATGTCGCGCGCCGACGCCGCCAGTTCATCCGATATCGCGGCCGGTGCGCGCGAAATCTTCAGGATGTGGTCGCGGTGTTCGTTTTCAGTGACGTCGTAACACTCGACATGGCCGTCCGCCGAGCGTGCGGCGATCACGGAGATCTCGCGCTCGAATGGAATGAAGGCCTCGAGGATCGCGGACTTGGTGCCGAGCTCTTCCCAGACCCGGCCGGGATCATCGCCCTCGCGGATGATCGCCTGGCCCTTGCCGTCATAGCCGAAGCGGCGGGTCTTGATGACGGCGGGCAGGCCGATGCGCGCGATCGCGGTGCGCAAGGTCTCGGCCGACGACACGTCGGCGTAGTCGGCGGTGCCGATGCCGAGCCGCTTGATGAAGTCCTTCTCGACCAGCCGGTCCTGTGTGGTCTCCAGGATCTTCTGCGCGGGCAGCACCGGGCGGCGTGCGGCCAGCACCATCGCGGTCGCGGCCGGCACGTTCTCGAATTCATAGGTGATGACGTCGACGTCGTTGGCGAACAGTTCCAGCGCTTCGACGTCGGCATATTCCGCGCAGGTCGCGTGCTGCACCACGTCGAAGGCGGGTGAATCCGGATCGGGCGAGAACACCTGGCTTTTCAGCCCGAGCCGCGCCGCCGCCATGGCCAGCATCCGGCCCAATTGTCCGCCGCCGAGAATTCCGATGGTGTCGCCCGGCTTCAGCTTCACGGGATGGGAAGCCGTCACGCCGAACCCTCCGGACGCTCTTTGACGGCGTCGGTCTGCTGCTTGCGCCACGCGGCCAAACGCTGCGCCAGCGCCGGGTCGTTCAGCGCCAGCACCGAGGCTGCAAGCAGCGCGGCGTTGATGGCGCCGGCTTTGCCGATAGCGAGCGTGCCGACGGGAACGCCGGCCGGCATCTGCACGATCGAGTAGAGCGAATCGATCCCCGACAGCGCCTTGGATTCGACGGGAACGCCGAACACCGGAAGTTCCGTCAGCGCCGCCGCCATGCCCGGCAGGTGGGCCGCACCGCCCGCGCCGGCGATGATAATCTTGAAGCCTTCGGCCTTGGCGCCCTTGGCGAAGGCGAACAGCCGATCCGGGGTCCGGTGCGCCGAAACGATGCGTTTTTCGCAATCGACCCCGAGCGCTGTCAGCGTCTCGGCGGCGTGGCGCATGGTCTCCCAGTCCGACTGGCTTCCCATAATGATGGCGATGGGTGCGGTCATTTCGTCAATTCTGTTCGGGAATCCAGAAACATAGGCCGCATTATAGGGGCGGCCCGGGCGCCATCCAAGGCGTGGCAAGGGGTCCGGAATGGACTATCCTGTCTTGGTGAATCCGGGCAAGCCTTCATAAGCAAGCCTGCACAGGGAAGGCCATGACGAAGAAAACCAGGGCGACCGCCTCGAAGGGCCCAAAACGCCCCAAAAGCGCGGGCGCGGGGCAAAAAGCCGCACCGCGCCGCAAGGCCACGCCCACCCTCCGCTCGCCAGCCGCCTCGGCGGACCAGCGATCGACGATTCGGCGGTTGAAAGCGCAATTGGCGCGGGCTGAGGCGCGAATCGAGGAACTGCAGGCATTCGCCGATACGGACTTCCTGCTCGGTATTCCGAACCGGCGTGGCTTCGAACGGGAACTTCATCGTTCGATCGCCTACATCAAGCGCTATCGCGCCGGCGGCGCCTTGATCGTGCTCGACGTCGATCGCCTGAAGCCGATCAACGATGCCTTTGGACATGCCGCGGGCGATCAGGTGCTCAAGGCCATCGTCACCACGCTGCTGGGACAGGTGCGCTCGTCCGACGTGATCGGCCGGCTCGGCGGCGACGAGTTCGCGCTGCTGTTGTGGCATCTCAGCGAGACCGATGCCAAGGCCAAGGCCGCCGCGCTGGAGGAGATGATCGACCGGCTCTCCTTCGTTTTCCGTGGCCGCACCATTTCGGCGGGCGCCTCCGCCGGTGTCGCCATCCTCGACAGCCATTCGGAGGCCGGCCGCGCGCTCGAAGCCGCCGACAGCGCGATGTATGTGCGCAAGGCGCAGCGGCGCCATGAAAGCTGAAGCGTTATCGCGCGAAGCGGGTGCCGGTTCGCGTCAAGAAAACGCGTGCAACAAAGCAGCAATTACAGCCCGCTGAGATCGTCCGGCACGCTGCCGAACTTGCGCAGCAGTTGCGCGTCGCCGAATTCGCCGATCATGGGATCGCCGGTGCGGCTGAATGCGACCGCACCGATGCTGCCGGGCGTGCGCGACAGGATCTCGGCGCGACGCAACGCCATTGTCGAGCTCTGACATTCTTCCGCGGCGCCCGCGACCGGCGAGCCGCTGTCGTCCTGCAGGAACGGCATCGCGACGTAATAGGTGACATCAGCCATTTGGATCGCTCCTTGATTTGGATCGCTCCTTGATCGCCCGGTTTCAGGCCGCGTTGCTGCTCGAATATTTTGCCGGCACGCAGCCGGCGGCAACGGCGGCCTGCAATTCCTCCAGCTCGGTCTCCAGATATTCGTTGGCCATGATCAGCGCCTTGATGGTCGAGCGCAGATTGCCGTCGCACATCGCTATGGCCTGATCGCAGGCCTGCTCGTAGCGGCTGTTGTCGGACAGGGATGACGGGGCGGATATGGCAAAACTCCCTTGGCTGGCGGCGAGGAAATATGTTCCTCTTTTGTTCTCGTGAAGTCAAGCTGTGGAGTGGGACGATCTGACGGCCGCGAGGCCGGTCGGCGGCGGCGGCCGATCAGGATCACCGCGACGTCTGTCCTTGTGGATGTCGGGGAAAAGGATTTGCCGGGAAGGGCAGGCGATTTTGCCCGAGCCGCATTGCCTCAAACGGTTCGCAGCCCTGCGGCAGGTTGACCCAGGTTGCCGAACCCTCGGGTTCGTCATTCCGGAGCGATGTAGAGCACAAACTACGATGCGCAGTTGCGCATCTCAGACTCTCGAGATTCCGCAATGCGCAACTGCGCATCTGAGGTTCGCCCTGACGAGCGCCCGGAAAGACGGCCAACTATCAGGCGATGATATCCGGGGTGATCTGGTCTTCGATGAAGGCGATGCGGTCGCGCAGTTGCAGCTTGCGTTTCTTCAGCCGCTGCAGTCGCAGCAGGTCCGGCGCCGGCGATTGATGCAGCGCGTCGATTGCCGCGTCGAGATCGCGATGCTCCTGCTGCAGTCTGGCAAGTTCGTTTTCGAGCTCGCGCTCATCTTCGTCGGTCATGGTGTACGCTAGCTGGAGAGCACGATGAGGTTGTGAACGATTTTGCGGAAGCTGGCGGTAAATATCGTCCCTGCGGGGCCGCTCCGCAAGCTGACCGGGTTCCATACTCACGATTGGTTACAGATAAATCCGAAAATATGAGAGGCCCGATTCTGGATACCCATCGACAGATTCGGCTGCTGGTGTACACTCCGTCGTCCGGATCGAATCTGAGGTTTCACCCACCGAGGAGATTTCGTATGGCTCTACAGGCGCATCTTGTTGAACTTGAACGTAAACACAAGATCCTCGAAAGCGAATTGCACGAAGCGCTCGTGCATCTATCCACAGACGATTTGCAAATTGTCGAGTTGAAGCGCCGCAAGTTGATGGTCAAGGACCAGATCGAGCGGTTGAGAAATACCAGCAGCGAAACGCTGCACTAGCCGACTTCCCCCGCAGGTATCGAGAACGGCACTTCATCGCAGGATGGGCGCTGACGCGCTCATCCGCTGAAGGTTTGCGTTTCTCTAAGCATTGCGTTCGCAGCGATCGCCAGAAGCGACGATCGTTTGCAGATCTGCAGTCTATGGATTTGCCAGTCCGCCGACATGGTCTGCGATGGCGAGCGAGGACGTCAGGCCCGGCGATTCAATACCGAACAGGTTAATCAGTCCGGTGACGCCGTGGTCGCGTGGTCCCTGGATCAGGAAATCCTGCGTGGCGACCGCGGGTGGCACGATCTTCGGTCGGATTCCGGAATAGCTCGGCATCAGCGCTCCGTCCGGCAGCGTCGGCCAATAGCGCCGGATCGCGGGATAAAATTTTTCCGCACGCGCGGGGTCGACCGCGTAATCGATGCTCTCGACCCATTCCACGTCGGGGCCGAAGCGAGCCTGGCCGGCCATGTCGAGCGTGAGGTGCACCCCGAGACCGCCGGGCTCCGGCACCGGATAGATCAGGCGTGAAAACGGCGCCCGCGCGTTGCAGCTGAAATAGTTTCCCTTGGCGAGATAGGCGCACGGAATCAATTCGACCGGCATGCCCTCGATGCCGCGCGCCACCGCGGGTGCGCCAAGTCCGGCCGCGTTGACCAGGAGATCGCAGGCAAGCGTCATCGGCGCGTCGCCGCCGGCTTCGATCTCGATGCGGCCTGCGTTCGCCCGCGCGCGCAGCAGCGGCGTATGGAACGCGTAGGCAGCACCTGCCGCTTCCGCATCGCCCTTCAACGCCAGCATGTAGGCGTGGCTGTCGATGATGCCGGTGGAGGGCGACAGCAGCGCCGCGTCGCAGTTCAGTGCCGGCTCCAGGGCGCGCGCCGCTTCGCCCGAAAGCAACTGCATGTCGTCGACGCCGTTGGCTTCGGCATGCGCCCGGATCGATTGCAGCTTTTCGGTTTCTTTCGGCGTGGTTGCCACGATCAGCTTGCCGCAATTGCGATGGGGAATGCCGTGATCGGCGCAATATCGGTAGAGCGCATGGCGGCCGCTGACGCACATCTGTGCCATCAGGCTGCCGGCGCGGTAGTAGATGCCGGCATGGATCACCTCGCTGTTGCGCGAGGAGGTCACCGTGCCGATGCCCTCGGCCGCTTCCAGCACGATCACTTCGCGGCCGGCCAGAGCGAGCTTGCGTGCGATCGCAAGCCCGATCACCCCCGCTCCGATGACGACGCAATCAACTCTGTCCATGTCAGCTTCAGGTCCGGGATTATGGCGCGGGATTGGGCGATGGCCGCGCCCGGTTACTATCATTCCGCCCACCGAAGTGTCCAAGCAACCCGTTGGTTTGCCTTGATATACGCCTTAGCGCGGTCCCGTTAGTGAAGCATTAATCATGTCCGGGCAATTGCCGCAATTTATGTCACATTTTTGAGTTGCAAGGGTACGCGTTTACCCGATCCAAACCCGCCAAGCCAGACACTCCGCCCGCAAATCCGCGGGTGAGTGATGACTGGCAAGAATTGGCAGGCAGGCGGGAAGAATTCGATTCCGGCGCAGGCCGTCATGTGCCTGTTTGCCGCCGCTGTGCCGTGCGGATCGGCTTGGAGCGCGCCGTTGTCCGGCGGCTTTGCGCCGGCAAGCTATATCGGCGCGCTCGATCCCAATCTGGTCTGGGAATTCCTGATCGGCGGCATCGTCGTCGCGTCCTTTCTCGGTGCGGCCGGAATCTGGGTGCTGAGTGCGTTGCGCAAGTCACGGCGTGCCAAATTGCGGCGCAACGCGTTCATCAGTTCCGCCCTGAACAATCTCAATCAGGGCGTGATAATGTCCGACGCGCAGGGCCGCGTCGTCTTCTGCAACGACCGCCTGCTCGACATCTACGGATTCACGCGCGCCGACATCGCAAGCTGCAAGACCGGCCGGGACCTGGTCGAGTTGCGGCGTTCGCGCGGCCTGTTGAATCTCACCGTCGAGGAATTCGCCGCATTGGCGCGCCGTCCGGAAGGCTTCGTCACGGAAATGCCCGGCGGAAGATCGGTCCTCTCGAAGATCTTTCGATTGCCGAACGGCGGCACGATCGGAACCCATGAGGATTGTACCGAACAGCGCAACCTGTCGCGCAAGCTCGCCTCGACCACCCAGTTCCTGGAATCCGTGCTCGACAACGTTCCGGTCTGCGTCGCCGCCAAGAACATCGACGACGGCCGCTATATCTTCGCCAACCGCGCGTTCGAACGCTTCTCGCGGTTCTCCCGCGATCATATCATCGGCAAGCGCGCCGACGAGATCTTCCGGCCCGAAACCGCGAAAAGCATCGACGTCGCGGATCAATCGGCGCTGAACGCGCCGGAAGGATATCATCGCACCGAACTCATGGTCGAGCGTGGTTCCGAGAAACGAATTCTCGCCTCCAACCGGGTGGTCGCGCGCAACGAGCGCGGCGAGCCGGAGTTCCTGATCGCGCTGTTCGACGACGTCACCGAACGCCGCTCGCTGTCGCGCGAACTGGAGAACACCAAGAAGTTCCTGGAACTGGTGGTCGACAACATTCCGGTGTCGCTGATCGTCGAGCGCGTCAGTGACGGGCGCTACCTGCTCGCCAACCGCAGCGCGGAAACCATCCTCAATCGCCGCCGCGAGGATGCCACCGGGCTGACCGCGGCCGATATCTTCAATCCCAGGGAAGCGAAGCTGATCATCGCGCGCGACGAAGCCGCGATCAAGAAGCGCGGCCTGCTCACCGAGGAGCATCCGATCTCCACCAAGGACGGCTTGCGGCTGTTCCTGACCCGCCGCATGACCGTGCTCGACGATGCCGGCGAACCGCAATATCTGATCAAGACCCATGAGGACGTCACCGACCGCCGCCAGACCGAGTCGCGGATGGCGCACATGGCCTATCACGACGGACTGACCGATCTGCCGAACCGCGCCGCCTTCCTGCAGGCGCTGGCCCAGATGATCGAGGCCTGCGCCGGCACCGACGAGGAATTCGCGGTGTTGTGCGTCGACCTCGACGGACTGAAGGAAGTCAACGACGTCTTCGGCCACGCCATGGGCGACAAGCTCCTGATCGAGGTCGCGCGCCGCATCCAGGCTTCCGCCCGCGGCGGCGTGGTGGCCCGGCTCTCCGGTGATGAGTTCGGCCTGATCATCGACGGCAAGCAGCCGGAGGCCGGCAAGGCGCTGGCCGAAAAGCTCGCCGAGGCGCTGTCGAACGAATTCCCGATTGACGGCAAGTCGGTCCGCACCGGCGTCACCACCGGCATCTCGGTGTTTCCGCATAATGGCGCGGATGCGGCCTCGCTGCTTGCCAATGCCGGCGCCGCGCTGTTCCGCGCCAAGGCGAAATCGCGCGGCTCGATCAGCCTGTTCGAACCCGAGATGGACCAGCAGATCCGCGACCGCCGGGTGCTGCACCAGGATCTTTCGGTCGCGATCAGGAACGGCGAGCTGTCGCTGTACTACCAGCCGCAGGCCACCTCGGGCGCGACGGTCGCCAGCAGCGAGATCATCGGTTTCGAGGCGCTGGCGCGCTGGCAGCATCCGCTGCGCGGCTTCGTGTCGCCTGCCGATTTCATTCCGCTCGCCGAGGAAAGCGGCCTGATCGTCGAAATGGGCCAGTGGATCCTGCGCGAAGCCTGCCGTGAGGCGGCCTCTTGGTCGGTGCCGCTGCAGATCGCCGTCAACCTGTCGCCAGCCCAGTTCATGCACGGCGACGTGGTCAGCCTGGTGCATTCGATCCTGCTCGAAACCGGGCTGGCGCCGGACCGGCTCGAACTCGAAATCACCGAGGGCGTGCTGATCGAGGACTTCGACCGCGGTCTGGCATTGTTGCGACGGCTGAAGGCGCTCGGGGTGCGGATCTCGATGGACGATTTCGGTTCCGGCTATTCCTCGCTCAGCTATTTGCAGGCGTTCCCGTTCGACAAGATCAAGATCGATCGCGCCTTTGTCATGAACCTCGGGCGCAACCCGCAATCGGCGGCGATCGTTCGCGCCGTCATCGATCTCGGCCATGGCCTCGAAATGTCGATCGTCGCCGAGGGCGTCGAGACCCAGGAACAGCTCAGCTTCCTGTCGGAAGAGGGCTGCGACGCGGTGCAGGGCTATTTCATCGGCAAGCCGTTCCCGATCGGACAATACGCCGCCCTGGTCGGCCGCGGCGATGGCATTGTCGTGGAGCCTACACGCAAGACCGGCTAGATCGTTTTCCAGCAAAGCACGCTCTCGGACTTGATCCGTGGATGGAAACCGGTTCGCGTCAAGAAAACGCGTCAAATCAAAAATCTGGAGCCCCGTTCCGATTCCATCGGAACGCAAACGGCTCTAGAGTCTGATTCAGTCACGGCTCTCTCCAGTAAACGTTGCGTATGGCGGACTACGATCTGGCGATTATCGGTGGTGGTCTGAACGGCGTCAGCATTGCGCGCGACGCCGCCGGACGCGGTCTGCGCGTGATCCTGCTGGAGCAGGGCGATCTCGGCGCGGGCGCGTCCTCGGCCTCGCCTCGGCTGATCCATGGCGATCTGGCGGGGCTGGAACGCCGACGCTTTCTTCGTGTCCGCGCGGCGCTGGCCGAGCGCGATATCTGGCTTCGGACTGCGCCGCATCTGGTGCGCCCGATGCGCTTTGCCATCCCCGCCCATTCCGACGAACGCCCGGCCTGGCAGTTGCGGTCGTGGCTGTTGTTCTATGACCGGCTGGCCTCGCGCAACGGCCTGCCGGCCTCCGCCACTGTCGACGTTACCCATCATCCGGTCGGCAATGCGTTGAAGCGGCCGTTCGGCACCGCGTTCGAATATTCCGACTGTGTGGCGGACGATTCCCGGCTGGTGATCCTGAACGCGGTCGATGCGGCGGCGCGCGGCGCCGTGATCCGCACCGGCGCGCGCTGCACCCGGGCGGAACGGGGCGCCACATGGCGGTTGGTGGCGATCGATCGCGGCCATCGCCAGGTCGTGACCGCGCGCGCGCTCGTCAACGCAACCGGGGCCTGGACCGCGTCGGTGGCTGAGACCGTGTTGCGCCAGCCGCCGCCGAACGCGGGCAGCGTGCAGATGAGCCAGATCGTGGTTCGCCGGCTGTTCGACAGCGACAATGTCTATGTCTTCCAGAACAACGACGGCCGGCTGATTTTCGCCAGCCCCTATGAGCGAGACTTCACGCTGATCGGCACCGTGGGCCATGCCTTCAAGGGCGATCCGGCCATCGTGGCGACGTCGGCCGGCGACGTGGCCTATCTCTGCGACGCGGCGAACCGCTATTTTCGCGAGCGGATCGAGCCGGTCGACGTGGTGCGGACGGTTTCCGGCGTCAACATGGTGATGAACCCCACCAGCGAACGATCGCCGAGGGACGGCGATATGACGTTCGACCATGGACGCGGCAAGGCGCCGCTGATCACGGTCTTCGGCGGCGACGTCACGACTTCGCGCCGACGCGCGGAGAAGGCCGTCTCGAAGCTGACGCCGTTCTATCCGATGTCGGCACGCTGGACGGCGAAGACGGCGCTACCGGGCGGCGACTTTGCCTGGGGCCGCTTCGAGGACGAGGTCGACGCGGCGCGCGAGCGCTGGCGGTTTCTCGGTGAGGATCAGGCCCGCCGCCTGGTCGCGGCCTATGGCACCAACGTCAAGGCGGTGCTCGGCGACGCCAGGGAACGCGCCGACCTTGGCCCGGCCTTTGGCCCGGAACTGACGGGCGCCGAGGTGCGCTATCTCATGGCCAACGAATGGGCGCGTTTCCCCGATGATATCCTGTGGCGCCGCTCCAAGCTCGGCCTCACGATGCCGCCGGCGGATCGCGAGGCCCTAGCGGCCTTCATGGCGAAAGCCGCGTGAGTTTCATTACGTGCTTGCCTGTCGTGACCAGGCCTCATCCCGTGCGGACGGCCTGCGGTCGAGCCGCGCGGAAATGTGGCGGGCGGCCTTGTCGCCGCGGCCGGCGCGCAGGCACGCGACGATCAGCGTGTCTTCCCACAATTCGCGCTGGGCGTGGCTGCCGCCGATCCGGGCCAGTTCCGATATTGCGGGCTCGAGGCGCCGGATCGCATCTTCATTGTCGCCATCGGCGAATGCCTTGATGCCGCGGCACAGCTCGATGGCGCTGCGGCCCGGCGCCAGCCTGCCGGCTGCTTCGCGGTCCTCCAGTTGGGCCATGCGGGCGTCGAGGGCGTCGCTGCCGACCATCGCTCCGGCCAGCGCATAGTGAACGTCGGCGAAATGCGCACCGGCCTGCGGGAAATATTTCTCGCCATAGGCGGCCATGTCGCGCCAGTGCGGCTCCAGTCCGGTTTGTCCGGCCAGCGACAGCCGCCACAGCAGCGAGGCGCCGTCGGTGAAGATATTCAGCGGCGGATAGGGCCGGCCCGCCGGCTTGATATGTTGCTCGTAAATGGCGAGCGCGCCGCCGGTGTCGCCGCCGTCGAGCGCGGTCAGCGCGACGTGCCAGGCCAGATGGCCGTGCAGGAAACTCTGGCGCTCATGCGCCGGCATCCATTGCGACAGAAACTGGCGGCCGGCTTCCATGTCGCCCTGTTCGAACATCGCATGCGACAGGCCATGCGCGGCATTGGCATTGGCGGACCGCAGCGCCACCGCGCGTTCGCTCAAGGCCCGTCCCTCGCGGAGGTTTCCGGCTTCGGTATGCGACCAGCCGAGATAGCTGGTGAACCACCAATCCTCGCCGTAATGCGTAGCGTTGCGCGCGCAGATCGCGAGCTTGGCGGCGTCATGGTCGGCGCGGCCGGAGAAGGCATAGAGGCCGAAGGCGCCGAGCAGCAGCGACAGCACCAGCGCGTCGCGGGGATATTCCTCCAGATGAGCCTCGGCGCCGCTGACGGCGAGCTTCGGCTTGCCCTCGATCACCGCGGACATGATCTCGATATGGCCGATCTCGCGCGACGTCGCACCGGCGGCCAGTTCACGGGCGCGCGCGGCCATGGCGCGGGCTTCCCCGGCTTCCATGTTGAGCTGGTGCAGGCGGGCGCGCGCGATATGGGCCAGCGCGAAGCCGGGATCCTGCGCGATGGCGCGGTCGAAGGCGGCCTCGGCGCCGTGCCAGGCCGACAGCATGCAGTCCACGCCGTCGCGGTACCGCGCCGCGGCCCGGTCGGAGGTGGTCGTCAGCACCAGATCGTATCTGTCCCGGTTCATTTTTATTCCGCCGTCGCGAGGGTTGCGCCAAGCCTAGCAGAGACGTGACCGGCGGCATCTAAATTATTGTGGCGGCTTGCTGTAGCTGTGCATTGCGGCACGGATATCGGTCCCGCTCGTGAGCCACAATTGGGCTCCGGTGGTATCGCATTTGTTACGAAGGGCGAGGTTGACAAGTCGGCCCCCCGTCGCGTGTAGTCACGGCATGGGGAAGCGATCTCCCCACGAGGCGACATGCCGAAGAATCGCGTCCGGCTTTGAAAAATCAGCAAGGGCGCAGCATGTCATCGATCAACCCGAGCCTGTCCGATCCGTTTTCCCGTCCGACCGTGATGGCGGAAAGCCGGACGCTCGTCGATCTGTCGATGCGCGCGGCAGATGGCGACGGCGGTCACCTTCATTTCGATCAAGCTCAAGACCATGCTCACATCGTTGCGGGATCAACCCGTTAGCGAGCAACCGTTCCGCGCAGGGACAGTTTTGCACGATAGCCGGAGCGCGAGCGTCGACCCCAGGAGAATAGGTCATGACACGGGATATCGAACGTCGGGACTTCATCAAGAGCATCGGGCTGGTCGCAGGGATCACAGCGGCTTCGACGCTCAATCAACCATCCGCCGGTGCGCAGACCGCACCGCTACCGGGAGCAAGATCCATGGCCTATGAAATCAAGCCGTTTTCACTCGACCCGAAGTCGGTGAAGGGAATCTCCGAGAAGATTCTCGTCAGCCATTATGAAAACAACTATGTCGGCGCGGTGAAGCGTTTGAACGCCATCGCCACCCAGCTTGCGGAACTCGATTTCGCAAAGGCGCCGAATTTCCTGGTCAATGGCCTCAAGCGCGAAGAACTGGTCGCGATGAATTCAATGATTCTGCACGAGGCCTATTTTGACAGTCTGGGCGGTGGCGGTGCGGCGGGAGGCTCGCTGGCGGCGGCGATTGCGCGCGATTTCGGTAGTGTCGAACGCTGGCGCGCCGAATTCTCTGCGATGGGCAAAGCGGAGGGCGGCGGCTCCGGCTGGGTGCTGCTGTCCTATTCGCCGCATGACAAGCGGCTGATCAACCAATGGGCGGCGGATCACACCAATGCCATCGCCGGCGGCCGGCCGGTGATCGCGCTCGACATGTACGAACACGCCTATCATATGGATTACGGTGCCAAGGCGGGTGCCTACGTCGATGCTTTCATGGAGGCCATCAACTGGGACAACGCGGCCAAACTCTACGACCGCGTCAGCCGCGAGGGATGATCCCAATGCGGGCAATTCTCCATGCCGGCGTTACCTTGCTTGCAGCCCTGACCCTTGCGTCCGTCTCTGCCGCTGGGGATGCACGGGTGATACGGCTTGCCAGCCCGGAGGCCACCGTCGGTGCGCCGGCAGACACTTGCCGGCCGGCGCTGACTGGTCAGGGCGGACCCGTCGCGTGGCAGGTTCTGCTCGTGCACAACCGTGCGGCGCTCGCCGAGGCAAGCCGGGTGGCGGTGGACAACCGCTTTCCGATTTGCATCGTCGATGATGTGAAGGCGAGCGATGTCGAGCTTTCGGTATCGTTCACGCCGATCGCCGGAAAAATCGACCAGGCTGCCGGACTGATATTTCGCGTCAAGGACGCGCGCAATTACTACGTTGCCCGGGCCAACGCGCTCGAAAACAACGTCAACGTCTATCACGTCATCGACGGCGTCCGGCGGCAGATCGCCGGCGTCGATGCTTCCGTGCCGAATGGCAAGACCCAGCAGCTTACCGCACGGATCGAAGGAAACACGATCAAGGTGTCGCTCGATGGACGTTCGTTGATCGAAACGGTTGACCGTACGATCCAGGGGCCGGGCGCCGTCGGCCTCTGGACCAAGGCCGACAGCTTCACGGCATTCTATGAGCTGACAATTGCCGTGATCAGGGAATGACGGCGTAAGGATAAATGAGACGGCCTCGTCGACAACAGAAGAGGGGGAAACCATCATGCGCGTTGCTGCAATCATCATCATGGTATTGCTGGGGCTGTCCGGTTCGATCGGTGCGGCAAAGGCCCAGCAGGCCAGCAGTTGCAAGGCTTGCCGTGTCCAGCAGTCCGCCTGCATGAAGAATTATGCGGGACCGACGTGCAAGACCGAGTATCAAATCTGCATGAAATCCTGCAAACCAAAGTAACTCGCTCAGGACCTCGCCGCAGGCGCGATGGCCAGGTGCGCGCCTAGAAATCGAGCTTGTCGCGGATCGCGTCGATACCCGCCCTGGCGCAGGCTTCATCCGCGTCACCGCCGGGGGCACCTGAAACTCCAACGGCTCCCAGCAGCGAGCCGGCGGCCTCGACTGTCAAGCCACCCGCGATCATGATGGCGCCCGGCAGGTTGCGGATACCGGCCTGCATCATGCCGGGTTGGCTGATGGCGTTGAGTTCGGTTGTGCTGGTGCGGAACGTGGCCGCCGTCCACGCCTTGCCCGTCGCGGTTGATGCCGTGTGAGGACCCGCAAAGCGGTCGCGCAGCAGCACCTGCGTGACGCCGAAGCGGTCGACGACCGCCACCGAGACCTGGAAACCGCGCTTCCGGCAGTCCGCCAGCGATGCCCGTGCTAAATCGAGCGCGAGTTCGGGGCTCAACGATTTGTAGGTCACAATGGCTTCTTGGGCGGCTGCGGAGCCGGCGAGCAGGGAGATGATCGCCGTCGCAACCAGCAAAATCCGAGCAAGCATCCTGTTTCTCCAGCTCCGTCAAATCGTCGATGATCGCAAACATTCTGAAGCCTGCGAACCCTAGCAGAGACGTGACCGGCGGCATCCACAATATTGTGGCCGCGGCCGGCGAAGCGGTTGAGCGGATGCCGATCCGCCGCTAGCGTGCAGCGACGATGGGGCAGGCAGGGGATATGACCGAGGAATCGCCGGAAATCGACACGCCGAAAATCGAGGTGGCGGCGGCGCCGGTCAAGCCCGAGCCGCCGGCCGCGGCGATCGCCGACATGCCGCTGCTCCGTATCGAGGGGGTCGGCAAGAAGTTCGGCAATTTCCGCGCGGTGGACCGGCTCTCGCTCGATATCAGGGCCGGCGAGTTCTTCGCGCTGCTCGGCCCCAGCGGCTGCGGCAAGACCACGCTGCTTAGGATGCTCGCCGGCTTCGAGACGCCGGACGAGGGCCGCATCCTGCTCGAGGGCAAGGACATCGCGCCGGTCGCGCCGCATGAGCGCCCGGTCAACATGATGTTCCAGAATTACGCGCTGTTCCCCCATCTCAACGTGCGGGACAACATCGCGTTCGGCCTGAAACGCGCGGCGATGAGCCGGGACGAAATCGCCACCCGCGTCGCGGAAATGGTCGCGCTCGTCAAGCTGGAGGGGATGGAGAAGCGCAAGCCCGATCAGCTCTCCGGCGGCCAGAAGCAGCGCGTCGCGCTGGCGCGCTCATTGGCGCGACGTCCGCAGGTGCTGTTGCTCGACGAGCCGCTGGCGGCACTCGACAAGAAGCTGCGCGAGAGCACGCAGGCGGAATTGATGGAGCTGCAGCGCCGTCTTGGCACGACCTTCGTGATCGTCACTCACGACCAGGAAGAGGCGATGACGATGGCGAACCGGATCGGCGTCATGGATGCCGGCCGGCTTGAACAGGTCGCCACGCCGCGCGAACTCTACGAGGCGCCGCGTTCGCGCTGGGTCGCCGAGTTCGTCGGCGACGTCAACCTGTTCGACGGCGAGGTTACTTCGCGCGACCATAACCGTCTCAATGTCTCGACACGGGAGGCGGGAACGCTCGTCGTGGCTGAGCCGCGCCAGCCCGTCACCAAGGCCACGGTCTGCGTCGCGATCCGGCCCGAGAAGGTGAAATTGTCGCGCCGTGGCCCGGCGTCGGACGCGGCCAATTCGCATGCGATCAACCGGCTCGAAGGCGTCATCACCGATGTCGGCTATCTCGGCGGGCTCACGGTCTACAAGGTCAAGCTCGAGTCCGGCGCCATGGTGCGCTCGTCGATGGCCAATACCGCGCGGCTCGATTTCGATGCCTATAGCGCCGGCCAGCGCGTGGTGGCGTGGTTCACGCCCGACGATTGCGTGGTGCTGGAGCAATGAGCGGTCGCCGCATCTTCGCCCGCCCGGCGCGTTACGCCGCGATCGCGCCGTACGTCTGGATGGTGCTGTTCTTCCTGGTGCCGTTCGGCTTCGTGCTCAAGATCGGCCTGTCGCAGACCGCGATTGCGCAGCCGCCCTATCTGCCGCTGTTCGACCTCACGGAAGGCTGGGGCGCGACCAAGGCCGCGTTCGCACAGCTTTCGCTAGACAATTTCCGGCTGCTGCTCTCGGACAATCTCTACATCACCTCGTATCTGCGCAGCCTTGTCGTCGCGGTGACGTCGACCTTGATCCTGCTCCTGATCGGTTACCCCATCGCCTATGGCATGGCGCGGCTGCCGCGGCGCTGGCAGGGGATCGCGATGATGCTGGTGATCGTGCCGTTCTGGACCTCATTCCTGATCCGCATCTATGCCTGGATCAATATTTTGCAGCACGACGGCCTGCTCAATCAGATTCTACTGGCGCTGCATCTGGTGTCGGCGCCGGTGGTGTGGCTGTCGACCGACAGCGCGATGTATCTCGGCATCGTCTATTCGTATCTGCCGTTCATGATCCTGCCGCTCTATGCGACGCTCGCCAAGCTTGATCCCGCGCTGCTGGAGGCAGCCGGCGATCTCGGCGCGTCGCCGCGGGCGGCATTCTGGCTGGTGACGTTTCCGCTGTCGCTGCCGGGCGTCGGCGCCGGCGTACTGCTGTGCTTCATCCCGATCGTTGGCGAGTTCGTGATCCCGGATCTGCTGGCGGGCTCCGGTTCGATGATGATCGGGCAGACGCTGTGGCTGGAATTCTTCACCAACAGGGACTGGCCGGTGGCCTCGGCGGTTGCGATAGCTTTGCTGATTCTGCTGGTGCCGCCGTTGCTGCTGTACGACCGGCTGCAGCGCCGCACGCTGGAGGGGGCGGGCTGATGGCGCGCCGGGTCAACCAGATCTCGCGATTCAACGTCACCTCGCTGGCGCTGGGGCTGGCGTTTCTGTACCTGCCGATCGTCATTCTCGTGATCTATTCCTTCAACGCCTCGCGGCTGGTCACGGTGTGGGGTGGCTGGTCGCTGCGCTGGTACCATGAATTCTTCAACGACCGCGCCATGCTGGACGCCGCCTGGATGAGCCTTCGCGTCGCGGCGGTATCGGCGACCGTTGCCACGCTGCTCGGTACGCTGGCGGCGGTGGGGCTGGTGCGCGGCGAGCGTTTTGGGGGACGTGCGCTGTTTTCCAGCATGCTGTATTCGCCGCTGGTGATGCCGGAAGTGATCTCCGGCCTGTCGCTGCTGCTGTTGTTCGTGGCGCTGAACGCCGAACGCGGGTTCTGGACCGTCACCATTGCCCACACCACGCTGACCATGTGCTTCGTCACCGTCGTGGTGCAGTCGAGGCTGGCCTCGCTCGATCGCAGTCTCGAGGAAGCCGCGATGGATCTCGGCTGCGCTCCGGTGCAGGCGTTTCTCGCCGTCACGCTGCCGCTGATCGTTCCGGCGATCGCCGCGGGCTGGATGCTGGCCTTCACGCTGTCGCTCGACGACGTCGTGATCGCGAGTTTTACGACCGGGCCGGGCTCGGCGACACTGCCGATCCGGATCTATTCCGAGGTGCGGCTCGGCGTAAAGCCCGAGATCAACGCGATCTGCACCATGGTGATCGCCTTCATCGCGGTGGTGATCGTGATGGCTTCGTTCGCTTCGAAGCTGTCGAGTTCGCAAGCCGAGAGTGCCGCGCCGCTGTGAGCCGTCATCACGACTTCACCGCGCCTGCGGTCAATCCGCCGACCATGTAGCGCTTGAAGGCGTAATAGATCGCAGCCGGCGGCAGCGCGTAGATGAAGCCGGTGGTCATCAGGAGTTCCCAGGGCGAGTCGTCGGCGGCGAGGAAGTTGCCCAGCGCGACGGGGAGCGTGATGTCGGTATCTTTCGAGAGCAGCAGGAACGCATAGAGATATTCGTTCCAGGCCAGCAGCAGCGCGTAGGTGCCGACCGCGACCAGCGACGGCATCATCAAGGGCACGTAGACCAGCCGGAACAACTGTAGCGTCGTGGCGCCGTCCATGGTGGCGGCTTCGTCGAGTTCGACCGGCAGCTTGTCGGAGGCCTGTTTCAGTACCCAGATCGCGTAAGGCGAGGCGATGGTGACCATCGCCAGAATCAGCGACCAGTGATTGTTGAGCAGGCCGTAAGTGCCCATGGTGCGGTACATCGGCACGGCGAGGAACGCCGCCGGAATGAAGTAGGTGAACAGCGCCATGTTCATCACGGTGCGGCCGCCGGGCACGCGCAACCGCGAGATCGAAAACGCCGCTGCGGTTGCGATCATCAGCGTCAGCGCGCCGGCGGACACCGCAATCACCAGCGAATTCCAGAACTGGATCCAGAAATCTCGCAGGAAGTAGTGCTCCTGGTAGAACACGATGTGGAAATTGTGCAGCGTCGGATGCGTCGGCCACAGCTTGCCGGAGAACGCGTCTTCCTTCGGCGAGATCGCGAACAGGAACATGTGATAGATCGGCACCATGGTCCAGATGAACACGGGAATGCCGATCAGCAGCAGGCGCGCTTCGGTTCCGACTTCCCTGAGCGTTGGCAGCTTCATCGCGACAACCGTTTCATCATGAAATACATCAGCGGCAGCACGAACGGCAGCGCGCAGACAATCGAGGCCATCGCGAGGCTGAGCTGGTCGAGTCGGAGATAGCGGATGCCGAGCGTCGCCAGCACATGGGTGAGATCGGCCGGGCCGCCGCCGGTCAACAGGTACACGCTGTTGAAGTCGCCGAGCGTCCAGATCATCGAGAGCAGCGTGCAGGTGATGTAGAGCATCTGCATCGACGGCCAGGTGATGAAGCGGAATTTCTGCCACCAGCTGGCGCCGTCGACTTCGGCGGCCTCGAACAGGTCGTGGGGGATGGCGAGCCGCCCGGTCAGCAGGATCAGCGTCCAGAACGGCAGCGACTTCCAGATGTGGACGCCGATCGCCATCGACAGCGCCACCGTCGGATCGTTCAGCCAGTTCGGGCCGTCCTCGCCGGTGAGTTTGAAGATCAGCGTGTTGATGACGCCCCATTCCGGGTTGAACATGAAGCGCACGGACAGGATGGTCGGGATCGACGGCACCGCCCAGGGCAGGATGAACAGCACCGATAGCCATTTGATCCAGGTGCGCTGCTGCGCGAAAAAGCCGGACAAAAACAGCGCCACCAGCATTTTGAAATTGATGCCGATGACCAGGAAGATCAGCGTGTTGATCGCGGCGCGCGCGAAGATCGGGTCGTGATAGAGCGCGACATAGCTGGCGGGATGCCGCGCCAGCCACAGCCCGTAGCCAACCGGATAGACCACGAAGGCCAGGAACACCAGCAGATACGGTGCCAGCAGTATGATGCCCCAGACCTGCGGCGTGGAGAGCCGCGCCGACAGCGGCGGGCCGGGTATCGCGTGGTCGGAAGAGAGTGTGATGGCCATGGTCGTACTCGTCGCTGTAATTCTTATACCTCGCCCCGCTTGCGGGGAGAGGTCGAAGCCGAAGGCTTCGGGTGAGGGGGTACAGGGCTCACCACGTGCGTCGCTCGTGGATAGAGCCCCTCACCCCAACCCTCTCCCCGCGAAGGGCGGGGAGAGGGAGAGTAAACTAGCCAGCGACCTGCTTGAGGCGGGCGATCAGTTCGTCGACGGCCTTGTCGACCGGAACCTTCTCGCTCACCACCCGGTTCATCGCCTTGGCCCAGACGTTCTCGTTGTTCAGGATAGTGAACTTCCAGTTCTTGGTGAAGTCGAACGGCGTGGTTCCGCCGGTGAACTGGGTATAGACCGCCTTGCGATGGCGGTCGGCCTGCCAGAACGGGCTCTGCTGACTGGCGGTCGTGACCGGGAACCAACGGCCGAGCGCGCCCTCGATATAGGGCCGCAGGTTATCTTCCTGCATCAGAAAGGCGACGAACTGCTTGCCTTCCGCCTTGTTCTTTGCGTTGGCGAAGATCAGCCCGGTCTTGACGTCGGAGCGGTACTTGATCGGCGTTCCGTCTGGCTTGTTGGGGAACGAGGCCGTGATGATGGTTTCCTCATACGCCTTCTTGCCGGCGGCGCGCTGTTCCGGGGTCAATGCCGGATTGTTGGCGTCGTCGAGCCACTTCGCCGCGATCGAGATCGTGAAATTGTGCGTCATCACGATGGTTCGGTTGTGGAACGCGACGTTGTTGTCCGGATCCTTCCAGGTGGTGGAGGAGGGCGGCGTGCAGCCGCGGACATAGGTGTCGGTGTAGTCCTTCAGCGCGCTGATCAGGTTGGCGCGCACCTTGGGATCGTCGACCAGCAGCTTGCCGTCGTCGTCGACCAGCTTGACGTTGTAGGCATCCATGAAGGTGTAGAACGACTGGAACGAGTCGGTGGATTCCACGCCCATCGGCTGGCCGACGGCATAAATGCGCTGGCCGGTGGCCTTGCGGATCGCGGGCTGCACCTTGTCGCACCAGAACGACCAGTAGTCTTCCCATTTGGTCGGGATGTCGCTCTGCTTGAAGCCGGCCTGTTCCAGCATGTCCTGCCAGATCTGGACGTGCATGCTCTGCTGCTTCAGCGGGAAGCCGTAATAGGCCTTCTTCTTGGTGACGTCGTTATAAAGCAGCGCGGTTTCGAGTGTGTTAGGCGCGAACGCGCCCTTCATCGGCAGCAGGATGTCGGAGAGGTCCTCGAGCTTGCCCTCATAGGCCCACTTGCCCTGGGCCTGCACGTCATAGCTGTCGGAATAGGCGACGTCGGGCACGGTCCCGGAATCCATCGCCGCCACCGTCTTCGGGATCATGTCCTGGATCGCGTATTGCGACAGTTCGACCTTGATGCCGGTCTTGGCCTCGAATTTCTTGATCGTCTCCAGCAGCGCGTCGTCCTCGGACTTGTAGAAGCCCTTGCCGAACCAGACGGTGATCGTCTTTTGCTGGGCGAACGCAGGCGCTGCGGCATACAATAGCCCGGCAGCGGCGATCGCGATTGAAAGCGCACCAATTCCCTTGGATCTCACGTTGTTCTCCCTCGATATGCCCCGATTTTTAACCGGTTGGATAAAAGATAGCGCAACCAAGCGGCGCGATCCAGATGGGGAATGGCCAACTTCTGTAGGGGGACAAGCAAATGGTTCAACCATTTTCGTATCGGCCAGTTGGCGTCCCCGAATACCGGGAGCGGGGCGGGCAAAATCAGGAAATCAGTCGCGGTGCGCAAACCAGAACATTGATCGATCGCAACCCAACGCCGCCGATTGCGGCTATCATGAATGCGCGGCTCAAAGGCCGCAGCGCTCGGTATCAATCGGGCGAGCGAACGAGCAAGCAGCGGAGGGACACATGACAGTTGCCCAGCAGGCTTTCATACTTACCGGCGAAATATTCGTCCTCTCGTTCGTGGCCATCTACGCGATCTGGCTTGCCGACAGGCTGCGGCGCAACTTCTTTCGCTAGGGCGATATCCATCAACTACTCCGGCGATAGCGATGGGTTTCGCAAAGAGCTCCACCCATCGCGCTAAGCGCTTCAATGCGTCCCGCGCGCGATGAATACCTGATAGAGGCTGGTCGCGATTTCGATCGCGATCAGCAGCACGACGATGATCTCGAGACGCAGCGAACGCCTTGTGTCGATGATATCAGCCAGGGTCTCCGCGGTATCGGCGATCACGGCCAGTTTCCGGTCGAGGGTTTCGACCCGCTCCTTCAATTCATACTCGTCTTCAAGCCGGGCATAGAGCCGTTCCAGGTCGGGCCGGTCCCACAGCGCGTCGGGCTTTTCCGCCACGGCGACGCGGCCGGACACCCTGTGCTGAACCAGCAAGGCGTTACCCACCAGCTTCAATATCTCGGTCCGGTTGCGACGGGTGCGGCCATGCGCGGCCAGTTCCGCGGCAAAGGGTTCGATCACGCCGAATACCCTGGTGACGTCACGCTCGTCACTGGCAAGTGCCACGCTCTTGGCCAACGCGTCGGCGACGAGGAGCAGTCGCGGTAACGACATGTCTCCAAGCGTGACCGGGCCGCCCGCGGAGATCTGGTCATCGGCGCCGCCGGCGATCTCGACGAAAGTACTCTCTTCCTCGGCAACGCTGAGCCTGCCTACGACGCGGGTCGATATCTTCCCGAGAAATGCGGACTCTTCTTCCGGCGTGAAGCCGATCAGGACGGCGACGCCGTAGCGAAACAGCACCGCAACGCCGTTCGCCCCACTTCGAACGGCCAGCGGCACCGCCGAGAGGATGTCGCCGTCATAGCTCGACGTGTTGATCCGGTCGCCGAGGTGAAGGGCGTGGACCGCAATGCGCCGTGCTGGTTGCGGGGACTTTTCCATTCAGGGAGCCGTCGTGCTGCCGGTGGCGAGCGAGCGCTGAACCACGATGGTATCGCACCAACGGCCGTGCCGAAAGGCGACACCCGGCAGCCTGCGGGTCTCCGAGGCTGGAAAACCTTTCAGATACCGAACGCGGCTCTCGCGCCTTATCGGTTCTGATTGAATCAGAACCGGGCTCTACTCTTTTGTTTTGACGCGTTTTCTTTACGCGAACCGGTGCCCACTTCGCTCGAAAACGCTATAGCCCGCTAATTCGACTTCCCGCCCTCCGCGGCAGCCGGTCTATCCGCCGGCGCGGCCGGCCGTGCCCCGCCACCCGTAATCCGTTCGATCACCGATTTCACGGCGTCGCGGGCCTTGGCGTCCTTGATCGAGTCGAGCAATTGCGCAGCCCCCGGCGAACGGCGGATCAGGCTTTCGGGATCGGGAAACACCAATGGATCGTCCCAGGGGCCCTGCACCACGAACGGCAGATCGAAGCCGGGCGGGGCATTCGGCGCCGAGGTCAGGCTGGCGACGCCCTTGAGGTCGTATTCGCGCGTCGGCACCGAAGCCGTGCCAGTCAGGGTCAGGCGCGCTGCCGGGCCTTCGACGCGGACGTCTTCGGCGGTGGCGACGCCATCGTTGAACTTCACCGAAACGGTGAGATTGTCATAGGGCGTCGAGCCGGAGCGGAAATTGCCGCTGCCGGACAGCGGCCGGCGCTCCAGCCGCTTCAGCAGTTGCTCGACGTTGAAGCCTGCGATCGCGCCGTCATGGCCGGTCAGCGTCGCGCTGCCGTCGATCGAGGAGGCGAGGCCGAACGGGCTCGCGCCCGATGCCACCAGCGAAACGCTGAGATTGCCGCGTCCGGACAGTTTGTTGATCCCGAACAATTCGCTGGCGCAGGCCTGCAGGTCGACATCGGTGAACTGGAACTGGGCCTTGACGTCGGCGACCGCGTCCGAGCGCGCAATCCCGAACGAGCCCTTGGCGATGCCGCCATAGACCTGCGCCTCGCCGACCGAGAGCGCCAGCGCTCCGCCACGCAGATTGGCGCCGAACGCGGTGCGGCCGAGCCTGGTCGGGCCGACCGTGACCTTGGCTGCCGACAGGCGCATGTCGAGGTCGGTAGAGGACAGCGCGTTGAGGTCGAAGAGCTGCCGGTTCCAGTCGCGGGCGCCGCTGGCGAGCAGGCGGAAGGTCGAGATATACGGCGTGAAATCGAGCGCGCCGGCGGCGAGCGTCGCCTGCAGCGTCTGGCGGCCGTTATTGGCCACCGTCATGACGCCTTCGGCGACGTTGCCGTCGAGTTCGACGTTGACGTTGGTCAGGGCGACCGCGGCGCCGACGACATTGGCGCGGGCCTTCAGCGCAAAACGGCCGAACCCGCCGCCGCCGGGCACCGACTGTCCCATCCAGCGCAGCGCATTGCGCAACGACAGGCTGTCGATGGTGACGGTGCCTTCCATCATCAGGCTGGTGCGATTGGCGACGGTGCCGTCGAAGGCGAGTTTCAGTGGCGCCGAGGCCAGCCGCGCCTTCAGGCCGGAGCGGTCGCCCGACAGCATCGCGACGAAGTCGCCGGCGCTGATCGAGCCGTCGACGCGTTCGCCGCGCCAGTCGAATTGTCCGGTCGCGGCAAAGGAGCGCGAGATCGACGGCCAGGCCAGCGACAGGTCGATATCGCCGAGCACTTCCGAGACGTGGTTGGTGGCGTCCTCATAGTTGAGCACGCCGTCCTGGATCCGGATTTCCGAGAACGACACCTGGTTCTCGGCGCCGGGCTTCATGGCGCGCGCGATGGTCTCGACGAACGGCGTCCAGTTGCTCTCGCCATTGCCGTCCCTGATGACGTGGATCAGCGGCCGCAACATCATGACGTCGGCGATTTCGAAGCGCCTCAGCAACAGCGGCAGCAACCGCAAATTCGCGGTCAGCACGTCGACCCGCAGCGCCGGGTCGGTGGTGCCGCCGCCCTTCAGCCCGACGTCATGGAAGGAGACATAACTGCCGGGAAATACCGAGACGTCGATCGAGCCGTTGATGACGAGGTCGAGCCCGGTGACGGCGCGGATCTGCGCCTCGACCGCCTCGCGCAACGCGTCCCGGTTGAGGAACCACGACGTCCCGATCAGGCCGATCAGGGCCACGCCGAGCAACGCCGCAATCGGCATCGCGAGGCGCTTCATTCCTTGGGCCATCGTCAATGACATATCCGGGTCTGGCTAAACCGAAGTGGGGCTTGCGGTATTGAGGTCTAGGTTGATTGCGGCAGGCGGCGCATGTGTGAGTGCCGATGCCAACCCACACAACTTGAAGGCTTTTCTTGACGCTTTCAAGGCCATCTTCAAGGCCATCCCGCGGGCCGGGGCAAGGCCTGACGGGCAAAATCCCCCGTCATTGACGCGCCGCGAAGAATTCGCCTAATAATCCCCGACAATGCCGGCCCCAGGCCGTCCCCTCCATCAGGTCATTTTTCCCATGAAAAAGGTTTACCCCGACGCCAAATCGGCACTCGATGGCGTTCTCAAGGACGGCATGATGATCATGTCGGGCGGTTTCGGTCTGTGCGGCATCGCCGAGACCCTGTCGGACGCGATTCGCGATTCCGGCGTCAAGAACCTGACGGTGATCTCCAACAATGCCGGCGTCGACGGCATCGGCCTCAGCCGGCTGCTGGAGACGCGGCAGATCAAGAAGATGATCTCGTCCTATGTCGGCGAGAACAAGCTGTTCGCGCAGCAATACCTCGCCGGCGAACTGGAACTCGAATTCAATCCGCAGGGCACGCTGGCCGAGCGCATCCGCGCCGGCGGCGCCGGCATCCCGGCCTTCTACACCAAGACCGGCGTCGGCACGCTGATCGCCGAAGGCAAGGAAGTGAAGGAATTCGACGGCGAGAAATACATCATGGAGCGTGGCCTGTTCGCCGACCTCGCGATCGTGCATGCCTGGAAGGGCGACACCGCCGGCAACCTCGTCTATCGCAAGACCGCGCGCAACTTCAACCCGATGATGGCGACGGCGGCCAAGGTGACGGTCGCCGAGGTCGAGCATCTGGTGCCGGCCGGAGAGATCGATCCGGACCACATCCATACGCCCGGCATTTTCGTCCAGCGCATCGTCGACGTCGGCGCCGGCAAGAAGCGCATCGAGTTCCGCAACACCCGCCCGCGCCCCGCGGCTTAAGACAACTCAGCGCATGATCCGGAAAAGTGGGTACCGGTTTTCCGACAAGATCATGCGCAAACGATAGAAGCAGGAGAGCCTCATGGCCTGGACCCGTGAACAGATGGCCGCTCGTGCCGCCAAGGAATTGCGCGACGGTTATTACGTCAATCTCGGCATCGGCATCCCGACGCTGGTCTCGAACTACATCCCCGAGGGCATCGACGTCTCGCTGCAGAGCGAGAACGGCATGCTCGGCATGGGACCGTTCCCGTACGAGGACGAAGTCGACGCCGACCTGATCAACGCCGGCAAGCAGACCGTCAGCGAACTGCCCGACACCAGCTATTTCTCCTCGGCCGACTCCTTCGCCATGGTGCGTGGCGGCCATATCGACCTGTCGATCCTCGGCGCGATGCAGGTGGCGCAGAACGGCGACCTCGCCAACTGGATGATCCCCGGCAAGATGGTCAAGGGTATGGGCGGCGCGATGGATCTGGTCGCCGGCGTCAAGCGCGTCGTCGTGGTGATGGAGCATTCCGCCAAGGACGGCGCCAAGCTCCTGAAGACGTGCAACCTGCCGCTGACCGGCGAGAAGGTCGTCGACATGGTGGTGACGGATCTCGCGGTCTTCACTATCGACAAGCACGGCAAGGACGGCATGGCGCTGATCGAGCTCGCCGACGGCGTCACGCTCGACGAAGTGAAGGCCAAGACCGAAGCCGAGTTTCGGGTGGCGCTGAAGAACGCGTAAGCGAGGCCTCATAGCCTTGGTAGCCCGGATGAGCGCAGCGATATCCGGGACCGATCTTGCGTGAGTCCCGGATATCGCTGCGCTCATCCGGGCTACAAAAATCTCACGCGTCAATCGCGTCCTTGATCCGCTTTCGCGTCAGCGGCAGATCGCGCAGCCGCTTGCCGGTGGCGTCGGCAATCGCGTTGGCGATTGAGGCTGCGGCCGGGCCCTGACCGGTTTCGCCGCTGCCGAGGAACGGCTGGCCGGAGCGGTTGATGATGTGCACGTCGACCTTTTCGGGCACGGCGTCGAAGCGCAGGATCGGATAGGTCTGCCAGTCGATGCTGGTGATGCGCGTATCGTCGAAAGTAACGCTCTCGTACAGCGTCCAGCTCATCGATTGCAGGATCGCGCCTTCGATCTGGTTGGTCAGCCCGTCCGGATTGACGACTTGCCCGCTGTCCACCGCCGCCACCGCGCGCACCAGCCGCGGCCGGCCGCTCTGCCTGTTAATCTCGACCTCGGTGGCGATGGCGCAATAGGCGGCGAGATTCTTGTAGCGGGCAAAGGCAAAGCCGTAGCCGCGGTCCGGCGGCGCCTTCTGGCCCTTCTGCCAGCCGAATTCTTCTGCCGCCTTCTCGATCACGTCGCGACCTCTGGGATCGTCGAGATGTTTCAGCCGGAACTCGACCGGGTCGGCGCCTACAGCGATCGCGAGCTCGTCCATAAAGCTCTCGATCGAGAACACGTTGTGATAGGCGCCGAGCGCGCGCATCGCCGAAATCCGCAGCGGCATCGCCGGGATGAAATGATGCACCACTTTCGCGTTGGGAAATTTGTAGAACGGGATCGCGTTCCGGTCGCCGCCACCTTCCGGCAGCGGCAGTGGTTTCGGGGCCGGCACCGCGAACGGCTGCGCCATGTGCTGGGCCGCCAGCATCGCGCCGGCGCCGCCCGGCCGCATCGAATGGGTGTTGCTCCAGACCTCGAAGTTCCAGTCGACGATGGCGCCGTTGCCGTCGAGCGAGGCTTTCAGCTTGGTCACCATCGCCGGCCCGAACGGCTCCCAGGCGTGTTCCTGCTCGCGCATCCACTGCACCCGAACCGGCACGCCCGGCAGTGCGCGCGCGATCAAGGCGGCATCGGCCGCGGCATCGTCGGCGCCGTTATGGCCGTAACAGCCGGAGCCCTCGACATGGATCAGCCGGACGCTGGCCGGCGGCACCCGCAACATCTCCGCGATGCCGGCGCGATCGGGATAGACGCCTTGCGTATGCGTCCACACCGTCACGGCGTCGTCGATCGATTGCGCCACCGCGCAGGATGGCCCGATCGAGCCGTGGGCCTGATAGGGCCGCGTGTAGCTCGCCTCGATGGTCTTGGTTCCCGTCGCCGACGGATTGGCCTGCGTGTAGATGGTCGTGTCCTGCGACGGCAGGCCGGTAATCACGTTTGGCAGGTCATCCACCTTCGGCAGTCGTGCAGTCTCGCGCCACTTCGCCACGCTTGCGAGCGCGCGCATCGCCTTGACCGCCTGGTATTCCCCGGCGGCCACGACCGCGAGGAAGTTGCCGTCGCGCACGACTTTGACGACGCCGGGCAGCGTTTCGACACTAGCGGAATCCAGCGCGATCAATTCCGCGCCGTAGCTCGGCGGCCGCACCACGCGGGCATGCACCATGCCGGGCAGCCGCATGTCCTGGACATAGGCCGCACCGCCGGTGACTTTGGCGGGAATGTCGACGCGCGGCACCGGCTGTCCCATGATCGAATACGTCGCCGGGTCCTTCAGCTTCGATTTGGCCTGCGCCTGCACATGCAGCATGTCGCCGGCGACCAGTTCGCCGTAACCGAGTTTCCGCCCGTCCGGCGTAATCACCGTGGCGCCTTCGGTCTTCAGCGTCTCGGGCGGCAGTTCGAGCCGCCGCGCCGCTTCCGCGATCAGGAGTTCGCGCACCTGCGCCGCCGCGTTCTGGATCGCGGTGCCGCTGTATTTTGTCGAGTTGCTGCCGGACGTGTAGCCTTCGTTGGCGGTGCGGCGCGTATCGGCGGTGACGACGTTCACCGCCTTGAAGGGAACGCCGAGCTCTTCCGCGGCGATCTGCTGGAACGCGGTTTTGAAACCCTGGCCGAGTTCGGCCTTGCCGGTAAAGGCGGTGATGGTGCCGTCGGCATCGATGCGAATCCAGGCATCGAGATAGGGCGTCTCGGCGAGACTGCCGGGCGGCTTCGGCGCGGGCGGCGCGCCTTGGTCGTCGGCGAATGCTTCACCCAGCGAGAAGCTGACGATCAACGCGCCGCCGCCGGCGAGCACGCTGCGGCGATTGAGCCTGATAGGGCCGTTCATGGCGTGCTCCTCTGCACGGGCGAGGCGTCGGCGGTCTGCATCAGATGGCTGGCGCGGTGCACGGCGCGCAGGATCCGCATATGGGTGCCGCAGCGGCAGAGATTGAGCTGCAGCTCGGCCCTGATCTCGGCGTCGGTCGGCTTCGAATTGCGTTGCAGCAGTGCCTGCGCCCGCATCACCATGCCGGCGATGCAGTAGCCGCACTGCGCCGCCTGTTCCTCGATGAAGGCGCGCTGGATCGGCGCCGGCGTCTCTGATGTGCCGAGGCCTTCCAGGGTGGTGACCTTCTTGCCTTCCAGCAGCAGCAGCGGCGTCACGCAGGACAACACCGCCTTGCCGTCGACGATGACGGTGCAGGCGCCGCATTGGCCGAGCCCGCAGCCGAACTTGGCGGCGTTGAGCTTCAAATCCTCGCGCAGCACATAGAGCAGCGGGGTTTCCGGATCGGCGTCGATCTGATGGTCCTGACCATTGACCTTCAATGTCATCATGGCTGATCTCGCTGCAGCAATACGGTCTGGGTTCGTCTGATATCGCGGACGATGTCGGCGGTGTTGGTCCACGGCGGCGCGTTGCCGAAGCGCGTACGCAGATAATCGAGCAATGCCGCGATCTGGGCGTCGCTCATGCTTTCCGCAAAGCCGGGCATGATCGGGCTGCGCTCACCTGCGGTAGGGCGAATTCCCGACAGCACGATGTTGGCGGCGTTGCGCGCGTCGGGGCTCGTAAGCGCGGTCGAGAGCGCCAGATTGATTCCGCCGAACGGCGGCGCCCGGTCGGTGGCATGGCAGGTCGCGCAGGCCGCGGCATAGATCTGCGCGCCTGATGTGGTGCCGTCGTTGGCCGGTTGCGCCGGGCGGGAATTGGCCTGCGCCAGCACTTCATCGCCGCGGCGCTTGCGCGCTTCCGTCGGCGCGCCGAACACGCCGGCCATGTAGGTCGCGATGGCGCGGACGTCGCTTTCGGGCACTTCGGACAGATTGCTGACGACCTCGGCCATCGGCCCGCGCGCGACGCCGTGATCGGGATGCCAGCCCTGGCGCAGATATCTAAACAGCGCTTCCGCATCCCACGGCACCGGCGCGGATGACTGGCTGTTGATCGCGTAGGCGTGCCAGTTGTCGACGTCGCCGCCGGCGAACGACGCTTGCGTCTTTTCCGCGCCTAGCGCGTTGCGCGGCGTATGACAGGCGCCGCAATGCGCCAGTCCCTCGACCAGATAAGCACCGCGATTCCATTCCGCGCTTTGCGTGCTGTCAGGTTGATAAGTGCCGCGGCGCAGGAACAGCAATTTCCAGCCCGCAACCGCGACACGCTGGTTGAACGGAAACGCCAACTGGTTCTCGCGGGCCGGCGCGCGAACCGGTCGCCGCGTCATCAGGTACGCATAGAGCGCGCGGTCGTCGTCGTCGGAAACACGGGTGAAATGGTCATAGGGAAAGGTCGGATAGAGATGCTGGCCGTCGCGGTTGACGCCAGACTGCATGGCGCGGCGGAACGCGGCCTCCGACCAGCGGCCGATGCCGGTCTCGGCGTCCGGCGTGATGTTGGAGGAATAGATGGTGCCGAACGGCGTCGGCACCGGCAGGCCACCGGCAAAGTCCTTGCCGCCGCGCACGGTGTGGCAGTCGTTGCAATTGCCGATCGCCGCCAGATCGCGGCCGCGTTTGACCAGTGCGCTGTCGAACGATGATGGTGCCGGCGGATCGATCGCCGCAATCGCCGGCCGCCAGACGATCGCGACCGCCGCGATCGCGCCGGCGATCACGGCCGCTGCGGCGATGCTCCCGAGGATCCGCGGCGATGCCATTGGATTTTGCACCTATTCTTGAGCCGCCTTGACGCCCGCGTTGTAGCACGGGCGCCAAGCTGGTTGCTTCACTAAGTCGAAATCAAGCTGCGTGTTCCCGGCGAAAACGGGATCACGAAGCTTCCTTCAGCACGCCCGGCGCGGTGTCGTCGCGCTTGAGTTCCTCGAGGCTGCGATGCCGCGGCTCGATGCCGAGCGCCCAGACCGTAACGATCTGCACCACCAGCAGCCCGATCATCAGCGCCATCACGCCGGCGACGCCGCGGGCCTCGAACAGCATCACCACCAGGAACGGCGTCACGATAGTGGCGCCGCGGCCGAGGGTGTTGACGATTCCCGAAGCGCGCAGGCGGACTTCGGTGGGGAACAGTTCGGGGATGTAGACGCCGAACAGCAGCGCCACCAGCACGTAGATCGGCACCGTCAGCGCAAAGCCTACCGCCGGCAGCAGCATCGGATCGGAGATCATCGGATAGATGATGCCGAGCACGACTGAGATCAGCGAGGCGCCAATGATAGTCGGCTTGCGGCCCCAGCGGTCCGCCGTCAGCGCCCCGATCGCCGAGCCGATCGGCGCGCCCAGCGCCATGATCAGCGAATAGCTGAACGAGGTGGCGATGGTCAGCCCCTGCTTGATGAAGAACACCGGCAGCCAGGTGACGAAACCATAGAGCAACGTGTTGATCGTGATCAGGCAGACCGAGCCCACGATCATCCGCGACAGCAGCGGCGCGGTGAACAGCGTGCCGAGCTCGCTCGAAGCTGGGACCGGGCGCCGGCAGCGGCCGGCCTTGCGCGGCTTCCTTTTCAATCGCCTGCATCAGTGCCTCGGCCTCCGCGGTGCGGCCGACCGCTTCCAGCCAGCGCGGCGATTCCGGCAGCGACTTGCGCAGGTACCAGACAATTAGCGCGCCGATCCCGCCGAGCACGAACATCGCGCGCCAGCCGAATTCGGGCACCACGATCGAGGCCACCAGCAGCGAGATCGGCAGGCCGGTCACGACGCAGACCGCCATCAGCCCGAGCCATTTGCCGCGCGTCTTGGCCGGCACGAATTCGGTCATGGTCGAATAGCCGACCACGTTCTCGGCCCCGAGCCCGAAACCCATCACGAAGCGGCAGGCGATCAGGATCGCCATGCTGGGTGCGAAGGCCGCCGCCAGCGAAGCGAGGCCGAATACCAAGAGATTGAACTGGTAGGTGAAGCGCCGGCCGTGGCGGTCGCCGAGAAAGCCGGTCGCGAACGAGCCCAGCATCATGCCGACGAAGGTCGCCGAAATGAACATGGCGTTCTGCGGCAGCGTCGAGAAGCCGGACTTCAAGGTCACGCCGAGCACGGTGCCGGCCAGATAGATATCGAAGCCGTCGAAGAACATTCCGATGCCGATCAGGAACATGATGCGGCGATGGAACGGGCCGATCGGCAGCCGATCCAGCCGGCTGCCCGCGTTTACCGAAGTCGACATGGTCTCACTCCCCTTACCCTTTGGTTTCGTTGATGCGGCCTCCCGTCTCTTTGGACGGTTCGCCGTGTGCTTTGCCGGCTAGTTCAGACGTCGTTGGGTCGCCGTGTCGCGGTACCAGTCGAACGGCTGGTCATGGGTCGCGACCATCACGCTCTTGGTGTTGAAATGATCGTCAAAACTCTCGGTGCCGCATTCGCGCCCGATGCCTGAGTCGTCGACGCCGCCCCAGGGCGATGCCGGGTCGAGGCGGTGATGGTCGTTGATCCAGACGATGCCGGCCTTGACCGCCGATGCCACGCGATGGGCGCGGCCGACGTCGCGGGTGCGGATCGCGGCCGCGAGGCCAAACGGAGAATCGTTGGCCAGGCGTAATGCGTCGGCTTCGTCCTTGAACGGCGTCACCGAGGTGAAGGGGCCGAACACTTCCTCCTGAAAGATACGCATGTCGGATTTCACGTCGGCAAACACCGTCGGTTCGACGAAATAGCCGTTGTCATGCCCAGCCACTTTTGCGGCTACGCCGCCGGTCACCAGCCGCGCGCCGTCTTCATGGCCGAAGCGCGAATAGGTTAGTACGCGGTCGCGCTGCCGCGCCGAAATTACCGGGCCGAGCTGGGTGTTGGGATCGAAGGGATCGCCGATGCGGATGCTTTGAGTCTTTGCCTTGAGTTTCTCGACGAACTCGTCGTAGATCGAGGCCTGTACGATATGGCGCGAGGCGCAGACGCAGGTCTGGCCGGCGCCGATGAAGGCGCCGAACGCGGCATAATTCACCGCGCGGTCGACGTCGAAATCGTCGAACACCATCACCGGCGTCTTGCCGCCGAGCTCCATGGTCTGGTGCGCGAACACTTTTGCCGCCGCACCGCCGGCGATACGGCCGGCTTCGGTGCCGCCGGTCAACACCAGCTTGTTGATGTCGCCGTGTTCGGCCAGCATCTTGCCGGCGCTCTGGCCGAGGCCGAGCACGATGTTGAAGACGCCGGGCGGAAGGCCTGCCTCGGTGAAGATCTGCGCCAGCTTCAGCGTCGTCAGCGGCGTATATTCCGACGGCTTGACCACGGTGACACACCCGGTCGCAAGCACGGCGGCGAGCGACTTGCACAGGATCATCAGGGGATGATTGAACGGCGTGCAGTTGGCGACGATCCCGATCGGCGTGCGCAGCGTGTAGTTCAAATACGCACCTTCGACCGGAATCACGGAATCGCGGCGCGCCAGCGCGAGCCCTGCGAAATAGCGGAAGAAATCCGGCAGCCGCGACAGCTGCGCGCGGGTTTCGTTGACAGGGCGGCCGTTGTTCAGCGTCTCCAGCCGGTACAGCGTGTCAAGATTGGCCTCAAAGGCGTCGGCGAGGCGATTGACCAGCCGCGCGCGCGACCGCGTGTCCAGGCCGCCCCAGGCCTTGCCTTCGAAGGCGGCGCGCGCGCTTTTCATGGCGCGGTCGATGTCATCAGCGGTCGAGTTCGGAATTCGCGCAATGACGTCGCCGGTGGCGGGATTGCGTACATCCAGCATCTCGCCGGCGCCGGCCTCGACCTCGCGGCCGTCGACGAAATTGCCGTGGATTTCCACGTCGATGGTGGCGGGCTTGGACGGGATGTTCATGCTTCTCTCCCGTCGACGATGACGGCGTTTCGCTTCAGCGCCGGCAGCACGCGTTTTTCGGTTTGGGCGATATGGGCCTTGATGAGTCGGGCGGCGGTGCGCGCCTCGCGCCGCTGCATCGCCTCGATCAGAGCGACGTGCTCGCCGACAAGCTTCGCCGGATCGTGGCCTTTCAGATTGGCGACGCTGACGCGCACCAGCCGGTCGGCCTGTCCGATCAGGTCGCAAAGGGCTGCCGCCATGCGGCGGTTGCCCGAAGCGTGGGCCAGCGCCGAATGAAAGGCGCGGTTGTAGGCGATGAAGTCTTCGTGGTTGCCGGCGAAGCGACGGAATTCGTTCAGCGACTTCAGGACGTCATCGCTGGCATTCTCGATCGCCTCCGCGACGCAGGCCGGCTCCAGCGCCAGGCGGAATCGCAACAGATCGCGCGCATCGGCAAGCGAGATCGGATTGACCCGGTAGCCCTGGCGCGGCTGCACGGTGACGAGATGCTCGCGCTCCAGCCGCAACAGCGCTTCCCGTACCGGCTGGCGGCTGACGGCATAACGCTCGGCGAGATCCTGCTCGCGCATATCATCGCCCGGTGCGAAGTGGCAGGTTAGAATATCAGACCGGAGGCTTTCGTAGACATTGTCGCGTAAAAGCATCAGAATTCCTTCTATGGTATCGACAATCTTGCAGCCGTGAAATATCACGTCAAGGCCTAAAGGCTTGAATTGTTCGGTTTTTGATCTATCAATTCTCGCGTTGGCGCGCCAAAACGGCGTTCCAAAGCGATTTGCCGAAGCGATTTGCCAAAGCGAATTGAGACAGCAGTTGAAAGTGAGACCCGGATGGATCGGCTATTGGCAGGCGGCACCGTCAACGCAGCGCAGTCCGGCGAGGGGCCGCCGCTGTTTTTGTTCCACTCGCTGCTGTCGGACCGCGCCAGTTTCGACGCCATCGTCCCGGAGCTGTCGACCTCGTTTCAGGTGATCGTGCCCGAGCTGCCGGGCTTCGGCCGCTCGCTGGCAGTCGATGGTAGATTGGCTGGGGTCGCTGACCGCATGGCGGAAGCAGTCAAGGATGCCGCCGGCGGCAGGGAGGCGATCGTGCTCGGCAACGGCTATGGCGGCTTCGTCGCGCTGCAAATGGCCATCCGCCATCCCGGAATTGCTGCCAGGTTCGTGCTCGCCGATTGCGGCGCGGCGTTCTCGGAAGCGGGGCGCGAGGCCTTTCGCAACATGGCGGCGGCGTCGAAGGCGAAGGGATTGTCGGCGATTACCGAGGTCGCGATGCGGCGTCTGTTCGCGCCGGAATTTCAGGCCGCGCATCCCGATCTGATGACCGATCGCCGCGAGGCGTTTCTGCGCACCGACCCGGACGTGTTTCGGGCCGCCTGCGACGCGCTGGCGAACCTCGATCTGCGGCCCGAACTCGGCAAGGTGACAGCGCCGGTGCTGGTGCTGGTCGGCCAGCATGACGAGGCGACGCCGCCGCCGATGTCGCGCGAACTGGCGGCCGGCCTGCCGCAGGCGCGTTTCGAGATCGTCCCGGGCTGCGCCCATGTGCCGCAACTCCAGTCGCCGCGGCTGTTCCTCGACGTGATCGGCGATTTCCTGCCGGTGACCAACCCGGCAACCGCCTGAGACGTCGCGCCGGATTGCGCCCTTATGCCGAGAATTTGAGCAGCGGGCCGCGCGTAATCCGTTCGACCTTGGCATACTCCGTGCCTGGAGCCAGTTGCGTTCCGATGGAATCGGAACCGGGCTCCAGATTCCTGATTTGACGCGTTTTCCTGACGCGAACCGGTTTCCACTTCGCGGGAAAACGCTTTAGACTGCCCAAGGCGGAGGTCGTTTGATGCGTGCGATTCTGGACTATTGCGGCGGGGGAAACCGGCGGGCGATGCCGGCGGGCACGCACGTGATCCACGAGGGCGGCAAGACCGGGCATTTGTTCGTGCTGGTCGAGGGCAGGGTGGAAGTCGTCAAGGGCGACAGCGTCGTCGCCGTGATCACCGAGCCCGGCGCGGTATTCGGCGAGATGTCGCTGCTGCTCGATCAGCCGCATTCCGCCACCGTGCGTACGGCCTCCGATTCCGTGATCGTCGAAATCGACGATGCCGCGTCGTTCCTGCGCGACCAGCCGGAGGTGGCGCTGTTGATTGGGCGGCTGATGGCGCAACGGCTTCACGTCGCGACCACCTATCTCGCCGACCTCATGCACCAATATGCCGGCCATGACAGCCATCTTTCGATGGTCGGCGAACTCCTGCAGAGCATGATCAACCTGCCGCCGTCGCAGGTCTCGCCAGGATCGGATTTGCAATCCGACCCAAGGATGTGAGCCAGGCCGGCGGATTCAGGATCGGCTGCGCCGGCCGCTGCAACGGCATCTTGAGGTCGATCCATTGCGCATCGCCGGCCGAGACCCAGAACGCCGTACCCGCATCGAGATCGAGCACAATATAGACCGGCGGCCAACCTGCCTGCAGGCCGGTGTTGAATACCCAGGTGACGCCGAGGCGATCGAACCAGGAGCCGTCGGGAATGAAGGGCGACTGGTGCACATGGCCGGAGATCACCATCGACGGCTGATAGCGCTCGATCCATTGCACCAGTTCGACATCGCCGAAGAAACGCTTGCCGCCCCAGCTCGTCGGTGAATTCGCCGGCGGCGCGTGATGCGCCCAGACCCAGCGCGGCAGCCGTTGCGCGTTGGCGTCGCGAAGCTGGTCCTCGATGCGCTGCTTGACCAACGGCCCGTCCCACCACGGGCACACCGTGAACAGCGTGTCGCCGATAACAACGTTGTCGCCGTCGCAGGCGATGCCGAGTTCGCGGACTTCGCCGACCCAGCGCGAGATTTTTTCGCCCTCCGGGCTGCGATCGTCGAGGTCGTGATTGCCCGAGCAAAGAATGACCTTGGTGATGCCGGCCAACAGCGACAGATATTTCTTCACGACCACGATCTGGGCGCGGAAATCGACGTGCGAGCCGATGTCGAGCGCATCGCCGGCAAGGATGACCAGGTCGAATTCCGGCGCGGCCGCCAGCAGCCAGTCGAATTGCGGCAATGAATAATGCAAGTCGGCGACAACGAGAGCGCGCATAATCGATCAGATCCAAAAATGCCTGCAAAATGGGCGATCCGGCCAGGGATGCATTCAGCAAAGTGGATTCGAGCAAAAATTGTGCCGCGCCGCGCGCGACACATGCTCGCAGCAGCGCAGCGCGGTCAGACGTTTGCGACGGCGTGCGGAAACACCACTTCGATCAGCGTGCCGGAGCGCCCGCCGGTCCTGATCCGGAATTTGGCGCGGTTGGCTTCGACCAGCGCCTTGGTCAGCGACAGGCTGACGCCGCTGTCGGAGGTCTGATCCGATGGTGCCTGGGTCCGGAACGGCTCCAGGGCGGCCGCGACTTCGTTGTCGTTGAGGCCGTGGCCGGTATCGCGGACCCGCAGCATCACCTCGCCGAAATCGGACAATGCAGTCGAGACGATGACCTGGCCGCCGGCATTGGCGAGATGGATCGAATTGCCGATCAGGTTCAGCGCGATCTGGCGCAGCGCGCGTGCGTCGGCCAGCACGGGCGGCAGCGTATGCGCCAGCGAGGTGCGGATGATGATGCGTTCGCGGTTGGCCTGCGGCTGCATCACCGCGACGCAGCTCTCGACCAGCTCGTTGAGGTTCTGGGTGGTGAAGGCGAGATCGAGCTTGCCGGTTTCGATCCGCGACAGATCGAGCAGGTCGTTGATGATCGCGATCACGCGTTCGCCGGAGGCGCGGATGTCCTTCATGTATTCCGCGTAGCGCTCGTTGCCGAGCGCGCCGAACCGCTCGCCGATCATCACTTCGGCAAAGCCGATGATGGCGTTGAGCGGCGTGCGTACCTCGTGGCTGATCCGGGCCAGCACGTCGGCCTTGGCGGTGCCGGCGCGCTCGGCCAGCCGCCGCGCCTCGCGCAATTCGTTTTCGGTTTGCCTTGCCTGCGACAGGTCGCGGAACACGGCGAAGAAATTCGGACCGTCGGGGCGGGTGCGGCCCATCGTCATCGACAGCGGGATGATGCCGCCCTTGCTTTCGCGGCCCAGCACTTCGCGGCCGTGATCGAGCAGGCTGGCGACGCCTGACGATTTGATGCCGGCAAGATAGTCGAACACGGCATGCCGGCTCGCCGGCGCAAACAGGTCGGCCAGATTGCAGCGTGCGAGCGCGTCGCCGTCATGGCCGAACAGCGCTTCGGCGCTGCGGTTGGCCGAATTGATATTGCCCTCGGCGTCGAACATCACGATGCCTTCGGCCGTGGTGTCGAGGATGGCGCCGAGCTCCTCGGCGTCGGCGTGGCCGCCGGGCGAGGGTTGTTCGGCGACCGGCGGTTCGGCAACAAGCGCCTCGACAACAAGCGCCTCAGCGAGCGCGCCTGGCTGAGCCGGGCTTGCGTGGGCGATCGCCGCTGCGACCGCCTCGCCTTCATGGCGCGTGCCGGAGAAGATCAAAGCAAGCGCGGAGTCGCCGTCCCAGGAAATCGTGTAGAGGCGGGCGTCGGCCGCCGCGGGCGGTGCATGTTCGTCCGAAGGCTGGCTTGCGGAAATCGTCACCGGCGTGCCGGTGTCCGACGTCGAGGAGGCGTTCGAGACGCCGGGCTCGACATAGAGCGCGTCGAGGCCGCCGGCATCCTCCAGCGCATGCAGGCTGGGATAACCCATCTGCGTCAGAAAGGCCGAATTGGCATAGAGCAGGCGGTCGAGCCGGTAGATCAGGATGCCGACCGGCAGCAAATCGAGCAGCGGCTTGTCGCGCCTGGTTTCGCCGCGCGCGGGCGGCTCCGATGGCGCCAGCCATTCAGGCGTCGCGGTGGCCGGCGCTTCGCTCGGGCCTTCGTACATCGTCACCAGCGCGGGCTTCTCGACCACGGTTTCGTCGAAGCCGGTGACATCAGGCGTCTCGGCGCCGGTTTCGGTGTCGAGCCGCGCCGACAATTGCCGAGCGAGTTCGTTGAAGGCGCTGTTTTCAACCGGCGTCAACGACGGCGGCCTGGCGTCGCCAGGCGGGCGGAACGGCAAAACGTTCTTCGGCGTCTCCACAGGCGTTTCCGTGAGCGCGTCCGTTTGCGTGTCTGTTTGCGTGTCCTTGGGAGGTTCCACGGGGGTTTCCAAATCGGTTTGGAGTGAAGTCTCTGATGCTATCGGGCCAGGCAATTCTGCAAATGAAGCTGACGCTGCGCCGGTCGGGTCAGACGAATCTTCGCCGTGCCTGTCGTTCGCTGGCGCATCCGCGGCGGGGCCTGCCTGGACGAAATCCGCCGACCAGGGCGGCGGCGGCGCCGCGCCTTCGAACGACGGATGGTCGCGCTCCGCCGCAAGCCGGGTGAGGCCGTCAATATCGCGGCAGACGCCGAAGCCGCGGTAGCCGTAAAAATTCCGCGCGGCATCGAACACCGGCAGGCCCGACAATTCCACCGGCAACCGGCCGCCGCCGTCGACCGGCCAGTTCAGCGTAATGCCGGTCCAGGTCGCGCGGGTGGCGAGCGCCTCGGCCACATGGCCGTCGGGATCGAGGCCGAACGTCTCGGCGATCTCGCGCCACGGCCGGCCGAAACCGGCCGCAGTATGCGGCCCGATCAGGCGGATGAATTCGTCGGTGCCGAGCGTGAAGCGGTCGTCCTGATCCACCTGCCACGTGAAGCGCAGCGGCAGCCGCTGCGGGGCAGGCAACGATTCGTCAAGCGGGGATGGCGCCGGGACGGGCGCGGCGATCGCTTCGGCATCCAGCGGTTCGTCGGCAACGGCTTTGATGTAGGGCGATGGCTCACGCGCATCGGCTTCGATCGCGGGCGTTGCTTCCGATGCAGTTTCGGCGTGCGGTTCGCGCGGCGCGGCTTCGACATGCGGCAGATCGAGTTGCAGCACGCTTTCCAGACCGGGCTCGGGCGGTTCGTTCGCAAGTGTCGGCTCGACAACCGGTGCCGCTGATGGTTCGGCAAAGGCGTCGAACAGCGCAAACTCGGCGGGAGTTTCGGCTGGCTGCGACGGCGACGGTTGCTCGACGTCCGCTGCCGGTTGTGGTGCGAGCAACGGCTCCGCGTGGGCAGCGGCTGGCGGCTCGGACGGTTTGGTTTCGGGCGGCATCGCCGCGACAGTGCGTTCGCGCACGACCGGCGGTGCGCCGGCGGCGATCAGAATGCCGTGGCTGCCGTCGTGAAAATCGATCCGCTGATAACCGCAGGTCGCGAGCATGCCGGGCGCGGCGCCAAAACCCTGCAGCCGCTCCAGCCGGATGGCGTCGCCCGTCGGCACGCGGCCCGCAAGCTGCGCGATCTGCCGGCGATAGCGGTCGGCCGGTCCGAAAATTCGCGTCGCAAGCGCTGCGCCGTCGGCCGCGCCGAACACGCTGGCGCCGGCCGGATTGGCCCACAGGATTCGCGTGCCGTCGGACGACCACACCCAAGCGGGCAGACGGCTGGCCGCGTAGGCCGCCAATCGCGGATCGCCTGATGCCTGCAACTGAAATTCCGCAAAGTTCATCGCAACTATTGGACCGTCCGGCCTTGGAATCGGCCGTCAAAACGACGGCAGCCTCCGGGGATCGTTAGTATCGCAAGCGGGGAGCGGCAGGTCCACGGCCGGGCCGTACCAGGGGAAGCCAAAGCCGGGATAACCTTAACCTCGCCGGCCGCGCGTCGGGCTGAACTCTTGACCGGTCCGTTGGTTGTTGCAAACGGCCGCCAGAGGTCCACGATGGGGATCCTTTGGACTTACGTCATACCGACGAGGCCGTTCAGCGATATCCGGATAATCAGGATTATCCAGAATGTGCAACGCAACAGGAGTGGACCATGAGCGATGATCGTTTCGAGATCCCGAAGGAAATGCGATCGATGGCGGAAGCAAGCTTCGATCAGGCCCGCAAGACGTTCGAGAAATTCGTGGCCTCCGCGCAGGCGACCGCGGGCTCCATCGAGGAGCGCGGCGCCACGGTTCGTGCCGGCGCCAAGGACATCGGCGCCAAGGCGGTCGCCTATGCCGAACAGAACGTGCAGGCCTCGCTCGACTATGCGCAGTCGCTCCTGAAGGCCAAGGATTTGACCGAGGTGATGCGGCTGCACAGCGAATATGTGCAGGGCCAGATGCGGTCGCTGACGCAGCAGGCCAGCGAAATGGGCCAGATCGTCAGCAAGGCCGCGATGGAAGTGGCGAAGCCCAAAACCTGAGCCGGGCTGACCCGACCTGCGCTGCCCGGAGCGGCCATACAACCGTTGGATAGCCGGGCGGGAACCTGCATCCTGCCCGGGTCACATATGCGGCAATGCACCAGAAACTGCGTTGCGTTGCACAAAATTGACATGATATGGGTGTTAGTTAGGCACGCCCGTGGATGGGCGCTTCCGTGAGTTTGTGTACGTACTCCCCTTCGGTATTTCAGGCCGCTTGCCGACCGCCCGCGAGGGAGCAAGTCGTTTAAACCCCATTGTGAAGGATGCATGCCGTGACCAGTTCGACCGACCCGTTCTCCGCTTCCATCATCCCCTTCGAAGTCCCCGAGCAAATGCGCGCGTTCGCCGAAAAGGGCGTTTCGCAGGCCCGCGACAGCTACGCCAAGTTCAAGGATGCCGCCGAGACCCATAACGGCACCATCGAGGCGGTATTCACCTCCGCCAGCAAGGGCGCCAGCGAGTACTCGGCCAAGCTGGTCGAGTTCTTCAAGGCCAACACCTCGTCCTCGCTCGACTTCGCGCAGGAACTGTTCGGCGTGAAGACGCCGGCCGCCGCGCTGGAGCTGTGGACCTCGCACGCCAAGAAGCAGTTCGAGACGCTCGCCGCCCAGGCCAAGGAGCTCACCGAGCTCAGCCAGAAGGTCGCCACCGAGACCGTCGAGCCGATCAAGGCCTCGGCTTCCAAGCTCTACAAGCCGGCCGCCTGATCGTCCCGGTTCGGATTACGGAAAGCCCGGGCGATCGGCCCGGGCTTTTTGCTGTCTTGTTTGCTGTCTTGGGACGATTTTGGCCGGTTTACCCTAGTCTGCACGTGAACGCGGATAGCCTTCGAAACGACCATAATCGGTGGCTCCGCGGCCTTGCCAAAGCGGTGCGTTGCACCTAGTTTCCGCCCAATTCGCGACCCCCTGAAGGGGGCCTCGCAAAGGATGCAGTTGTAGCTCAGTTGGTTAGAGCGCCTGTCTGTGGAACAGGAGGTCGGTGGTTCGAGCCCACCCAACTGTACCACCACACAAAAATCCCCTGTGGTTCCAGTAGCGTATTGATAGACCTGATGTATTTGCCCACGTTAAATACAAAAGAGCGCTACAAATAGCATTCAGGATGGCTGCGTTAGTCCGGTCAAAAAAGAGTGGCGAATACGCCGCACGCAAAAGCATTCCAAAAGATGTGCGAGGGGCTTACGCGCATCTCTACGGTCCAAGCTGGGAGTAGCTGTTCAAGCTCCCTGCGGGCACATCGTTACACGAAGCCAAAACTCGCCATGCCGAATGGTTGGCCGAAGTTGAGACGCGCATTGCCGCTTTGCGAGCAACCGCCAACGGTAAAGGACAGCCTCTCACACGTATCAACGCGATTGCTTTGGCAGGCCGTTGGTACGCTTGGTTCATTGCCAAGCACGAGGGATGACCCGAGAACACCGAAGCATTGGCGAGAGTTGAGTGATCATCTCGCTTACAACATTCTCTACCCCGAGGCTCCCGAAGAGTTCCTTGAGAACTCCAAAGCCGATCTGCATTGGCAGTGGACGAAGGAGCCCCAAATTCGAGAAGCGGTCAGGCCGCAAATCGCAGAGCTGGCCCGTGTGGCAACTTTCCTTGCCAGTGAGGGTCTTGCACTCAACGCAGAAGCCTACGCTCTATTTGTAGATGCGGTTGGCGACAATCTTTCTGTATTGGAGCGGCGCGCAAACGGAGACTACTCCCGTGATGACACTCCTGACAGTTTTCCGCCGTTCACCGATGGTCCCACACGGGGCTCAGGTGTGAGTTGCTGGGAATTGTTTGAGGCTTTCGTCAAAGCAAGGAAGCCTGCGGAAAAAACTGTGCAGCGCTGGAGGGCTGTGTTCCTCGAAATGCAGCGAGAGTTTGCGGAGGTGGGCGCTGAAGGGATCACGTGCCCTCGCCCGCACGATATGCGGTTCACAAGCTCATTATCTCAAGACGCCGCCGGGAAGGCGCGGCGAAGCGAGACAAGGACGTTCAACAAGCAGACGCGCTCCCACGGGTGCTCGCGGATGCGCGCCCGCACGATTTGAAACAGGCGTGGGATGAAGCGCATTCGCGTGGCCCGCGATGGCGGCAGCTGCATTCTGAAGGACTTAGCGAAGTAAACGGCTTCACTCGAGACCTTACACTCAAGACGGTGGGGGCTCTCAGGTCGTCGCTGCCGGGTCTAGACCTGACCTTCAACAATCCACCCGTACGATACGACTTCAGCCGTGATGTAGTGGCCTTCTCAGGCGAAGCCGTTGGCAAAACGGTACCCTGCGCAATAGGGGGCCCGGCATTAGTTTCCCTTAACAGGACTGATCTCCGAGAGGCGATGCGCCAGCATCAAGTGCCAAGCCTACAGGAGAGCCTTTGTGCCTCCGTGTCCCACGTTGAAAAACGTAGTCGCTAATTCATTGATGGAACGTTTAGTGAACAAACGTCATCGATCACAGTAGAACTACAGGAACTTTGGCGATATTCTCTTCCCCCTTCGCAAGAGCGCGGCGCGCAGCGTCCGAAGAAGCGGAGTCTGATTAAGCTCGATTACGAGGACTCACTTTGTTAACCAAGGGAGTATTAGTGATGGTTCAGTCAATAGTAGGACGAGTCTCGAGCGTCATTGATCTAGAGAGCGAAATCGAGGCGGAGCTTCGAAACAGGCCGCCAGTCCACGAGCCGCGGCCGGTCACTTTCGCGCCGCCAGGGGTGCGTGAGCCGACCGGGTCGATGCCGGACTATGTCGAGCACCGCGACGGGGCCACGGAGATCGGCAAGCTGACGGCGGAAGCCATTGTCCGCGAATACGAAGCTGCAGCGAAAGACATCGAGGCGATGGGCGCGGAGCTGATCGAGCGCGTCAAGCAATGCGAGGCGATGACCCGCGATGCGCTCGCCGTGACCCAGGAGATGAAGGAAACCGCAATGCGCTACCGCGAGGAGGCCAAGCGCATCTTCGTTCAGATTGAGGACTGTTCGCAGATGACGGCGGAGGTCCGCAAGACCTGCACCGAACTGAAGGAAAGGATCGCCGTTCCGGCCACAGCCTAATCTAAGTTCGGGCCCGCTTGAACTTTAGTTCCGCGTCTGGGCGAAAGCGTACATCTGCCAAGCAAGACACGGCGCGTGTAAACGCTTGGGAACAGACAGCCGTGATCCGTCGTGGCGGCCTGCTGCACAACCCTGCTTACGGATGATCCTAGCGGGCTCTTTACTGAGCGCCGGCGTGTTGCACGCTAGGATTTCACTACAAATGCGTGCTACAAAAGCAAATCGGTCGCGGCCAAATTCGCTAGGTTTATCAAGGGTAATTTGCTTCCACGGCAGTTCCCACCCAACTGTACCATCCGCGTCGTCCGCCTCATCCCCGTCCCGATCATTACAGCACTGACGCGACGCTTGCGCGGTGGCCTGCGGTGTACCCCTGCTTGCCAAGGCCCAGCCGTTCACCCACAATTCCGCCCAACACTGCCTTGGGGGGATCGATGACTTCTTTCCGGATCAGGAATTTTCATTTTGGATTGATGCTGGCAACGGCGCTCTCGGTTTCGGTGTGGTCCACCGCCGGCCAGGCCTATACGCCCGAGCAGGAGCAAGCCTGCACCGGCGATGCATTCCGGCTCTGCAGTTCGGATATCCCGGACGTTGCGCGGGTGACGGCCTGCATGGCCCGCAACAAGTCCCAGCTCTCGCCGGCCTGCCGCGCGCAGTTCAGGCCGGATCCCGAGCTGAACGCCGCCGCAGACGCCCCCACCACCATCAGGCCTGTGGCGCGGAAGCCGGTCGCCAGCAAGGCGCACAAGCACAAGTCATCGAGCAAGTCATCGACTAAGCCGTCGACCAGGTCGACCAAGCCGGCAAAGCCCGCCGCGAACTGATCGCCGCGCGCCGTTTCAAGTCCCCTTCGTGCGACAGACCGACGCCTTGCGGCGCTGCGACCGATGAACATCTCTGCCTTGGTCTCTTGACGCGCTCTCTTCCTGCGAACCGCTACTCACCTTCGGAGCCAGTCCGGGGGCATGCTTCGCTTGAAAACGCTAAGGGCCAGAGGAGAGGTTCGTTGCGCAATCATCAGCAAGAGCTCGACCGGCATTTCGCCTGGTTCGAAGACAAGTTGCCGCCGCGGCTGGCGAAATTCGTCGGCTGGCTGCGCCGGCCGTCGTCGCGCTATGCGAGGATTCCGCTCGCCATTCTCCTGATCCTCGGCGGTATCTTCAGCTTCCTGCCGGTGCTCGGACTCTGGATGCTGCCGCTCGGACTCCTTTTGTTCGCGCAGGATGTGCCTGTCCTGCAGAAGCCGATGGTGGGGATGCTCGGGTGGCTCGAGCGCAAATGGATCGAACGCCAGCGCGCAAAATCCATGCAATGACCGGATCAAGCCGTTGCGGCTATTCCTCTTCTGATTGTATTGCACCGCACGGTGTGACTCAAAAAGCAACTTTGTTGGCAAATCAGTGGCTTCATCGCGGCTGCCATCAAATTTTTCTTTAACGAATCAGCGCGCTGATTCATTTTCGCCTCCTGGGGTCAATCTGGAGGCCAAGGTATGAACGTCATAGTTTTCGCTTCGCGTAAGGGGGGCTCGGGAAAAAGTACCCTGGCTGCTCACCTCGCTGCCCATGTTCACAAGGCAACGAAACCGATCCTGATGGTCGATGCCGATCCGCAGGGGTCACTCACTCTCTGGCACAAATTGCGCGGCACCAACGAGCCGCCGATCAAGGCCGCGGTGAATTCGGTCAGCGGCATCATCGCCGCCGCCAAGCGTGACGGCGTCGAGTGGGTGTTCATCGACACGCCGCCGAATCTGTCGGCGGTCGTCGACGACGCGATCCGGAATGCGACGATGGTGATCATTCCGGCGCGGCCCGGCGTGTTCGACGTCAACGCGGTGCAGGAAACCATTCTGACCTGCCGCTCGGCGCGCAAGCCTTATGCGGTCGTCATCAACGGCGCGCCTGCCGAACGTGACGGCGCCGAAAGCCGCATCGTCGCCATCGCGCGTGAAGCGCTGACCAAGTTCCGCGCGCCGGTGTGGAGCGGTCAGATCACCAACCGTGCCGATCTCTTGATGGCGTTGAGCCAGGGCGAAGGCGCCCGCGAATATTACGCGGAAGGCCGCGCTGCCGCCGAGATCAGCCGGCTGTGGGCCGCGATCGAACGTTCGATCAAGGCGATCCGCGGGACGGCGTCGGCATCGGGCGCCATGCACAAGCAGGCGGCGTAACAACGCCGTCAGGTCTGGACGACAAAGAACGCGCGGGCTCCGCGCGTTTTTTTTGGGTGTCCATTTATCTCGCAGTCATTCCGGGATGGTCCGAAGGACCAGACCTCAGGTGCGCAATTGCGCACCGGCGAATCTCGAGATTCTCAGATGCGCAATTGCGCACCGTAGTTCGATGCTTCGCATCGCCCCGGAACGACGGCGTGCGTTGGACGCGCGCCTACGCCACCATCAGCACGTAAAACACGACAACCGGCGACAGGGTCAGGATCACCGACCAGATGCCGACGGCCCACAAGATGTCCTCGGTCGTAAAGCCCTGTTGTTCAGGGATGGTGTTGTTTTCGAAATTCACGACGCGCCCCCGCGTTTTTTGTTGTTGCGGGGATGTTGATACGCGTTCGGTTTTAAAAACCCGGTCGCATTTTCGCTCGCATTTGACCGCAGGTGCTACCACCGATTAACCACCGAGGCGCGGCGGGTTGATCGACACCGCTATATGAGAGGTCGATCGACGAGGCCGGTCGCAGGGCCGCACGCGTTTCGATCGGCGTCGGGTGGTTAACGCCTGGCGACCGCGAAGCTTCAAAGGCGAGCGACGCGTCGCCCGCAACATTAAAATTTTACGCGTATGGATACTCCCTCAAGAAAAAACGGGGGGATACCAATGTCCGGCGACAACAAGAAATATCCGATCTGCGAGCACGCCCAGCGAATGCACGACGTTCTCTTGGTGTCGTCATTTGCGATCTGGGCGATGCTGCTCGGCTTCGCGCCTGTCATGACCTATCGGCTGCTGGTCAGCTAGCAGGCCATTCTCCCTCTCGCCGTATATGGCAAGAGGGAGAACAACATCAGGCGCGCCGCAACAACGGTGGCCTGCGCCGCGCGATGTCGGCATCGAGCAGCACAGCGAGCTCCTGGCTCACCTCCACCATCGGCAATCGAACCTCGGCGCTGTCGATCAGCCCCTGATGCGCCAGCCAGTATTTCGCCGGCGCCGGGCTCGGCTCGGCGAACAACAGCCGCGTCAGTTCGGAAATACTTTCCCAGCACGCCAACGCGCCGTCGCGGTCGCCCTGCTTCATCAGTGTATGCACCGATGCGAACGCCTCGGTTTCCAGATGTGCCGACAACAGGATGCCGCCGTCGGCGCCGTCGCCGAGCGCTTCGTGATAGTGCGCGTCCTCGCCGGTCAGCACGCGGAAGCCGGCCGGACGCCGCCTCAGGAAGTCGACCGACTGGTCGCGGTCGCTGCTGCAGTCCTTGATGCCGACGATGTTTCGATGTTCGGCGAGCTCGAGCAGCGTCTCGTTCGTGAGATTGACCGCGGTGCGATACGGGATGTTGTAGAGCACGATCGGCCAGGAGGCGTGATCGGCGAGTGCCTTGAAATGCTGCACGAGACCGCGCTGCGACGGCCGCGTGTAATAGGGGCTTGCGATCAGATAGCCGTCGATCGGCCAGACCGCGGTCTCGTCCAGCGTATCCAGCATCTTCGAGGTGCTGGCGCCCGACAGGCCGAGGCAGATCGGCAGGCTGCGTCCGCTGCCGGATATTTCCTCGTATGTCAGCGCCACCAGCCGCTCGAGTTCGTCGGCGCCAAGCGACATGCCTTCACCCGAGGTGGCGGCGAGGATCAGCCCGTCGACCGGGCCGCGCGCATAGTGCCGGACAAGCCGCCGCAGGCTGGGCTCGTCGAGTTCACCGTTCCGAAACGGCGTGACGAGGGGCAGCCACAGGCCTTGCAGCCGGCTTTGCAGAGCGGGTGTTGGTTGGTCGGTCATCGTTCCATCTCCTTGAGGGCTTAGAGAGCCGGAGACGGGACCAATAAAAAACCCCGACCTCGCGGCGGGGTTTCGGGATCGGGCAGGCGTGAAGATTATTACGCGCGTCGATCTCGGGTCCCCGGAAGGGGACCTTTTTTCGACGACAGCGATGCGCACGAACTCGTGATCATTCGCAGATGATGGGTGCGGCAGACCGCATTGTCAATCCGCGTACCAACATGACGTGCGGACGAAAAAAAAGCCGGGCTCAAAAGAGCCCGGCTTAAGGTATTGGCCACGTGAGGCCGACACAATCACCTTCCAAGAGGGATTACTGAACTGCCGCGCCACTGGAGGAGGGGGACATATGCGCGACGCGGCCGCTCAGCGTGGAAACACTATGATCCCCATCGGCGCCTCGCAGCAACCGCCCGAGCCGCATGTCAGTCATGCGGAGAGCGGGCCCTGTGTAATATCAGCGCGTCCGGAAGCGGGATGACAAAGTCACCCACTGCCAGAGCGTTTTCGAGTGAAGTGGATACCGGTTCACATAGCAATCAAGTTTACGCAGATTGCGTAGACTTATCTGCGGTAGAAAACGCGTCAAAAAAAGGCTAGAGCCCGGTTCTGATCCCATCAGAACCGATCAGACTCTAGGACGGCCAGCGCTGCGCCTTGCTGACCACGAAGTCGCGGAACACCTGCACCCGCGCTACCGTCTTGAGCTCTTCCGGATAGACGAAATAGGTGTCGACCTGGATCGAGTCGGTTTCGCCGAACAGCTGCACCAGCCGGTTGTTTTCCTCGACCAGATAGTCCGGCAGCGCGGCGATACCGAGCCCCTGCTGGCAGGCGCGCACCAGTCCCAGGATGTTGTTGACCTTGAAGAACGGTTCGCGCGGACCCGAGCCGTTGCGGCCGGCGTCGATCAGCCAGGAGCGGTTCTGCAGATGCGGCGGCACCTGCGCGTCGCCGAGCATGATGATGCGATGCGAGTCGAGATCGTCGAGCGTGCGCGGCGTGCCGAAACGCTTGATGTATTCCGGCGAGCAGTAGGCATGGAAGCCGATCGAGAACAGCTTGCGCTGGATCAGGTCGGGCTGGGTCGGCTTGCGGGTGCGGATCGCGACGTCGGCCTCGCGCATCGACAGATCGAGATCCTCGTCGGTCACGATCAGCGAGATGCGGATGTCCGGGTAGAGCGCGGTGAACTCGTCGAGCCGCGGAATCAGCCAGTTGATGCCGAGCGCGGGCGGCGTCGTGATCTTGAGGTCGCCGCTCGGCCGCTCGCGGCTGTCGGTGAGCTTGGCGCGCGCCGCCTGCAGCTGCATGAACACGTCATGCGCGGTGCGGAACAGCAGGTCGCCCTGCTCGGTAAGGATCAGCCCGCGGGCATGGCGATGGAACAGCGATACCGAGAGCTCCTGCTCCAGCGCGCTGACCTGGCGCGATACCGCCGATTGCGAAAGCCCCAGTTGCTCGCCGGCATGCGTGAAGCTTCCCGCTTCCGCCGCTGCGTGAAACACCTTCAGCTTGTCCCAATCCATGTCCGTAGATCCGTTTCGCGTTCGAGGCATGTCTATTCTGCCGCGGCGCGATCGCTCGCGCGCAAAGCCAGGAAACGTTCAGCTTCAAGGGCTGCCATGCAGCCGAGGCCGGCGGCCGTAACCGCCTGCCGCCAGGTTTCGTCGGCGACGTCGCCGGCGGCAAACAGGCCGGGCACCGAGGTCGCGGTCGAGTTCGGCGCCACCTCGACATAGCCGGATGGTTTCAGCTTGATCTGGCCGGCGACGAGGTCGGTTGCCGGTGCGTGACCGATGGCGATGAAGACGCCGTCCGCCGGCACCTCCGTCAGCGCGCCGGTCTTGACGTTTTTCAGCCGGACATGGGTGACCTTGTCCGGGTTATGGGTGCCGCAGATCTCGTCGATCGCCGAGTCCCAGACCACCTTGATCTTGGGATGCTTGAACAGGCGCTCCTGCAGGATGCGCTCGGCGCGGAAATGATTGCGGCGATGCACGATCGTGACCTGCGAGGCGAAGTTGGTCAGGAACAGCGCTTCCTCGACCGCGGTGTTGCCGCCGCCGACCACCACCACTTCCTTGCCGCGATAGAAGAAGCCGTCGCAGGTCGCGCAGGCCGAGACGCCGAAGCCCTTGAAGGTCTCTTCCGAGGCGATGCCGAGCCAGCGCGCCTGCGCGCCGGTGGCCAAAACCACGGTCTCGGCGAGATAGACCTCGCCACTGTCGCAGGTCAGGCGGAACGGCCGCTGCGACAGCTCGAGCTTGGTGACGAGATCGGTGACGATCTTGGTGCCGACATGGGCGGCCTGCTTCTCCATCTGCTCCATCAGCCAGGGGCCCTGGATGACGTCGGCGAAGCCCGGATAGTTTTCCACGTCGGTGGTGATGGTGAGCTGCCCGCCAGGCTGGATGCCCTGGATCAGGATCGGTTCAAGCATGGCCCGTGCCGCGTAGATCGCTGCGGTGTAACCGGCGGGGCCGGAACCGATAATGACGACCTTGGCATGGATAGGCGCAGACATCGGCAGTTCCCTTTCTTAAGGGAGTTTGGTCAGGACTTGAGCGGAAAGCGACCGGAAAAGGCATCGCGGCGGCGCCAAAAGTGTCAAATCCAAGTCTAGGACATCTGGGTAGCTATGCAAGAATTGCAATCCAAATCAGCGATTTTTCCCCGGAACTAGGTCAAATTGCGCACTGCACGCGCAATAAAATTGCGCATTCGGCGTCGGCTGCGCTATGAGTGTTGCAACTATTGTCTGCCAGCCCAGCCAGCCCCAGGGAACCGGACCCGCGTGTCGAAGAATCTTGACGAAATCGACCTCAAAATCCTCGCCGAAATCCAGGCCGACGGCCGAATCACCAACGTCGAACTGGCCAAACGGGTCGGCATCTCGCCGCCGCCCTGCCTGCGCCGGGTCCGGACGCTGGAGGAGGAGGGCTACATCCTGGGTTACCGCGGATTGCTCGATCCGCGCCGCCTCGGCTTTGACGTCACGGTGTTTGCGTCGGTGCATCTGTCCAGCCAGGCGGACGCCGACCTGCGGGCATTCGAGGAGTTCGTCCGCGCCGAACCGCTGGTGCGGGAATGCTGGATGCTCTCGGGCGAGGTGGACTTCATTTTGAAATGCGTCGCCCCCGACATGGCGACGTTTCAGGAGTTCGTCACCCATCTGACCGCGGCGCCGCATGTGCGCAACGTCAGGACCTCGCTGGTGCTGCACAACTCGAAATATGAAGCGGCGGTGCCGCTGGATATGAAGGTGGTGGGCTGACGCGACGCCGTCGTCCCGAGGTGCGCTCGATCTTCGCGCGCCTTGGAGAAGGACGAGCCTCGCACAACCATCCTTCGAGGCACGACCGACGGCGCATGGCGCCATCGGTCTCGCCCCCTCAGGATGACGGCAAGGCTACCGTCCTACTTCTTCCTCATCATCGCATCCACGCTCCACGGCCCGCCGCCGGCGCAGGCGAGGTAGAGGCACGAGAAACAGAGCATGATGGCGAGACTGCCGCCATTCAAGATCGGGATGAAGTTCTTTGGAAAATGGCTGATGAAGTAGCCGAACGCCATTTCTCCACTCAGGATGAAGGCCGCGAGTCGCGAGAACAGGCCGAGGATCAGCAGGCCGCCAAAAATCAGTTCGAACATAGCGGCGATTCCGAACAGCGATAGTGCCGGGACCTCCGAGAGAACGGGCACGATTGGAAATTTCAGCAGCTTGGCTACGCCAAACTGAAACAGCATCAACGCGGTAACCACGCGAAAGATGCTGAGAATGACCGGCTGGCCGGTACCCAGAAGTTTGTTGAACTTGTCCATGGCTACCCCCTACGTCCGCTTCATCGTTGCATCGACGCTCCACGGGCCGCCGCCCGCGGTCGACAGATAGAGGCAGGCGAAGCAGTAGATAATCGCCAACGAGCCGCCATTAAGCAGCGGATAAAAACTTCTCGGCGCATGCACCATGAAATAGGCGACCGCCATCTCGCCGGAGAGAATGAAAGCGACCGGCTGGGTAAACAGGCCGAGGATCAATAGCGCGCCGCCGATCAGTTCGAGTATGCCGCCGATACCGGGCATCGACAGCGGCTGCACACTCGCGAGGGACGGAACCGCCGGAAAGCCGAGATACTTGGCCATGCCATGTTCGATGATCATCAAGCCGGTGACGATGCGTAAAATACTCAATGCGCGCGGCGTCCACGCCGCGAGTGCTTCTGTCATGGCGTTCCCCTTGAGTTGGATAGCAGACACATTCGTAACGTGTCGCGACGGCGAGGAAAAGCACGTTCGGATAAGAATTGCGTGACGTGCTGCAAAGCTCCATTGGAATATTCGCGAGGCTGAAGTGTTGGCGGTCACTCGCAGGTGACCTGCCTCGCAGGCTATTTGCTCTGCCAAGCTACGCGACACCGAACTGGAAGAGCAGAAGGCCGGTGATGAATCGAAAGACGCCGAGCAGATAAGGCTGGCAGGCCGCGCCGATACGCTCCAGGTTCATGGGCTTGCTCCGTCGCCATGCCCGCCGCTCCCGGCGACGCGCTATCGAGAATGGAGCATGCCCAACTTGGGCAAGCTGCGTTTCTTTGCCGCACCGCTCACGCGCTCTTGGCTTCCCTGATCGCGTCCACGCTCCACGGGCCGGCGCCGGCGAACACGAAATAGAGGAAGACGAAGCAGTACAGCGCAGCGAGTTCGCCGCCGTTCAACACTGGAAAGAAGCTCTTGTTCGCGTGCGCGATGAAATACGCGACGGCGGTAAAGCCGGAGAGGATGAAGGCAACCGGCCGCGTGAACAGGCCGATGGTAAACAGGATGCCGCCGACCAGTTCGATCAGCCCGCCGACGCCCATCATCGAACCGAGTGAAACGTTCGCGAACATCGGGACCGCGGGAAAGCCCAGGATCTTGGCGGTGCCGTGCTGCAGCAGGCTGAGGCCTGCGAAGACGCGAAGGATACTAAGAAGGCTGAGCGAGTAGCGCCCGGCAAGAATGCTCTGCATTGGGTGGTCCCCAGATGGTTATGTATAACTATTCAGGGGATATTTATTAACAAGTTAAGCAGATGTGCCAAGTAACGATCGTGTTAGAACGGCGTGAATAGATCGCGCGTCACGCGCAACAAAAAAGCCGCGTGAGAAACGCGGCTTCTTTCAGGTCGGTCACTCGCAGGTGACCTACCTCGCAGGCAATTTATTCTCCGAAACTATTTGTTCTGGGAAGTTTCCGGCGTGAGACAGCGGATTGCCTTGGGCTGGCAGGCAAAGCCGATGTTGGAGCAGATGGCGGTTTCGCCTTTGGCGCCGCGCGAGCAGTTCACGCAATCGTCGGTCCATCGGCTGCAGTTCGGCGGACCCGATTGGACTGAAAAGTTCTTCGGTACGCTGCGTGGCGGGATGGAGAGGTCGGCGGCGACCGAGGCGTCGAGCGTACAGACCACAAGCGACAGCGCAACCGCAAGACGCCTGACAACATGACGTGGTCGCATGCCGTTCTTCCCGTCGATGAATGCATTGCCGGTCCCGCGCCGGCGGATCATGCCGCCGGCATCAGGTTCAACCTAGCGCCACTCGACCTTGGTGATCTCATAGGCCTTGGCGCCGCCGGGAGCCATCACTTCCACGGTCGCGCCCTTTTTCTTGCCGATCAGGGCGCGCGCCAGCGGCGAGGTGATGGAGATGCGGCCCTTCTTGGCGTCGGCTTCCGGCTCGCCGACGATCTGCCACACCGCTTTCTTCTCCGTGTCTTCGTCGACCAGGGTGACGGTGGCGCCGAACTTGACGGTGTCGCCGGACAGTTTCGAGATGTCGATGATGTCGGCGCGCGCGAGCTTGTCTTCGAGCTCGGCGATGCGGCCTTCATTGTGCGACTGCTCTTCCTTCGCGGCGTGATATTCCGCGTTCTCCGAGAGATCGCCATGCGAACGCGCCTCGGCGATATGCTCGATGATGCGCGGACGATCCTCCGACTGGCGCTTTTTCAACTCGACCTCGAGAGCGGCATAGCCGCCAGCGGTCATCGGAACCTTTTCCATCATCTCTTCTGTCCTTCGATCGTGCGAGCGGCCATCAGGCTGCGCGCACGAGCCACTCTTTCGATTTCGTTTCCAGGCTTGATGGCCCGATTCGTGAGCCTGTTGGCCTATTAACTTCCGGCCCCGTCAGGGGCCATAGAACATCCAAACGAGCGGTGGGTTCCAGCCATACCGGCTTTTTTACCAATCATTTAGCGGGCATTTTCGCCCGGCGAACGATCAGTTTTCGGAAAAATAGCTCTGCAGGGTGCGGACCTCAAGGTCCCCGCCCAGATAGGCGCGGATGCCTTGCGCGGCCGCCACAGCACCCGAAAGAGTGGTGTAATATGGCACTTTATGCAAGAGGGCAGCGCGCCGCAACGAGCGGCTGTCGGCCAGCGCCTGCGGCCCTTCGGTAGTGTTGAAGACGAGCTGGATGTCGCCATTGGTGATGGCGTCGACGATATGCGGCCGTCCCTCCAGCACCTTGTTGACCTTCTCGGTCGGCACGCCAAAGTCGGTGAGGAAACGCTGGGTGCCCGAGGTGGCCATCACCTTGAAGCCAAGCGAGTACAACAGCTGTACCGCTTCCGCGATGCGGGTCTTGTCGCTCTCGCGTACCGACACGAACACCGTGCCCTTGCGCGGCACGTGGGTGCCGCCGCCGAGCTGGCTCTTGGCAAAGGCGACCTCGAACGAACGGTCGATGCCCATCACCTCGCCGGTCGATCGCATCTCGGGACCGAGCACGGTATCGACGCCGGGGAAGCGCGCGAACGGGAATACCGATTCCTTGACGCCGACATGGCCGAGCTGGTGCTTCTTCAGATTGAAGTCCGCGAGCTTCTCGCCGGCCATGATCCTCGCCGCGATCTTTGCCACCGGCGTGCCCACCACCTTGGCGACGAACGGCACGGTGCGCGACGCCCGCGGGTTGACCTCGAGCACGTAGATCTCGCCGTCCTTGATGGCGAATTGCACGTTCATCAGGCCGACGACGTCGAGGCCGAGCGCCAACTCACGGGTTTGCCGTTCGAGTTCGCCGATCATCTGCGCGTCGAGCGAACGCGGCGGCAGCGAGCAGGCGGAATCGCCGGAGTGAATACCGGCCTCCTCGATATGTTCCATGATGCCGACGACGAAGGTATCCTTGCCGTCGGACAGGCAGTCGACGTCGATCTCGATGGCATCCGACAGGTAACGATCGAACAGCAGCGGGTTCTTGCCGAGCACGGTGTTGATCTGCCCGGTCTTGTCGTTGGGATAGCGCGCCTTGACGTCGGCGGGCACCAGCTCGGGCAGGGTGCCGAGCAGGTAATCGTTGAGCTGGTTTTCCTCGCGGATGATCTGCATCGCGCGGCCGCCGAGCACGTAGGACGGGCGCACCACCAGCGGCAGGTCGAGATCGGCCGCCACCAGCCGCGCCTGTTCGACCGAATAGGCGATGCCGTTCTTTGGTTGCTTCAGGCGCAGCTTGTCGAGCACGCGCTTGAAGCGGTCGCGGTCTTCGGCGAGATCGATGGCGTCGGGCGACGTGCCGAGGATCGGTACATTGGCTGCTTCCAGCGCGCGCGCGAGCTTGAGCGGGGTCTGGCCGCCGAACTGCACGATCACGCCGTGCAGCGTGCCGTTCTGCCGTTCGGTGGCGATGATTTCCAGCACGTCTTCGGCGGTCAGCGGCTCGAAGTAGAGCCGGTCCGCGGTGTCGTAGTCGGTCGACACGGTTTCCGGATTGCAGTTGACCATGATGGTCTCATAGCCGGCGTCTGCGAGAGCGAAGCAGGCGTGGCAGCAGCAATAGTCGAACTCGATGCCCTGGCCGATCCGGTTCGGTCCGCCGCCGAGAATGATGACCTTCTTCTTGTCAGAAGGCGCGCTCTCGTCGGCGGGAAATCCCGCGAACGGCGCTTCATAGGTCGAATACATGTAGGCGGTCGGCGAAGCGAACTCCGCCGCGCAGGTGTCGATGCGCTTGAACACCGGGCGAACCGCGAGCGCGTGGCGCTTTTCCGTGATCTCCGCCTCGGTGGTGTCGGCGAGAACGGCAAGCCTTGCGTCCGAAAAGCCCATCGCCTTCAGCGTCCGCATGCCGAACGCATTTTCCGGCAATCCGCTGGCCTTGACCTTCGATTCCATGTCGACGATGCCGCGCATCTCGGCGAGGAACCACGGGTCGATCTTGCAGGAATTGAAGATCTCCTCGTCCGTCCAGCCGAGCCGCATCGCCTGCGCGACCTGCAGGATGCGGTTCGGCGTCGGCGTGCCCAAGGCGGCGCGGATCGCGTTCTTGTCGTCGCCGCGGCCGAGCCCCTCGATCTCGATCTCGTCGAGGCCGGTCAGCCCGGTTTCCAGCCCGCGCAGCGCCTTCTGCAGGCTTTCCTGGAAGGTGCGGCCGATCGCCATCACCTCGCCGACCGACTTCATCGACGTCGTCAGCGTATGGGACGCGCCGGGGAATTTCTCGAACGCGAAACGTGGAATCTTGGTGACGACGTAGTCGATGGTCGGCTCGAACGAGGCCGGCGTGGCGCCGCCGGTGATGTCGTTGGCGATTTCATCGAGGGTGTAGCCGACCGCGAGCTTGGCCGCGACTTTCGCGATCGGAAAGCCGGTCGCCTTGGACGCCAGCGCCGAGGAGCGCGACACCCGCGGGTTCATCTCGATCACGACCATGCGGCCGTCGGCCGGATTGAGGCCGAACTGGACGTTGGAGCCGCCGGTTTCGACGCCGATCTCGCGCAGCACCGCCAGCGAGGCGTCGCGCATGATCTGGTATTCCTTGTCGGTCAGCGTCAGCGCCGGCGCGATGGTGATGGAATCGCCGGTATGCACGCCCATCGGATCGAGGTTCTCGATCGAGCAGATGATGATGCAGTTGTCCTTTTTGTCGCGGACCACCTCCATCTCGTACTCTTTCCAGCCGAGCACGGATTCCTCGATCAGCACCTCGTTGGTCGGAGACGCGTCGAGGCCGCGCTCGATGATGTCGAGGAACTCTTCCTTGTTGTAGGCAATGCCGCCGCCGGTGCCGCCCATGGTGAAGGAGGGGCGGATGATCGCGGGCAGGCCGATCTCGGACAGCGCCATCAGCGCCTCACCGAGCGCGTGCTCCTGATAGCGCTTGCGGCGCTCGTTCTCGCCGAGCGTCCACTGCCGTTCGAGTTCGTCCAGTGCGGCGCCGGAAAGCTTCTCCCGCTCGGCGTGATATTTGTCGCGATAGGACTTCTTCAGCGCCGAGGCGTTGGCGAGCCGCGATTTCGGCGTCTCCAGCCCGATCCTGGTCATGGCCTCGCGGAAAAGCTGGCGGTCTTCCGCCTTGTCGATGGCGTCGGCGGTGGCGCCGATCATCTCGACGTCGAATTTGTCGAGCGTGCCCTGGCGGCGCAGCGACAGCGCGCAGTTCAGCGCGGTCTGCCCGCCCATGGTCGGCAGCAGCGCGAAGCCGCCCGGGATGACGTGGCGCTCTTTCTCGATGATCTTGGCGACGATCTCGGGGGTAATCGGCTCGATATAGGTGGCGTCGGCCAGGTCCGGATCGGTCATGATGGTGGCCGGATTGGAATTGACCAGGACGACCCGGTAGCCCTCTTCCTTCAGCGCCTTCACCGCCTGAGTGCCGGAATAGTCGAATTCGCAGGCCTGGCCGATCACGATAGGACCGGCGCCGATGATCAGGATGGTGGAGATATCTGTTCTTTTGGGCATCAGGTCTCGCGGACTGGATTTTGGGCACAAAAAAAGGGCGCGCGTGCTGCGCGTCCCCTAAGCCAAGAGCGCGGGTATCCCTCGCGCGCGGGACGGTCTTTAGACCAGATTTCGCACCCGCGTAACCCCCAAAAAGCCCCCATCAACCGTGATTTTGGCTGCTTTTTGCGTTGGCAGGGACTTCGGTCCGCCCGCGTAGGGCGCTTCGGGCGCGGCACCCGGTCCGTCTACGCTTTCGCTCCGCTCCAGCTACGCCGGACACGCTTCGCCCTGCCGGTCTGGCGTGGCTGCGCCACGCGTAGCCCGTCAGGGCGAAGCGTGGAGGCCCGGCCTGGACTTGAACCAGGATAAAGAGCGATGCATCGCTCCCGCGTAGACATTTCCGCCACCGGGCCGCGGCGATCATCTTTTGCCAAGGTTAACGGCTGGCTAACGGCGCCGAAGGCGTGTTGGAGAACCGGGCTTTAGAAGGCGTGCCGCGCCACGAAGGTCATCCGCCACGGATTATGGCCGATATTGACGCGGGCGCGCGAGGCGGAGAAGCCTGATGCGGCGAGCTTTGCAATCATTTCGCCTTCGCCGTAGCGCTGCAGCCCGACTCGGCTGCGCAATTGCCGGTAGTCCGACAGCGCCGTACTGGCGAGGCCGTAAAGCGCGTCTTTCAGAAAGCCGTGGCGGCCGGCGAATTTCAACAGCGCCAGGACGTCCTTGGGCATGCCGACTTCGGGCCGCAGGATGTCGCCCAGGACCAGTCGCCCGGTGGGCTTGAGCAGCTGGCGAACGACGGCAAAGGCGGAATCCAGTTCGTCCGGTGTCATGTATTGCGCGACCGAGTTCATGACGACGAGATCGACCGACTGCTCCTCCATGTTGCGCAGGTCGTCCAGCGAGCGGACGCGGATCCTGGTGTTCGGCGCGAACCGCGCAATCAGCCGGCCGCGCACGCCAGGCGCGGGCTCCGCGAGGTAGAGCTTGCCGCAGGCCTCCGCTACCTTGGCGGCCGAGAGCGCCTCGCCGCAGGCATAGTCCAGCACCACCGCGTCGGGCGAGGTGATGTAGCCGATGATGTCCCGCGCAATAAGCTGGAAATGCAGGTCGCGATGCAGCTTGCTCGCATAGATCGTATGCGTGGAGTCGTAATAGTCGATCCATTCGTCCATTCGGGCGGCGTCCGGCAGCACTGGGGTTCCGGCTCGTGGAACCGGAGATGAGGTGATGCATTAGAGGGCGGGCGACTCTGCTTGGGGCCGCCGATGCCCGGTTCCTAACAGGAAGGTTCAGCGCGAGCAAAGCCAAGGATTCCGGCGCCGCGGGCCTGCTCGAGACCTTCATCGATAAGCGATGACGGAGGGGCTAGTTCGAGATCCGCCACAGCCGGACCAACGGCCCGTTTTCACCCATCACCGGATCGCTCTTTGGCATCTTCACGTGCGGAATCGTCTTCAGCGCGCTGGCGTAGTTCTCGGGCGTCGGCCGCGTGATCTCGACCGGCGGGCCGGGCGGATAGGCGCCGACGACGCTGAAATCGTCACTGGCGGACAGGCATTGATGCCCGGTGCCCGCCGGCAGGATGGCGACGTCGCCGGCCGCGATCGCAACCTCGGTGCCGCGGTCGCCGCCGAACCGCACCACCGCATTGCCGCGTGCGACGCCGAGCGCCTCGTGCACGGTCGCATGATAATGCAGATAGTCGTAGACGCCGTTGCGCCACATCGCGCCCCAGCCATTGGCGCCGAACAGCGCCTCGATGGTCGCCTCGGGATCTCGGGCGTCGAGGTCGATGGCGCGTTTGTAGACCAGTAGCGGCATCGCGTTGTTCGGCACCAAGCCGTCGTCGTCGAAGATGAAGCTGAGCGGCTGGATATCCGCGATCCCGGACATGACGTTCTCCTCGCGCGAAGTCATACGCGTGGATCAAACCGATGTCTGCAGCTCAGGTTCCCTTCGGGATCTCGAACACCAGACAGGTCGTGGTAGCGTGCGCGAGCAGGCGGCCCTTTGAATCGGTGATGCGGGCCTCGGCGGTGGCGGCGCGGCGGCCGACGCTGAGCGTCTTGCCCTCGCTGCGCACCACGCCGGTATCCTCGGTCATGCCCTTGATGAAGGAGATCTTGAATTCCAGCGTGGTGTAGCCGGTGCCGGCGGGCAGCGCGGTGTGCACCGCAAGCCCCATCGCGGAATCCAGCAGGATCGCGGCATAGCCGCCATGCACCGAGCCGATCGGGTTGTAGTGCCGGAAACCCGGCACGCTGTGGAACACGACATGGCCCGGTTCGGCGCTGGAATCGAACGGCTCGACATTCTGCATGATCGGCGGCGCCGGCAATTTGCCGTCGAAGATGGCGCGGACGAAGTCGACGCCTGACATCGACGCCATCACCTGCGTCGGCGTGACGCCATATTCGACCTTTGCGGCGGCGGGCTTGTCGTCCATGGGAAGGTGTCCTGCGGCTGGCTTATGATGATGGGTATCATATTATATGCAGCGCACTAAATCTAGTACGACGTCTCTCCGCGTCATGGCCGGGCTTGACCCGGCCATCCACGTCTTGGGTTGCTGAAATACAATCAAAACGTGGATGCCCGGGACAAGCCCGGGCATGACGGTGGCCGGCGACGAGCGCCCTACGCGCCCTTGTTCGCCCGCATCAGGTCGGCGAACCGCTGGAACAGGTAATGCGAGTCGCGCGGGCCGGGGGAGGCTTCGGGGTGATACTGCACCGAGAACACCGGCTTGCCGTCGAGCGCGATGCCGCAATTGGAGCCGTCGAACAGCGAGATATGGGTCTGGGTCGCGCCCTTCGGCAATGTCGCCTGGTCCACGGCAAAGCCGTGGTTCATCGAGGTGATCTCCACCTTGCCGGTGGTCTCGTCCTTGACCGGATGGTTGGCGCCGTGATGGCCCTGATGCATCTTTTTCGTTTTCGCACCGACGGCGAGGCCGAGCATCTGGTGGCCGAGGCAGATGCCGAAGGTCGGCGTGCCCGAATTGATCACCTGCTGGATGACAGGCACCGCGTATTTGCCGGTCTCGGCGGGATCGCCGGGGCCGTTAGAGAGGAACACGCCGTCCGGCTTCATCGCCAGAATGTCTTCGGCCGAAGTCGTCGCCGGCACCACCGTGATCTTGCAGCCGACGCCGGCGAGCAGCCGCAGGATGTTGCGCTTGATGCCGTAGTCGATCGCGACGACGTTGAATTCCGGCGCGGTCTGCCGCCCAAAGCCCTGTTCCCAGACCCACGGCGTCTCGTCCCAGGTGAAGCGCTGGGCCGAGGTCACCATCGGCACCAGGTCCATGCCTTCGAGGCCGGGCCATTCGCGCGCCTCTTCCTTGAGGCCGTGCAGGTCGAACTCGCCGTTTTTGGCGTGCGCGATGACAGCATTCGGCATGCCCTTGGAGCGGATCAGCGCGGTCAGCGCGCGGGTGTCGATGCCGGAGAGACCGATGATGCCGCGCGCCTTCAACCACGCATCGAGATGCTTGGTGGCGCGGTAGTTCGAGGGATCTGATATCGCGGAGCGCAGGATGACGCCGCGGGCGCCCGGCGTCGCCGCCATGTTCACCGTCTCGATATCCTCGTCGTTGGTGCCGACGTTGCCGATATGCGGGAAGGTGAAGGTGATGAGCTGCCCGGCATAGGAGGGATCGGTGAGGATCTCCTCGTAGCCGGTCATCGCGGTGTTGAAGCAGACTTCGCCCACCGCATGGCCTTCCGCGCCGAGGCCGAAGCCTTCCAGCACGGTACCGTCGGCAAGCACGAGCAGCGCGGTCGGTTTATGGTCCGGCCAGGCAGAAGCGTTTTCAGATGTGGTCATGAGCGCACTACATAGTCGCGACATCCGGCCCCGTCAAAGCCGGAAAGGCCCCGATTCACATGCGTTTGCCGCATATTTGACAGGCAGCGGCGCGGTCTTAAGCTGAGGGTTCCCGCTTTTCCGCCAAATCCGCCCGAATCCGGAGCCGACATGGACAATTCGATGCCGATCTTGCTGATTCCCGGCCTCGTCAGCTCGTCCCGGATCTATGCCCCTGTCATGCCGGCCCTGTGGCGGTGCGGCCCGGTGACTGTCGCCAACCACATCCGCGACGACAATATGGGGGCGATCGCGCGCCGGATCCTGGCCGAGGCGCCGCCGCGCTTTGCGCTCGCCGGGCATTCGATGGGCGGCTACATCGCCTTCGAGATCATGCGGCAGGCTCCGGAGCGGGTAGCGCGGCTGGCGCTGCTCAACACCCAGGCGCGGCCGGATACATCGGAGGCGACCGAGCGGCGGCGCGGCATGATGGCGCGTGCAAAGAGCGGCGGTTATCGCGACGTGCTCGACGAGCTGTTTCCCGGCTTTGTGCATCCCTCGCGGCGCGAGGACGCAAGCCTGCGCCAGCTCGTCCACGACATGGGCGAGGATGTCGGGGTGGACGCCTTCATCCGCCAGCAGTTGGCCGTGATCAGCCGGCCCGACTCGCGCCCGGCGCTGGCGTGGATCAGATGCCCGACGCTGGTGCTGTCGGGCGATCAGGACAACACCATCCCGAATTCGCTCTCGATCGAAATGGCCAGCAACATTCCCGACGCGAAACTCGTGATCCTGCCGCATTGCGGGCACCTGCCGCAGCCGGAACAGCCAGAGGCGACCGCGGCCGCACTGGTCGAATGGCTGCAGAGCTAGTTGTTCTGAGGCTGCGAACGGCCTAGATCAGGTCCCAGATATCCAAAGAGGTAGAACGATGCTGCGCGACGACATCAACAATGCGGTCAAGGACGCGATGCGGGCCAAGGACGAGCGCAAGCTCTCCACGCTGCGCATGGTCAATTCGACCATCAAGAACGCCGATATCGCCGCGCGCGGAGAAGGCAAGCCGCCGCTCAGCGATGCCGACCTGCTCGGCGTGTTCCAGAAGATGATCAAGCAGCGCCAGGAATCGGTCGAGCTCTACGACAAGGGCGGCCGCGCCGAACTCGCGGCACAAGAGCGCGAGGAGATTGCAATCATCTCCGCCTATCTGCCGAAGCAGATGTCGGAAGACGATGTGAAGGCCGCGATATCGGCCGCCATTGCCGAGACCGGCGCCGCCGGAATGAAGGACATGGGCAAGGTGATCGCCGTGCTGCGCGCGAAATTCGCCGGCCAGATGGATTTCGGCAAGGCCAGCGGCATGGTGAAGGCGGCGTTGTCTTCGTAAAGCCTGGCTTACAAAAGCACCGTTCTCCGTCATGGCCGGGCTTGTCCCGGCCATCCACGTCTTTAAAACTGGCCACAAGAAAAAAGAACGTGGATGGCCGGAACAAGTCCGGCCATGACGAGGGACGGAAACATGCTCACCGAAGCCTCCACCTACGACGAGCTCTACCGCGACTTCCGCTGGGACGTGCCGGCGCGCTTCAACATCGCGACCGCGTGTTGCGACCGGCATGCGGACGGCACCGGCCGGCTGGCGCTGGTCTATGTCCACGATGACGGGACGACGACGCGCACCTCGTTCGACGAGGTCGCCGACATGTCGCGCCGCTTTGCCAATGTGCTGGTCGCTGACGGGCTGAAGCGTGGCGACCGCGTCGCGGTGTTCCTGTCGCAGTCGCTGGAATTGCCGGTCGCTCATCTCGCGGCCTATCGCGCCGCGATGATCTCGATTCCGCTGTTCGCGCTGTTCGGCGAGGACGCACTGGAATTTCGGCTGACGAATTCGGAAGCCAAGGCGATCGTCACCGATGAAGCCGGCTGGGAGAAGCTGTCGAAAATCCGCGACCGGCTTCCGGGCCTGAAAAATATCTACATCATCGGCGACAAGACGCCAGCCGGCACCAAACCGTTCTGGCCGTCGCTGCAGGCGGCATCGCCGGATTTTACCACCGTCGATACCTCGGCCGACGATCCCGCGCTGATCATCTACACCTCGGGCACCACGGGGAATCCCAAAGGCGCGCTGCATGCGCATCGCGTCGTGCTCGGCCATCTGCCGAATGTCGAGATGTGCCACAACTTTTTGCCCAGACCCGGCGACCTGATGTGGACGCCGGCCGACTGGGCCTGGATCGGCGGGCTCATCAACGCCCTGTTCGCGTTCTGGTATCACGGCATTCCCTTGGTCGGCCACCGCGCGCGAAAATTCGAGCCGCAGGCAGCGATGGCGATGATGGCCGAACTTTCCATCCGCAACGTGTTCCTGCCGCCGACCGCGCTGAAACTGATGCGGCAGGCCGATGTGAAAAACCCCGGCGTCAAACTGCGCAGCATTTTCACCGGCGGTGAATCGCTCGGCGGCGAACTGTTGGGCTGGGTGCGCGAAACCTTCGGCATCGATGCCCATGAAGTATTCGGCCAGACCGAGTGCAATCTCGTGATCGGCAGCAACTCGAACCTGTTTCCGATCCGGCCGGGCTCGATGGGCCGGGCAACGCCGGGTTTCGATGTCCGCATCGTCAACGACCAGGGCGAGGAGTTGCCGCGCGGACAGCGCGGCGTCATCGGCGTGCGCCAGCCTTGTCCCTGCACCATGATCGAATACTGGAAGAACCCGGAAGCCACGGCAAAGAAATACGCCGGCGAATTCCTGCTCACCGGCGATCTCGGCATCCAGGATGACGACGGTTACTTCTGGTATGTCAGCCGCGAGGACGACGTCATCACCACTGCCGGCTATCGCGTCGGTCCCTCCGAGATCGAGCACACGCTGATGAAGCATCCGGCGGTGGCGATGTCGGCGGTGGTCGGCATTCCCGATCCGATCCGCACCGAATCGATCAAGGCCTGGATCGTGCTGCGCCCGGGCTTTGCGCCCGACGAGGCGTTGGCGCGCGAGATTCAGGAGTTCGTGAAGGTGCAACTCGCCGCCCACGAATATCCGCGCTTCGTCCAGTTCGCCGAAACGCTGCCGATGACGGCGACAGGCAAGGTGCTGCGGCGCGAGCTGCGGGCGCTGGGGTGAGGTTTGCTTCCTTAACCTCTCCCCGCGAAGAGCGGGGCGAGGGAGCGCACTGGCACGCGCGGCAGCTTAAGGCGTCCCAATCCCCAGTGTCTTCAGCGCGGCCAGCATCCGCTCAGGCGGTTGCATCTTGATCGCAAGGGGCTGCCCGGTTTCGAGCAGGCTTTTCAGGTTCGACAGGATCGCGGGCCAGCCCTGGCGGCCGCCGGAGAGGATGTCGTCGCTGATGTCGCGGTCGTGCGATTGCAGCATCGTCAGTTTCACCGTGTCGCCGGCGGGTTCGATTTCGTAGCTCACCAATGTAGGCCCGAGCTTCTCAATCAGTTCCGGCCAGTTGACGTTGAAGGTGATAGTGAGTTTGCGTGGCGGGTCGTATTCGATCACCTCGCCGCTGATGTGCAATGCGCCATCCGGCGTGCGCACGACGTAGGCCCCGCCGACTTTCCGATCGACCTCGACCGCGTTGCCGAAAAAGTACTTGCGGCTGAATTCGGCCGTCGTCAGCGCCTGCCACACCTTCTCGGGCGTGGAGGCGATGTAGATGGTGTAGACGATGGCCGGCTTGAATGTGTCGATGTTCATCGCAGGACTCAGTTTTCCATCTTGAGCGCTTCGAAGGGGATTTCCAGCGGCTGCCCGGTTTCCAGAATGCTCTTGAGGCTGGAGAGGATCGCGGGCCATCCCTTCGAGATCCCATTAAAGAACTTGCTGCCTTCCGAAAACCCTTCATGGGTCAGCGTCAACTTCACCAACTTGCCATAGGGTTCGAGCACGAAAGTGGCGAGTGCGGGGAACTCGTTCTTGTAGGTGTCGGACAGGTTGATGAACGTATAGGCCAGCCGCTTCGGCGGGTCGCACTCGACCACCTTGCCGGCGTCGGAAACGCTGCCGTCGCTGCGCACCATCTCGAACGACGAACCCACTTTCCAGTCCGACCGCAGCCGGGCGCCGAACCAGTAGCGTTCGGTGAAGTTGCCGTCGGTCAGCGCCTGCCAGAGTTTCTCCGGCGTGGTCTCGATATAGGTGGTGTAGACGAACTCGGGCTTAGGCACAGGAAGTCTCCTTGGCGATCGACGGTAGATCAGAGGGGAGGGCATGTCCGGTCTCCAGCAGGCTCTTCAGGCTCGCGATCACCATCGACCAGCCGCCGGAAATGTCGCGCAAGGTCTTGCCGCCTTCGTCGAGATTGTCGTGCGTTACGGTCAGCTTGACGGTGGCGCCATGCGGCTCGAGATCGAAGGTGACGCGCGAGGGCTGTTCGCGCTTGGCTTCCGCCGAGCAGGGGTCCCAGGTGTAGGCCAGCCGTTTCGGCGGATCCGATATCAGCACCTTGCCCTCGTTGGTCGGCTTGCCCCCGCTGGCAAATGTGTAAGGCGATCCGACCTTCCAGTCGGAGGCGATTCGGTAGCCGAACCAGTAGCGCTCGGTGAAGTTGCCGTCGGTCAGCGCCTGCCAGAGCTTCTCGGCCGTGGTCTCGATATAGGTGACATAGACGAATTCGGGCTTACTCATCACGCTTCTCCAGTTGCCGTTTCAATTCGCTGAGCGCGGCGAGCTTTCCGCGCTCGAATTTCTTGATCCAGCGTTCGCCGATCTGATGGATCGGGACCGGATTGAGGTAGTGCAGCTTCTCGCGGCCATGCCTCAGCGTGGTGACGAGGTTGGCCGCCTCGAGAATCCCAAGGTGTTTTGTGACGGCCTGCCGCGTCATGGCGAGGCCGTCGCAGAGTTCGTTCAGCGTCTGTCCGTTCTGGGCGTGAAGCCGGTCCAGCAGCGAGCGTCGCGATGCATCGGCGAGCGCTTTGAAGACTTCATCCATGAAGGAGATAATAGGCAACCAAATGGTTGCATGTCAAGTGCCGATCTTCAAACGCTTGCGGAGGAGGGCCGCCGGCGAGTTTGAAGGCGACGGTTGGTTGAACCGTCCCCGATCTCTTCAGCCTGTTGTCTGCGGGTGATCTGTCATGAAAACCGGCACGCGCGGTTCAACGTTTCTGGTACGGATGGAAGATGTAGTCCTTCGCCTTCACGGCCACGTGGCACGCGTGTCCGCAATCCGAGGGGCTGGGATCTGCCGTGAACGTGTCGGATGCGGCTTCGTAGTTGAATAGCGCGTATCCCCATCCGCCGCTTTTCGGAAATCTTGCGCTGTCCTTTTCCATGACGAACGCCTGCGTGAAGACGTCAGGCACATCCACGGCGAAGGGGGCCTCCGTGCTCTTCTTTGGTTTCCATTGCAGCTTCGCGATCATGGCGCCTTCCGGGAACGGCTTGCCATTGCCGGGCACGCCAGCCTTGAAGGCTTCGATCATGGCCGGATTGGCGACGATCACCTTGAGCACGTCGTCGGTCCGGGCCGAGGAGACCACTGCCCAGTCCTCGTATCCTTTGAAGTCGGAGAACGCTACTCCGTCAGGCGATTTCAGCGCGTATTTGTCTTGTGCGTAAACGGCCGCGCCGCCAAGGATGGCGAGCACTGCCGTGGCGGCGGCAATGGTGAGCTTGCAGCTTTTCATGGCTGATCCTTCCCTGATTATCGTGGACCGAACTCTCGCACCTCATCCCGCAAATTTGTTCCTGCCGAGCGTAGTGCAAGGCAAGCGGTCCCCGCTATGATATCCTCTTGAACGAGCCAGCAAAGATTGGCCGGTAACCGGGGTGGAAAAAACATGAGCGGTCGCGTCAAACTCGCAATTCTCGCCGCATTTTCAATCGCCTGCGCCAGTGGCGCCGCTTCGGAACCGCAGAAGATCGGCGCGCCGCCGGAAGCATCCAACATGAAGCTGGTCGGAACCAGTGACCTGCAGGCGCGCAGCGCCTATCAGCCGACCATTCATCACCAGGGCGACCGCTGGATCGCCTATATCGGCCATCACGGCGGCACCGACGACGTTCCGACGCCGGTCAATCCGCAGACCGGCAAGGCCGAACCCAACGGCACGTCGATCGTCGACGTCACCGATCCCGCGCAGCCGAAATATCTTCGGCATATTCCGGGGCAGGAAGGAAAGTACGAGGCCGGCGGCGCGCAGATGGTGCGGATCTGCGACGGCAAGCAGCTGCCCAAGGGCGATCGCAATGCGGTGTACATGCTGCGCAGCTTCGGCGGCGAGGCCCACGAGATCTGGAACGTCGCCGATCCCGCCAATCCGGTGTTGATCACGCGGCTTGGCGGATTGAAGGACACCCACAAGAACTGGTGGGAATGCGACACCGGTATTGCGTTTCTGGTCTCGGGCGCGCCGGACTGGCGCACCCGCCGCATGACGCAGGTCTACGATCTCAGCGATCCCGCCCATCCCGTCAAAATTCGTGATTTCGGTTTGCCCGGCCAGGAGCCCGGTTCGACCGGCGCGGTGCCGACCGAACTGCACGGCCCGATCTCGACCGGGCCATCCGGCAATCGGGTCTATTTCGGCTACGGCACCAACAAAGGCGGCTTTCTGCAGATCGTCGATCGCGACAAGCTCATCAACGGGCCGAAGGAGTCGACGCCGGACAATCTGCGCTTGCCGGAGATTTCGCGGATGCCGATGTCGGCGCTGAACGGCGCGCACACCACGTTCCCGATGTTGGGCATGCCGATCGCCGAATTCGCCAAGGACAAAGACGGCAAGCACCGCGACATCGTGATGATCGTCGACGAGGCGATCCTGAACGAATGCAGCGAGGCGCGGCAGATGGTGTGGTTCGCCGACGTCACGGTGGAAAACCGCCCGATGATGATCTCGAGCTACACCGTGCCGGAATCGAGCGGCGACTTCTGCGAGCGGGGCGGGCGGTTCGGCTCGCATTCCTCCAACGAGAGCATGGCGCCGATCTATTACAAGAAAATGGCGTTCATCGCCTTCTTCAATGCCGGCGTCCGCGCGCTCGACATTCGCGATCCTTATCACCCGAAGGAAGTCGGCTATTTCATTCCGTCGATCACGGCGGCGACCGACAAGCGCTGCGTCACCATCGACGGCAAGGACCGCTGCAAGGTCGCGATCCAGACCAACAATGTCGAAACCGACGAGCGCGGTTACGTCTATATCGTCGACCGCGCCAATACCGGACTGCACATTCTGGAACTGACCGGCCCGGCGCGCGCCGCAGCCGGCCTGCCCTAGGAATGTGACGCGTGCGGCGCGGGCTCCTCATCGTGGCCGGGATCGTCGCGCTCGGCGCGTTGTCGGGCGGCGCCGCCTATCAACGTGCCGCGCCGGGCGAAAACCCTGGGAAAGCGGAATGGCAGGAAATCGCCTGGCCGTTTCCCCGCGACGGCTGGCCCGCCGGCAAGGCATTCCGCTGCGGCGCGGCCGGCTGCGGCGGCGAGGTCGAGGTCTATGTCCGTCCCAAGGTCGGCTTCTGCAACTGCGACACCGGCGTTGCCGATGACGACGAAGTCGATCGCGTCGCCGATCTCGATCTGATCAGCGAGCATTTCGCGCCGCTGCAGCCGGGCAAAGTGGTTCGCATCGCCGATATGCCCGGCCGCATCAGGCCCTACGATCTCGCCATGTCCGACGGGTCGCGCCACACCGCTGTCGGTATCGCGGTGTCACACCGCTGCGACCTGATGGTCGCGGTGGCCAAGGGTAGCGGCGATGCGACCGGCATCCAGCGCGCCGCGCTGGATTTTCTCGGCTCTGCGAAGATGTCGGAGTGGATGACCGCGGCGATGGAAGGACGCTAGCGCTGGAGCCAATACTCCATACCGCCGCTTTCGGCGGCGTGGCGAACACGACCGGACTTGCTGCTGGCATAACCCGGTCGCAAACGACCCAATTCAGACTTCGAGCCTGATAGGCATTTCGGCTCGACTGCCTGCCATTTCTCACTCGCTGCCCGGTCGGAAGTGCTAAGGTCAAGGAATTGCGCAAGGCGTGGTCCTTATGGGGGACACATGCGACGGCGGAAATTCATCAAACTGATGGGCGGCGCGGCGGTCGCATGGCCGCTCGCGGCGCGAGCGCAGCAGCCGCGGATGCCTGTGGTTGGGTTCCTCGGCACCAGGGCATCTGGCGAAGACCCGCAACTTTTGACGGCGTTCCGCAGCGGCCTGAAAGAAGTCGGCTATGTCGAGGGCCAGAACGTCGTGATGGAATACCGCTTTGCTGAGAATCAATACGATAGGCTGCCCGCGCTAGCAGCCGATCTCGTTCGGCGTCAGGTGGCCGTGATTGTCGCGAACGGCCCTGCGGCAAAGGCGGCAAAGGAAGCAACCCCGACAATTCCGATCGCCTTCGTGGCAGGGTTCGACCCGGTCGAGGTGGGACTTGTCGCCAGCATGAGTCGGCCCGGCGGTAACATCACTGGCGTGAGCATCCTGGATGTGGAGCTAGGGCCGAAGCGGCTGCAGCTGCTGCACGAATTGGCTCCCACCGCGACCATCATTGCCGCGCTCGTCAACCCAACCGACCCCGCGCGTGCTGAGACCACATCGAAGGAACTTCAGGCGGCGGCCCACACCCTCGGACTGCAGCTTCACGTCCTGCACGCCAGTACCGACCGAGACTTCGATACGGTCTTTGCACGCTTGGTCGAGCTGCGAGCAGGTGGGCTCGTGATCGGAGGTGAGCCATTCTTCAATAGTCGGAGCGAGCAACTCGGCGCGCTGACCATCCGCCATGCGATGCCCACAATCTACCAGCTTCGCGCGTTCGCGGCAGCGGGCGGCCTTGTAAGCTACGGAGGCAGTCTCACGGACGCATACCATCTAGTCGGCATCTACACGGGTCGGATTCTCAAGGGCGAGAAGCCCGCTGATTTGCCGGTCCAGCAGTCCACGAAGGTCGAGATGGTCATCAATCTCAAGACCGCCAAGTTGTTCGGCCTTACAGTTCCCCAATCGTTGCTCGGCCGCGCTGATGAGGTGATCGAATAGCCGCGTGGGTGCGATGCAGCAGCCGTTAGCTCAGTTCGTTCGCACGCATAACGTTTCTTGCATCCTTGGAGCATTTCCGATGTGCTGGCAGATGCCGATCGGCATTTCGCTGGCGGCGTTGAAAAGGGGGTATACGCTATGACGGTTAAAACATTTTTCGCAATCATTGCTGTTCTTGCCCTGGTGCATGGTGTTGGTTTTGTTCTGGCGCCCGAACAAGTCGCGGCTAGTTATGGAATGGCAACTTCGGCTGCAACCCTGCTGATGGCGCGATTGTTTGGTGCCGCGCTGGTGGGGTTGGGTTTAATTTTCTGGTTTGCCCGGGACGGCTCGTCGGAATTCATGCGCAGCGTGTTCATCGCCACCATTGTCGGGGACGCCGTCGGGTTGATTGTCGTTGTCATGGGGACCGCAGCAGGCACGTTGAACGCAATGGGGTGGATTGCGGCGCTCATCTATCTTTTCGGCGCGGCGGGGTCTGGCTACTTCGTGATGGCGCGACCACCCCAGCTATCGTCGCGCTAGAATTCAATGTCCCTGTGATGGTCGAATGATCTTCGACCACCAGGCTTGAATTTGGAGAGAGAGCCCGCCCTCGGGCGGGCTTTCAGTTTGGTCCGCGTCGGGCGAGGAAAAAAGACTTCAAGCCTTCTTGGCCTTTTTCGCGCCGCTAGGCGCAGGCGCTTTCTTCTTCACCGGCGCTTTCTTCTTCAACCGGCTCTGATTGTATTCGATGGCGGCGCGGATGAGATCTTTCAGCGCCCGCTGATTGATCTTGTCGCCCTCGAGAAAATCGATCGCGCGCCGTTCGTTGCCTTCGAGGCCGGCGTTGAACAGCTTGTCGGGATCGGCAAGCTTCGCCCCGTACATGAAGGTCAGCTTCACCTTGCCTTTGTGGGCGTTGGCGACGGCGATGATGCCGTCACGCGACCATACCGGGCTGCCCATCCACTTCCACTCCTCGATGATTTCGCGGTCGGCTTCTAGGATGGTCTTGCGGAGGCCGGCAAAGGTCTCGCCGCGCCAGTCGGTAATTCCGGCGATCAGCTGGTCGATGCGCTGCGATGGAGTCATTGCACCCTCATGTCCCGATTAACGAGCCGTCGAACAACATGGCCCTTCCACATCCAGAGCCCCGACAGCAACATGACCGGAAAGAATACGAATCGGGTCGGGGGAGCATAATCCGGAAGCACCTCGAACGGGCTATAGATGTAGCCGATGATGGGAATCGCGCAGATGATGTGAGTCCAGCGAATGATCGAGCGTAGGGTGGCATCTTTCATGAGGGGATCCGTTTTCGGTACTAACGCGTGATGGGTGGCGGCGAGGCGTTGCCTAGCAGCGCTTCAATCGATCTTTGCCTCACTCGATCCGCGCCAATACCTGTTCGAGACTTGCGAGGAATTTCTGCCAACCGAACCGGGCGCCATGAAAAGCCTGCTTCTGGTCCGGACGGAAGCCCGACTGCTCCATGCGCAGCAGCGTCCCCGCGCCTGATGGCGTCAGGGTCCAGGTGACGACGCTGTCCAGACCCATGGCCGCCCAGGTGTAGGACAATGTCTTGCCGGTCTCGATTGTCAGGACCTGACAGTCAACCGAGCCCCAGTCGGCGCGAAAACTGAAACGGTGATCCACCGCGGGCTTGAAGTCGCTCTTCATCAGCCACTCCTCGATCAAATGCGGTTGCGTCAGCGCGCGCCAGATCTTTTCCGGCGGGAAGGCGATTTCGCGTTCGACGATGACTGTACTGATTTCGGTCGCGGGTGCGTTCACTGGTCCATCCTTTTGAGCAGGTCTTCGAGGTGATCGAACCGGCTTTGCCAGAAGCCGGCCATCTCGCTGGTCCAGTCGATCAGCGGGCCGAGCGCGCCGAGTTGCGCGCTGTAGTGGGTCTGGCGGCCTTCGTGGCGGTCGCGCACCAGTCCGGCCTGTTTCAGGACGCCGAGATGCTTCGAGACGGCCGGTTGCGAGACCCCGGCCTGGGTCGTCAGGGCACCGACCGTCTGCTCGCCCTTGCGGCACAATTGCTCGAAGATCGCCCGCCGGGTCGGATCGGCGAGCGTTTTGAACAATGTATCGGAAGCGTTCGGCATGTGGGATCGATAACCCGTTGGCTATGGGTTTGATCCATAACTGATGAGCTATGGATTAGTCAATCGGAGAAATTGAGTTTCTCAGTGCTCGTCATGACCGGGCACAGCCGTCCGCAGGACGGCTTCGCTTCCGCTCGCCTATGTCCCGGCCATCCATGTCTATCTTGCGCGTTTGGGCAAAGACGTGGATGCCCGGCACAAAGGGCGGGCATGACCGCGCCAGGTGCCAGTTCGACATACCCCGTTGGGTCGTGCGTGGTCCCCAAGCCCGGTTTCCATCTCCACCTGCCGCATGCATAATTCGAAAAATCGCCTCTCACCGGATTTCCCCATGTCCCTTCAGGCCTATCTCGCTTTCGTCGCCGCCTGCGTCGCGCTGGCGCTCATTCCGGGTCCGGTGGTGACGCTGGTCATCGCCAACGGCCTGCGGCATGGCACGCGCGCGGCGCTGACCAACATCGCCGGCGTTCAGGCCGGCCTGACCATCGTGATCGGCATCGTCGCGGTCGGACTGACCTCGCTGATGGCGACCATGGGCTACTGGTTCGACTGGGTGCGATTTGCCGGTGCGGCCTATCTGGTCTGGCTCGGCATCAAGCTGGTGTGGTCGCCGGTCGAGGGCGTCAAGGCCGACGAGCCGCCGCCACCGCCGCGCGGCGGGTTTTTCCTGCAGGGCTTTCTGGTGCTGTTGAGTAATCCGAAGGTGCTGATTTTCTTCGGCGCGTTCATTCCGCAGTTCATGGACATGAGCCGGGATCACTTCTCGCAGGTGGTCCTGCTCGGCTTCACCTTCATGGCCACCGGCGCGGTCACCGATACGATCTATGCGGTGCTGGCGGGGCGGGCGCGGCGGTTCTTCTCGGCCAAGCGCACCCGGCTTTTGTCGCGCGTCTCCGGCGGCTTCATGATCGGCGGCGGCATCTGGCTGGCGCTGACGCGGGCAAGGTGACGCGCAGGCCGGCATGATCCCAAGGCCTGTTGAACCCCAGGCTTGTTGAACCCTAAGCCGCGACGGCGCGTCTAATCCCGGCGTCGTCTCTGGGGGAAGTTCATGCCAAATCTGCCGTGGTACGTTTACCTGATGCTGCTCGCGCCGCTCGGGCTCATTCTGGTCGCCGCCGCCTACAAGACGTTGCAGGTGCGCGCCGCCCGCGAATGGCCGTCGGCTGCGGGCAAGGTGGTGATCTCGAATTCCGAAGTGCGCGAGATCCGGGTGATGGACAGCGACCGCGAAGATGGCCATCGCTTAGAGCAGCGCAACTTCGCCAACATCGTTTACGAATACACCGTCAGGGGCCAGCTGCTGCGCAACAACCGCGTCAGCATCGGCGAGGACCGCGGCAATTTCGAAGTCGCGGAAACCATCGCGCGTTATCCGGCGGGCACGCCGGTCACGGTGTTCTACAACCAGCTGCATCCGAACGAAGCCGTGCTGGAACGCGACCTGCCGACGGGCCTGTGGGGCTGCCTCGGCATCGGCACCGCGGTGGTGCTGGCGATCGTGTTCGGCTCGGTGTTCGGCCTCAACCGGTTGTCCGAATTTCTCTCGGCGCGGCTGGCGGATCCAAAGCTGTCGCCGCTCGTGATCGCGTTCGGCGCGTTCGGTGTCGTCATCGCGCTGTTCGCACTGGTGATGCAAAAGCAGGTGCGGCTGGCGACGAAATGGCCGGTCGTGTCCGGCACCATCAAGATGTCGGATGTCGAACAATACCGGGCAGCGCCGACCGAGCAGGGATCGCGCGGCGCGGTGATGTATCAGCGGCAGGTGTCGTACGCCTACCGGTTCAACGATGTCGACTACACCGCCATCGAAGCCCGCTTTGCCACCGGCAGCAACTCGACGTCGGGCTGGCTGATGCGCAAGTTCATGACGGCCTATCAGGACGGCGCCGCCGTCAAGGTCTATGTCAATCCGCTCAATCCGTCGGAGGCGACGCTGAACCCGCGCACCAGTTTTGCCTGGGTGTTGTGGCTGCTCGCAGCCGGGTTCGCGGGCCTCACCTACTACACGGCGGTTCACGGTTAGGCAGAAAGCAACCCCTGCGCCCGCAGCAGCGGCTCGACCTCGGTCAAAATCCGCGCCAGTCGATCGGCCCAGGATTTCTCGCCGGCGGGATCCGAGATCAAATCCTGGCGGATCTCGATGCCGGTATTGATCAGGCCGCGTGCTTCGCCGTGCACGGGAATGGTGTAGTCGGTATCATCGCTCACGGCATAGGGCTCGTTGTCGCCGACCACGAGATCGCCCTCGGCGCGCAACAGTTTCAGCAGCAGCGGCGGCAGATGGGTGTCGCGGTGATAGAGCGTGCCGATATGCCACGGCCGCGCGATCCCGGCATAAGCAGGCGTGAAACTATGCAGCGACACCAGCACCGTCGGCAGGCCGGCGGCTCGGCGCGCATCGATGATCGCGTCGATGCGGTGGTGATAGGGATCGAAGATTTCCGCGCGCCGCATTTGCGCGGCCTCGCGCGCAAGGCCCTCGTTGCCGGAAATGGTGGTGGCCTCGCTGATGCGCGGGATCGCGCCTGCGACATGCGGCGGGCGGTTGCAGTCGATCACCAGCCGCGAGTAGCGCTGCACGATCAGGTGCGCGTCGAGCTGTTTCGACAAGGACTCCGCGACGCCGGCAATGCCGATGTCCCATGCGATGTGCCGCACAAGTTCGCTCTCGGGCAGCCCGAGATCGCCGAGTACGCGCGGAATCAGCCGGCCGTAATGGTCGCAGGTGAGAAAGAACGGCGAGCGTCCCGCCGCGTTGTACTCACGGACCGGGGGAACATCCTCGGTTCCCAGAAGTAAGACTGTGTCGTCTGCGGGGTTCAACAGCAAATTTCCCTGATTGGTGCCTATTCAAGCGGCAGACGACCTGCAAATGAGCAACGTTCACTCTAGATTAGAGCACCCAGAATCGATGATTGTTGAACGATGCCGCTCCTGACCATTCACCACAAGACCGTATATCGCTACAACCGCCCGGTGGCGTTTGGCGAGCATCGAATCATGCTGCGCCCGCGCGACGGCCATGACCTGCGCGTGCTGTCGTCTAGCCTCGAGATTTCGCCGCAGCCGATGTCGCTGCGCTGGATCCACGACGTGTTCGGCAACAGCGTCGCGATCGCGACCTTCGACGAGCGCGCGGAAACGCTGTCGTTCACCTCGATGGCGACCGTCGAGCACAATCCGGCGGAAGAGTTTGCGCTGACCCCCGACGACACCGCCTATTTCTATCCGTTCCTCTACGACCGCGAGGAATTTCCCGACCTCGAGCAGTTCATCGCGCCGCAATATGGCGATCCGAACGGCGAGCTGTCGGCGTGGGCGCGGCAGTTTCTCGACGCGGACGGGCCGACACCGACCATCAACATTCTCAGCGGCATGACCCACGGCATCCGCGAGGCCTTCACCTATCGCAAGCGCCACGAGCAGGGCACCCAGCATCCGCTCGACACGCTGCAGACCGGCTCGGGCACCTGCCGCGATTATGCGATGTTCATGATCGAGGCATTGCGTCGGCTCGGCATCGCCGCGCGGTTCGTCTCCGGTTACCTGTTCATTCCCGGCGACAGTGCGCACGGCTATGTCGGCGGCGGCTCGACCCATGCCTGGGTGCAGGTCTATCTGCCGAGCGCCGGCTGGATCGAGTTCGATCCGACCAACGGCATCGTCGGCACCCGCGACCTGATCCGCGTCGCTGTGGCGCGCGACCCGCGCCAGGCGATCCCGCTGCACGGCTGCTATCTCGGTTCGGCCGACGCCTATGTCGGCATGGAGATCAGCATCAACGTCGTATCGGTCGGCGATGTCGCGCCCGAAGCTCGATCCGGAGCGCAGTCCCAACGTCAGTCCCACGAGAGGGTCTGATCGTGGAGATCGACGTCGGCTTCGAGATTTCGTATGCGGCCGTGGCGCCGACGCCGATGGTGATGATGCTCTCGGTCCACCCGTCGCGCCGCGTCGACATCGTCGGCCAGGAAAGCATCGTTGCCGAACCGAAAGTGCCGATCGGTTTCTACCGCGACAGTTTTGGCAATGTCTGCGGCCGGCTGGTGGCGCCCGCCGGCGGCGTGACATTGAAGGGAAAGGCGCGGGTCCGCGATTCCGGGCTGCCCGATGCGGTGGCGCCGGACGCGCAGCAACTGCCGATCGATCAACTGCCCGACGACGTTCTGCAATATCTGATGCCGAGCCGCTATTGCGAGACCGACAAGTTGATTGATATCGCCTGGTCGCTGTTTTCAGCGACCAAACCCGGCTGGGCGCGGGTGCAGGCGATCGTCGATTTCGTCCACGACCACGTCACCTTCGGCTACGAGCATGCGCATCACATGAAGTCGGCGCATGACGTCTATGAGCAGCGCGCCGGCGTCTGCCGCGACTTCGCGCATCTGGCGCTGACGTTCTGCCGCTGCATGAACATCCCGGCGCGCTACTGCACCGGCTATCTCGGCGATATCGGCGTGCCGCCGGATCCGGCGCCGATGGATTTCTCCGGCTGGTTCCAGGTCTATCTCTCTGGCGAGTGGTACACCTTCGACGCCCGCCACAACCACCCGCGCATCGGCCGCATCCTGATCGGCACCGGCCGCGACGCCGCCGACGTCGCGCTGACCACGAGTTTTGGCCGGATGGACCTCGTCAAGTTCGTCGTGGTGACGGACGAGGTGGTGGCGGCTTGATCCCGAGCGCGTTGCCGGGATAACTGCGCGGCATGATTTCAGATCGTCTGTTCGTCTACGGCACCCTGATGCGCGGCTTCGATCATCCGATGGCGACGCTGTTGTCGCGCAGCGCGGATTATTTGGGCACGGCGACCTGCCGCGGCCGGCTCTATCTCATCAAGCACTATCCGGGGCTGACGCTGTCGGATGATCCCACGGACATCGTGTTCGGGGAGTTGTATCGCCTGCGCGACCGCGATGCGCTGCTCGGCGAGTTCGACATGTATGAAGCCTGCGGCGAAGGCTTTCCCGAGCCGACCGAATATCTCCGGCAGATGCTGCGGGTCACGCGGGAAGACGGCTCCGCGAGCGAGGCGTGGACCTACATCTACAACTGGCCCGTCACCGGCCTGCCGCACATTGCCTCGGGGAAGTTTCTGGAGAAGTAGGTTCGCGCGTCAACCCGCATCCAGCCTTTCGCGCTCGACGCGAATGTCGACCTCGCGCTCGACATAGCTCCATTCCTCGGTCTGGCGCAGCAGGCCCACCAGTTCCTCGAACAGCGATTCATGGTCCGGCTGGTATTCGAACCAGGTCAGGAAATCGAATGGTTCGCCGAAGTCGCGGCTGTGATAGAGCTGCCGCGCGATCGCGGGCAAAAATCTCAGGCTCGACGCGATGTGGTGCGACTTGTCCTCGAAGATTTTTCGCCGTTCTTCCTGCGTCAGCTCCCACCAGGCCGCCGACTTCCGGATCGGGATCAGCGCCGCACGGCTCGCCTCGGGCCGGCCGAGCCCGGCCTGCGCGGCGGTAAGCTGGTCCTTCTCGGCGCGCTCAACGTAGCGGACATGGCTGGTAACGCCCACCAGCCGCCAGGAGTTTTGCGAGGGCACGATCGGCAGCGCGACCGATTCGGAGCGGGTGACCGAAAGCGACGGCGTCAGCGCCAGGCCGGCGCCCTTCACCGGCGCCACCAACATCACCCGCCACGCCCCGCTTTGTCCGCCCCTGAACACCGTGAACATGGAGACATGGAAGCGTGGAACCGGGCAGGTTTCAAGCGGCGCAAGCGGTGTACCACCTTCGTGCCGCCGTCATGCCCGGTAAAAGCGCGAAGCGCGTCTTCGCGCTAGATGACCCGGGCATCCACGTCTTTCTCTGCTATAGCGGGCCATGACGAGGGAGGGAGGGGGCCGCGTTCTCCGCGGGTGCAGTTCGACCTCAAGCCCGCTTCTTCTTGGCCTTCTGCTGCATGTAGGACCGCAGCACGGCGTTAATCCGCCGCTGGTAGCCGTCGCCTTGCTGCTTGAAGAAGTCGAGCACGTCTTCATCGACCCGAATGGAGATGGCTTTCTTCCGGGCCGGCATCACCAGCACGGCGTCCGACCAGTCGATATCCTTAAATTCCGCCCAGTCCGGATCGTTGGCGATAGCCTTGGTGATGTCCTCGTCAGTCAGAGCATCGACGCGCGCCCAGTCAGTCTTGCCCTTCCGGCGATCGCCCCATTTTCGCGTTACGATATTTTCTTTCTTCATTTTTCCTCGCGCGTCGCGCCGAGATGATCCGGATAACGTTTGACCGTCGCGTAAAGATCACGGCGATCAACCTGTTTCCCAAAAAACCTATCGCAACCCAGCGCTCCTCATTGTTTCGATTTGACGGATGGAGACTGACCGGTCCGTAAAAGATATCGCTGGCGTCGTCGAAGGAAATGCCGTGCTTGATCAGGTTGGCATCGCTTTTGATCTCATCCCACTCGAAACCCGCCGCCGGGAGAAGTTCGAAATCAGCCATTCTCGACCTTGAGATATTGTATATACAAATGTATGCTCTCTGTCAAGTCGACTGCGCTCTCGGGTTGTAGATTGATCCGATATCCCGTCCCTGTGAATAGGCTGGATAAACCCGACGAACTTCGTATTTCTCCCGCCCATCCCTATATCCATGATCGGTTGGCACAAGCCCGCCGACTTAAGGCACAAACTCACCCCATGCGGTTCACGCCCCAATTTCTCGACGAACTGCGCGCCCGGCTTCCGGTTTCGGAAGTCGTGGGGCGGCGCGTGAAGTTGAAGAAGGCGGGACGGGAATATAAGGGGCTGTCGCCGTTCCAGCAGGAGAAGTCGCCCTCGTTCACGGTCAACGACCAGAAGGGGTTTTACCACGACTTCTCCTCCGGCAAGCACGGCGACATCATCTCGTTTTTGATGGAGACCGAGGGCGTCGGCTTTACGGAAGCCGTCGAGCGGCTGGCCTCGATGGCCGGCATGGCGCTGCCGGCGGTGACGCCGGATGCCGCAAAGCACGAGCAGCGCCGCAAGACGCTCTATGACGTGATGGACCTTGCCGCAAAATTCTTCTGCGACACGCTGGCCTCGCGCTTCGGCGCCAAGGCGCGCGGCTATCTCGCCGACCGCGCCATCACGCCGGCGACGCAACTCCAGTTCCGCATCGGCTATGCCCCGGGCGGCCCCGGCGAGCGCTTTGCGCTGAAGGAATATTTGGGCGCCCAGGGCATTTCGACCGACGACATGGTCGAAGCGGGATTGCTGATCGGCGGCGACGACATTCCCGTGCCCTACGATCGTTTCCGCGACCGCGTGATGTTTCCGATCACGGATATTCGTAACCGGGTGATCGCATTCGGCGGCCGTGCGCTGGAAAAGGATGTTCCGGCAAAGTACCTGAATTCGCCGGAAACGCCGCTGTTTCACAAGGGCGACAACCTCTACAATTTAGCGCCCGCGCGGCAGGCGACGCATAACGGCGCGCCGTTGATCGTGGTCGAAGGCTATGTCGACGTCATCGCCATGGTCACCGCGGGTTTTGGCGGCGCCGTCGCTCCGCTTGGCACGGCGTTGACCGAAAACCAGCTCGCGCTGATCTGGAAAATGGCGGACGAGCCGATCCTTTGCTTCGATGGCGATCGTGCCGGACAGAAGGCGGCCTATCGCGCCGCCGACCTGGCGCTGCCGCATCTGAAACCCGGAAAAAGCCTGCGCTTTGCATTGCTGCCCGAAGGGCAGGACCCCGACGATCTCGCGCGCTCCGGCGGACGCGTTGCGATCGAGGAGGTCATCGGTGCGGCGCGCGGGCTCGCCGACATGCTGTGGTTGCGCGAGATCGAGGGCGGCAGCTTTGCGACCCCCGAGCGGCGTGCGGCGCTGGAAGCGCGGATCGGCGAACTCAGCAACGGCATCCGCGACGAGGTGGTGCGGCGCTACTATCGCCAGGATCTCGCCGAGCGGCTGCAGCGCACTTTTGCGCCGGAAGGCGGGCGCGGCGGCGGCTATGGCAGGGGCAATTTCGGCAGGGGCGGAGGCGGCGAATCAGGCCGCCGTTTTGCCCCCCGCGGCGCGTTCACCGGGGGCCCGGCGGGCCGATTCGCCGGTGGCGGCGGCCGCGGGCAGGGGGCGTCGACCGGCCAGACCATCAACCGCGGCCCCTACCAGGCCGCGAGCCCCCAGTTGGCCAACAGCCCGATCATGCGCGGCCAGCGCTCGGCAATCTCCCGCCGCGAGGCGCTGATCCTGCAATCCCTGATCAACCACCCCTGGCTGTTGCACGACCATCTGGAGGAGGTGGCGGCGCTGGAACTGGCTCATCCGGAGGCCAACAAGCTCCGCGCCGGTATTATCGCGGCCTTTGCCAACGACCATCACCATTCTCCGGAGCCGGAAGAGCAGGCCGAGAAGATGCGGGCCGATCTCGAGGCTCGCGGATTAGGTGAGATTCTTCAACGGGTTGAACGGGTGATCACGACCTCGGCGGTGTGGGGGAGCAAGCCGGGGGCGGCGCGGGAAGACGTTTTAGCGACCTGGCAGCAACTCGTTGTCTTGCATCAGAAAACTCACGCCCTACTTAGGGAGAAGAAGGACGCCGAGCTGGCCTTGGGCGAGGACGCCAGCGAAGCCAATCTGGGTTGGCTGAGGGATGTCAGTGCCCGGCTGGACTCGCTGGACGGCACCGAGGCCCTGATCGAGGGTTTTGGCGAACTTTCGGGCCGGTTCCGAAAAAGCGTCTGATGAAAAATTCATGCGGACGGCCGCGGCCGGAGCCGTTAAAAGACTCGCCAAACCCATGGTTTGGCTGCAAAAACAGGGTTAAGCGAAACTTAATAGCCGCCAAGGTACTTAGCAGGTCTAGAGCCTATTGGCATAACACCGGTGACGAGGGGTTTAGGGGGTGGCGACAGTTTGCGCCGCCCTTTCCGCGTCATGAGCATGAGGATCATGCTCGAGAAGGGAGCATGATCCGGAAAAGTGGATACCGGTTTTCCGGTCGGATCATGCTCAAGAAGTAAATCGAGCGAGGCGGCTTTTCGAAGAAAAGTTGTCTCCAGTTATTCAAGGCAGGCAGCGGCTGACGCTGTCCGGCATGAGCGCGTTTCGGGAGCTTGATGAATGGCCACCAAGGCAAAGACGCTGCAGGTTAAGGACAAGGAAAAAGACGACAAGGCAGCGGACGCCCCTGAGAAGGATTCGCCGGACGCGCCGTCGCCGTTGCTCGACCTGTCGGATGCCGCCGTCAAGAAGATGATCAAGCAGGCCAAGAAGCGCGGCTTCGTGACCTTCGATCAGCTCAACGAAGTGCTGCCCTCCGACACCACTTCGCCCGAACAGATCGAAGACATCATGTCGATGCTCTCGGACATGGGCATCAACGTGTCCGAAGCCGAAGAGGCCGACTCTGAGGAAGAAAAGGAAGAGGCCGACGACGACACCGACAACGAGCTTGTCGAGGTCACGCAGAAGGCCGTCACCGAGGTCAAGAAATCCGAGCCCGGCGAGCGCACCGACGATCCCGTCCGCATGTATCTGCGCGAGATGGGCACGGTCGAGCTGCTGTCGCGCGAGGGCGAAATCGCGATCGCCAAGCGCATCGAGGCCGGCCGCGAGGCGATGATCGCGGGGCTCTGCGAAAGCCCGCTGACCTTCCAGGCCATCATCATCTGGCGCGACGAACTCAACGAAGGAAAGATCTTCCTTCGCGACATCATCGATCTCGAAGCGACCTACGCCGGCCCCGACGCCAAGAACAACATGAACCCGGCGCTGATCGCCGCACCCGTCGGTCCCGACGGCCAGCCGCTGCCGGCCGCCGCCGGTGCCGCGCCCGCGCATGTGGCACCCCCGGCCGCCCCGCCGTCGCCGACCCCGTTCCGCGCCGCGCCTGCGGCCGGTGCCGAAACCGAAGAAAAGGATCCGGCCGAGGCCGCCGCCGAAGGCGACATGGATGACGACGAGTTCGAAAACCAGATGTCGCTCGCGGCCATCGAGGCCGAGCTGAAGCCGAAGGTGGTCGAGACCTTCGACAAGATCGCCTCCGAATACAAGAAGCTGCGGCGTCTTCAAGAACAGGACATTGCCAACCAGCTGCAGAGCGAGACGCTGTCGCCCTCGCAGGAGCGCAAGTACAAGAAGCTGAAGGACGAAATCATCGTCGAGGTGAAGTCGCTGCGGCTCAACCAGGCCCGTATCGATTCGCTGGTCGAGCAGCTCTACGACATCAACAAGAAGCTGGTCTCGTTCGAAGGCCGCCTGCTTCGTTTGGGTGACAGCCACGGCGTCGCGCGCGAGGATTTCCTGCGCAACTACCAGGGCTCGGAGCTCGATCCGCGCTGGCTCAACCGTGTCTCGAAACTCTCCGCCAAGGGCTGGAAGAATTTCGTCCATCACGAAAAGGACCGCATCAAGGAACTGCGCGGCGAAGTCCAGCAGCTCGCGGCATTGACCGGTCTCGAGATCGGCGAATTCCGCAAGATCGTGCACGGCGTGCAGAAGGGCGAGCGCGAGGCGCGCCAGGCCAAGAAGGAAATGGTCGAGGCCAACCTGCGTCTCGTGATTTCGATCGCCAAGAAGTACACCAACCGCGGCCTGCAGTTCCTCGACCTGATCCAGGAAGGCAATATCGGCCTGATGAAGGCGGTCGATAAGTTCGAATACCGCCGCGGCTACAAGTTCTCGACCTATGCGACGTGGTGGATACGGCAGGCGATCACGCGCTCGATCGCCGACCAGGCGCGCACCATCCGCATTCCCGTGCACATGATCGAGACCATCAACAAGATCGTGCGTACCTCGCGCCAGATGCTGAACGAGATCGGCCGCGAGCCGACCCCGGAAGAGCTCGCCGAAAAGCTCGGCATGCCGCTGGAGAAGGTGCGCAAGGTTCTCAAGATCGCGAAAGAGCCGCTGTCGCTGGAAACCCCGGTCGGCGACGAGGAAGATTCGCATCTCGGCGATTTCATCGAGGACAAGAACGCGATCCTCCCCATCGATGCCGCGATCCAGTCCAACCTGCGCGAAACGACGACGCGCGTGCTGGCCTCGCTCACGCCGCGCGAAGAACGCGTGCTCCGCATGCGCTTCGGCATCGGCATGAACACCGACCACACGCTGGAAGAAGTCGGCCAGCAGTTCTCGGTGACGAGAGAGCGTATTCGTCAGATCGAAGCCAAGGCGCTGCGGAAGTTGAAGCATCCGTCGCGAAGCCGGAAGCTGCGGAGCTTTTTGGATAATTGATCTGTCATTGCCGGGCGCCTGTCCCTGACTTGATCAGGGATGACCCGGCAATCCATCGACACAAAAGCGGCGGGCGAAAGCCCGCCGCTTTGCGTGGAAGACTTTAAAGTGGCGAAGCTTGTTCACCAGTCCATTGTCCGAGTGAGAGCCGCTCTCTGATCGGTTACTTTGGTTACCAGAGACCTCAAAGAACTGACCAGTGCCGCATGATTGCTGCGTGAGGGATAGGGTATCCGGCAAATTGAATGGCGAGCTTTGGATTTACCTCATCGGGTAACGCATCTGCGTCTTGCAGGTTTTCAAGCGCTGTCTTGAGCTGCTTTTTCCAATTCTCGATCGACGTGCTGATATTTTCGACGGCTTTCAGGCTGAAAATATCGATGGTCATCGGGCTGATAAAATAGTCACAGGCTAGATTGCTTCGTGATGCAATCTAAGGTAGTATTTGTCTGTAGACCTATCTCACCAAAGGTGAGATCGACATGGCAGACGCACCATCGCTCGCCGGCACTTGGGCCTATCGCAGCTACCGCAACCAGGCCGATCAGAAGTGGCGGCATCTTCATCTTCGAGACGCCGAGGCCGACCACGACCGGCACCTTGGTCATGAGCCCCACTTTGACGCTCGATCTCGAAGGCACGATTGTGCCGGCGACATCGGATGCGCCGCTCACCGTTGAGATCAGTGAGTTCGGGCGCCCGGACACCGACATCAAAGGCTGAGAATACGACTATCAGGCATCGCTGGCGTTTCACTGGCCGGCGGGCATCGATCAGGTTCAGTCGCTGGTTGGGTCCGTGCTTCGCGCCAAGCCGCACGGTGAGGGCAATCCCGTTGGGGTCACGGCGTCGTTCATCGCCGTTCGGTTGACGTAGGCGGGGGCGGGGTCTCAACCACATCCGTCATGCCCGGCCTCGTGCCGGGCATTCACGTCTTTGCGGTCGAGTAGCAAGCAAGACGTGGATGGCCGGGACAAGCCCGGCCATGACGGAAATGATGACGGAATTGGATGGGCTGTTGAAGGGACGAAGCGCCTATTTCTTCTTCACGCCGACCCGCTCGATGCTCTTGATCGCCAGCGTTCCGCGGCCTGACTTTTCGGCGATCTCGCGGTCCTGCTCGAGGATAAACGCGCGTGCCGGCTCGTCGCCGTCGAGGCCGCCAAGCAGCTCGGCAGGCACGCGCCGGTTGGAGCGCTGGGAGCCGTCCTCATAGACGACGTTGAAAAAGGCGAACTCGCCTTTGGGATTGGTGCCGGGTTTTTTCGCCATAAGCGGGCTTGTCCCCGATAAGGCGGCCGGTGTCAATTATAGCTTCCGTGATGGCTGGCCCGCAAGAAAGCCCTGTTCCGCAACGGCTTGGGCAGCGGGTCTCGCACGGTTTCCCCGGCAATATGGTGAGCCTCCTGGTCGCGGACGCGATGCCGCCGCGGACTCTCGAACAACAACGGCGGATATGGTAGAGACGCATTCAATTGTCCCGCGCCCCCTCAGAAAATGGCTCCCCATGCATTTCCCCCGTCCTTCCTTGCTCTGCGCCTCTGTCCTTGCCGTGCTTGCGCTCGCCACTCCCGCCTACGCCGCCCGCTGCGGCGGCGACTTCAATACCTTCGTGGCGGCGATGTCGCAGGAGGCGCGGGCGGCCGGAATTTCGCAGGGCGTGATCAGCCAGGCGCTCGGCGGCGTGCAGCAGGACATGGGCGTGCTGGCGTTCGACCGGCGCCAGCGCGGCACCTTCAACAAATCGTTCGAGCAATATGTCTCGACCCGCGTCGGCGCCGGCCGCATCAATGCGGGCCGCGCGATGCTGCAGAAACACGCGGCGCTGCTTTCGAACATCGAGGCGAAGTTCGGCGTGCCCCGGCAGATCCTGGTCGCGATCTGGGGACTCGAGACCGATTTCGGCAAGGGCGACATGGGCAAGCTGCCGGTGTTTCGCGTGCTCTCGACCATGGCGCATGATTGCCGCCGCACCGAACTGTTCCAGGGCGAACTGCTGGCCGCGCTCCAGATCGTGCAGCGTGGCGATCTCGGCCTCAACGACATGATCGGCGCCTATGCCGGCGAGATCGGCCAGACGCAATTTTTGCCGTCGTCCTACATCAAGTACGGCGTCGATTTCGATGGCAACGGCCATGTCGATCTCCGCCACAGCGTGCCCGACGTGCTCGCCTCCACCGCCAACCTGCTGCACACCTCGGGCTTCAAGATGGGCGCGCCCTATGGCGAAGGCACCGCCAATTTCGAGGCGATGCGCGAGTGGAACAGGGCCACGATCTATCGCAAGACGATCGGGTATTTTGCCGATCAGCTGGGCGGGCGGTGATTGGAGTTCGTCATGGCCGGGCTTGACCCGGCCATCCACGACTTATTTTTTGCGCACCAAAGACGTGGATGCCCGGGTCATAGGCGAGCGGAAGCGACGCCGTTCTTCGAACGGCTATGCCCGGGCATGACGGCGGGATTCAAATCTCTGCCACGCCGCGCTCGCAATGGCCGCGCGCCGCGGTCACTTCCCCGCCTGCGCGGCCATCTTCTCCAGCCGCCTCGCCAGCACCGCCCAGTAGGTCGAAGGTCGAAACCGTTGCAAGAGATCCATGAAGCGGGCGTCGTTGCCGATCAGGATGCGGGGCTGGTTCTTCTCGATGCCTTCGATGATGCGAAGGGCCGCGGCGGCCGGCGTGGTCTTGGCCATCGCGTCGAAGCGGTCGATCGACTGGGCGCGGCGGGCGTTGTCGGTGACGCCGGCGCCGGTGCGGGAGTTGCGCGCGATGTTGGTCGAGACGCCGCCGGGATGCACCACCGACAGTTTCACCGAACTGTTCGCCATCGCGAGTTCATGGCGCAGGCTTTCGGAAAAGCCGCGCACCGCGAATTTCGCCGCGCAATAAGCGGTCTGGCCGGGCGGGGCGATGATGCCGAAGATCGAGGACAGGTTGACGATATGCGCCGCCGGCCTGCCGGAAAGATGCGGCAGGAACGCGCGGGTGCCGTGCACCACGCCCCAGAAATTGATGTTGATCAGCCACTCCATCTGCGCCTGCTCGACCTCGGCAAAACTGCCGAGCAAGGCGACGCCGGCGTTGTTGATGAGGATATTGAGCGCGGGATGCGCGGCGGTGGCGGCGATCGCAAAATCCTGGATCTGGCCGGGCTCGCCGACATCGACCCGGTGCACGCTGACCTTGCGCTTGGCATCGCGGCCGATCTCGGCGGCGAGCGCCTGCAGCCCTGCCTCGTCGCGGTCGGCGAGCGCGAGATCGCAGCCGCGCGCGGCCAATTCCAGCGCCAGAGCGCGGCCGATGCCGCTGGCGGCGCCGGTCACGGCGGCGGCACTTCCGGAAATCGCAGTCATCAGGTCTCAGCTCCATGCAGGTCAGACGGGGAGGGGAACTCGCGAAAGTTGTAGTTTTCCGAACTTTGGCAAATTGGAACCGAACCATAAAGCAGTTTCGGCGCTTAACCCCGACGGCTCTGGGGCTCAACCAAAACGGAGGTCACCATGGGACAATCAAGACCCTTCCGCGCGACCGCACTTATCGTCGAGGACGACCCGATGCAACGGGAGATGCTCTGCCTGTTGCTGGAGGAAAGCGACGTCGATGTCATCGAGTGCGAGAGCGCCGAGGCGGCCGAACTGGTCCTGGAAAACGCCGGCGACAACGTGATGCTGATGCTGACCGACGTGCAACTCGCCGGCAACGTGAATGGCATCGAGCTCGCGCATTTTGCCCGGAAGTACAATCCCGACATGGGGGTGATCGTGACCTCGGGCAAGCCGCTGCCCCAGCAACTGCCCGATGGCGCAAAATTCTGGTCCAAGCCGTGGGCGCCGCTCGATGTGATCCGGGAGGCGGAACGGATGGCCTATGCCTGGAGCCTCGACGAAACAGGCAAGTCACGCCCGCGCGCGTGATCTCCGCGTCATGCCCCCTTCGCGCGGACGCTTCCGCGTCTATCCCAACCGTGATATTGGCGGGCCATGACGCTGTCCTTTCTCCTGACCTCGCTGATCGTGGTCGCCTCGCCCGGCACCGGCGTACTCTATACGCTGGCGGTGGCGCTGACACAGGGCGCGCGGCCGAGCATCGCCGCCGCCTTCGGCTGCACGCTCGGCATCGTGCCGCAGATGCTGGCGGCCATGCTGGGCTTAGCCGCGGTGCTGCATACCAGCGCGCTGGCGTTTGCCGCGCTGAAATGGTGCGGCGTCGTCTATCTGCTGTACATGTCCTGGCAGGCGCTGCGCGAAACCGGCGCGCTTTCGATCGACACGGGTCCGGCCGCGGGCGAGCGCTCCAGCCGGCGGGTCATCGTCACGGCGATCCTGATCAACATCCTCAATCCGAAGCTGTCGATCTTCTTCCTGGCCTTCCTGCCGCAGTTCATCGCCGCCGACGAGAGCCATCCGTTGGCTCGCATGTTTGAGCTGAGCGGCGCCTTCATGGCGATGACCTTTGCGGTGTTCGCCGTCTACGGCCTGTTCGCCGCCTCGGTCCGCGACCGCGTCATCTCGCGACCGAAGGTGATGGCCTGGCTGCGTCGGAGCTTTGCGGCGGGCTTCGCGGCGCTCGGCGCCAAGCTCGCATTCGCGGAGCGGTAGGCTTCGTAGCCCGGATGAGCGAAGCGATATCCGGGACCGGTGTTCGTGTTTCCCCGGATGTCGCTTCGCTCATCCGGGCTACAAGTTTGTGCCGCGCCCACAAAATCAAAAAGGCGGGACAAATAAAAAAGACGAGCCTTGGGCCCGCCATCTTTGCCAACTTTCGAGAGTTGGATGCCCGGGCGGAACTGAGCGCTCCACCCGGGCGAAAATTCACTTCTTGGACTTCTTGGCCTTCTTCGCCTTCTTCGCCTTTTTCGCCTTCTTCGCTTTCTTAGCCATAGTATCCTCTCAAGGTTTTAATGGATTGAAACGCGACTCCGAGGCATGCTTGGCGGAGGGCTAGCCTCACAACATCCTCGATCACAATCCCAACAGATTCGCGTCGCGATTCCGCGTGCCGTCATGCGACCGTCATCGCGTTATCCACAGGTGTTATGCGTTTCGGCGCGATTTTTCATCAAAACGCCGTTCGTCGTGTCCTTCGCGTCGCGCGCGTCATGCTTAACGACGGGGAAACACGCACCCTCTTCATCATTTCAAAACCACGGTTTGGATTCGAAGGCCACGGTGAGAGTCCGTTAAGCGTCGCGGATGCACCTTGTTGCCAAGACAACGGGGATTGTCGTGGGGGGAATGCCCCGGAGGCGCAAGTTTCCGGCATTTGGTTGAACAACAGGGGAGACGGGGCCGCGTAGGCCTTGGGTGTCAGCGATGCTGAGCGTTCCGACGCTATGGACGGTGTTCGTCATCAACTTTCTCGCGCTCGGCATGATCTGGGCCTACGTGGTGCGCAGCTATCCGGCGTTCGTGCCGGCGCGGTTCTGGACCGGCTCGTCGTTCGTGGCGGCGGCGGGGGCTGCGGTGGCGACGCTCCGCGTCGTGATGACGGACTCGCTGGTGCCGCTGGCATTGGCCGGCACCGCGCTGATCCTGGCGATCTGGATCGCGACGATGGGCATCCAGAAATTCTTCGACCAGCCGGCCAACTGGCGCCTCAGCCTGCTGGTCACGGGGCTCGGCTTCGCCGGCCTGTTCTTCTTTACCTTCATCTACGACAGCGTTCCGGGACGGCTGATGGTGTTTTCGATCAGCCAGACGCTGCCGCTGCTACTCAGCCTGCGGATGCTGCTGAGCGTGGAGGGCCGCGCCAATCCGGGCGCTCGCCTCGCCGGCATCGTCGCCTCGCTCATTATCTCCATCTACGCCTTCAGGCTGGTCGCCGGCGTGACCGGCGCGGGTGGCGGGTTCTCCTATGTGCAGTTCACCCCGTTGCAGTCGATGGTGGTGCTGGCGCTGGTGTTCCTGTCGATGGCGTTGAATTTCGGTTTCCTGCTGATGGCGATGGATCGCCTGCGCAACGAGGTCGCCGATCTGGCGCTGCTCGATGACCTCACCGGCGTCGGCAACCGCCGCCATCTGGTGCAGCGCCTCTCCGAGGAATGCGCGCGTTCGGAACGCAGCAGCCAGCCGTTTGCGTTGCTGGTGATCGATCTCGACGGCTTCAAGGGCATCAACGACACCCACGGTCACGCCGCCGGTGACGCCTGCCTGCAGCATTTCACGCTGATGGCGCAAACCCGGCTGCGGCCCGGCGACATGCTGGCGCGCTCCGGTGGCGACGAGTTCTGCATCGTGCTGCCGTCCTCGACGCTGCGCGAGGGCGCCATGATCGCCCGCCGCGTGCTGGAAGTCTGCCGCGCGGATGCCGAGCAATGCGCGGGCCCCGACATTCCGATCTCGGTCTCGATCGGCGTCGCGCAGTGGACAAGGGAGATGGGCGCATTCCCCGACCGCCTGATCGCGGCCGCCGACCACGCTCTGTATGAAGCCAAGAAGGGCGGCCGCAACCGGTTTGCGGCCTACGACCCGGCGCCGCCGCTGGTCCCCGAACTCCCAAGCCCGGCCGTTTCGGATATGGCCGCGCGCAAGCGGGCGTGATACGCGCCAGTGAGCCCACTGGACGCCAGATCATGAAACTTCGTTTCGCCGTCGCGGCGCTTGGCGCCCTCACGTTCTCCTTGGCATTCTCCGTCCCGGCTTCCGCGCAAACGCCCGATCTCGTGGCAATCGCGCGCGCGTCGGGCACACCCGACATTCCCGGCCTGAAAGTGATCTGGCTGGCGCCATGGGGCGATCCCGCAAAGGCCCATCCCTGGCGCAACATCATCGTGCACCAGACCGAAGGTCCGGCCGGCTCCGCCCGCGGTGGCGCGCAGGAGCAGAACCGGAATCCGACCCGGCGGGGCGTCATGGTCTGGGTCGAGACCGACGGCACGGTGTACTGGGCGGTGGCGGAAAATCTGGTACCGACCCATACCGACGGCGCCGACCGCAACGACAACAAATACATCGACAACAGCAAAACCTATCGCCAGGTGAACAAGGATACCTCGATCGGCGTCGAATTCGCCGGCAACTATCCCGACGTGACGCGCGGGCCGACCGAGGCACAGGTCGCGGCGTGGCGGATCCTGGTGAAGGTCTTGCGCGCGCGCTACGGCATTCCGCTTGAACGCGTCTATGCCCACAACTGGATCGACTTCAAGGACGCCCGCTATTGCGAAGGCTGCGCGCTGGCGAAGCTGGCGCGGGAATGGGGCGAGTAGGCCATACACAAAGTGTTGCGACGACCGGTTGAATCCGACTCGGTACGCCGCGGCTTATCGGTTCAATCACCGACGCCTCTGGAATACTGGGTCCCCCGCTTTCGCGGAGGACGACAGCGATGGTGCTGAAGCGTTCCCCCAAAAACAAAAAGCCGGCGTCGCCGCCGGCTTTCGTCAGTTGTTGCTTCCCGTGCAGGGTTAGAGCGCGGCTTCCAGGACGGCGGCTTCCGCCTTCGCGATCGTGCCCTTGACGGCCGACTGCACCTTCTCGAAAGCCCGGACCTCGATCTGCCGCACGCGCTCGCGCGAGACGCCGAATTCGGCGGCGAGGTCTTCCAGCGTCATCGGGTCTTCCGCCAGACGTCGCGCCTCGAAGATGCGGCGTTCGCGCGGGTTGAGCACACCGATGGCGCCATTCAGCGCCTGCCGGCGATGATCGAATTCCTCGTGCTCGGCCATCACGGCTTCCTGGTTGGGCGAGTTGTCGACCAGCCAGTCCTGCCATTCGCCGGCTTCACCGTCGTCGCGGATCGGCGCGTTGAGCGACGCGTCGCCACCGAGGCGGCGGTTCATGTCGATCACGTCCTGGGCCGTGACGCCGAGGCGCTTGGCAATGATCTTGACCTGGTCGGGGCGGAGATCGCCTTCGTCCAACGCCGAGATCTTGCTCTTCGCCTTGCGCAGGTTGAAGAACAGCTTCTTCTGGTTCGCGGTGGTGCCCATTTTCACGAGCGACCAGGAACGCAGGATGTACTCTTGTATTGACGCCTTGATCCACCACATAGCGTAGGTAGCGAGACGGAAGCCCTTTTCGGGCTCGAACCGCTTGACCGCCTGCATCAGGCCGACATTGCCTTCCGAGACGACCTCGGAAATCGGCAAGCCGTAGCCGCGATAGCCCATGGCGATCTTGGCCACGAGCCGGAGATGGCTGGTGACAAGGTGATGTGCCGCGTCGCGATCGTCATGTTCGCGCCAACGCTTGGCGAACATGTATTCCTGCTGGGGTTCCAGCATCGGAAATTTGCGGATCTCGGCGAGGTAACGGGAAAGACCGTGTTCTCCATTGAGAACCGGTAACGTAGCTGTACGGGCCATTTAGCGCCCTCCAGTGGTTCAGGCCCCCGATAGCGGCGGGCCCGGCAGACGGCCGCTGTGTTAAAGCCGGCCCGGCTGCGATGTTCCGCGCTGGATATTCAGCGCAGGTGCAACATACACCAAATCGGGGCCGATAGGGAAGGATTGCTGACGTCACGTCCCCGTGTGGCAGCTATAACCTGTTGGCATAACAAAGCTTTTCTAGGCGGCCTGCGTCATAGCGCCGCTTCCAGGGCGCTTTGCAGGAGAAGCAAATCCTCCGGCAAAGCCGCTTCCCAGTGCAAAAGTTCCCCGGTCCGGGGGTGTTCCAAAGCCAGCAGGTAGGCGTGCAGGGCCTGCCGGCCGAGGGCCGAAAGGGCGGCCTGGGCCTGGGGTCCGAGGTGGCCGGCCTTGGTCTTGAAGTGGGAGCCGTAAACGGCATCGCCCATCAGGGGGTGACCGGCATGGGACAGATGCACCCGGATCTGGTGGGTCCGCCCGGTCTCGAGCTGGCAGGCGAGCAGGGAAGCCACCGGTTTGCCGTCGCGGCCGTTATAACTGGCTTGCAGCTCCCAACGGGTGACCGCTTCGCGGCCGCCGTCGCGCACCGCCATCTTTTCGCGGGCATAGGGATGGCGGTCGATCGGGGCGTCGACCGTGCCGCGCTGGCGGCCGGGCGCGCCCCAGATGAAGGCCATATAGCCGCGCTGCATCGGCCCGGTACGGCCATGGTCGGCGAACTGCGCGGTCAGCGATTGATGGGCGTGGTCGTTCTTGGCGACCACCATCAGCCCGGTGGTGTCCTTGTCGAGCCGGTGCACGATGCCGGGGCGGCGGACACCTCCAATCCCCGAGAGGCTTGCGCCGCAATGGGCGATCAGCGCGTTGACCAGCGTGCCGCTCTCATGGCCGGCGGCCGGATGCACGACCAGTCCCTTTTGCTTGTTGATGACGACGATGTCGTCGTCCTCGTAGACGATATCGAGCGCGATCGCCTCGCCCTTCGGCTCCGGCGCCACCGCCTCCGGGACGTCGATTGTGATCGTATCGCCGGTGACGACATGATAAGCGGGGTCGCGGACGGGGGCGCCCCGGGCGGTGACGGAACCGGCCAGGATCAGCGCTTTCAGCCGCGAGCGCGACAGTTCGGGGCGGAGCACCGCGAGCACACGGTCGAGGCGGGACGAACCCTCGTCGCCGCCGACGGTGACCTCCAGCCGTTGCGCGCCCGTTGAGTGTCCGCCCGTTGAAATGCCCTCGTCCAAAACCTTGTCCTTACGAAGAGTCCCGCATGACCGATGCCGTTGCGCCCGAACCGACCCCCGAGCAGGCCGCGCTATTTGCGCGCGTACGGCGGATGATGGTGATCGCAGGCCTGACCTCGGCGCTGGCCGTCACCATCGTCCTGATCGCTGTCGGTTACCGCCTTTATCGCGGCGAGGGAAGCGCCACGGCGGCGACCTCGGATGTCACCGCGACGCTGCCGAAGGGCGCCCGCATCGTTTCGACCGGGGTTGCCGGCGAGCGGCTGGTGGTGACGCTGGACATAGGCGGGGTGACCGAAATCCGCACCTTCGACGCCAAAACGCTGAAACCGGCCGGAAAACTCAAATTCGTCAGCGAACCCTGATTCACCACCACCGTCATGGCCGGGCTTGACCCGGCCATCCACGTCTTTCTTCGTCGTAGACGCCCGGGAAATCCCCGATCAAGTCAGGGACAGGCGGAAGCTTCCGCCTTGCCGACCGCGCATTTCGAGGCTATTCCCTGCAGCCAACGCTCCCTTCGTCTAGCGGTTAGGACGCGGCCCTCTCAAGGCTGAAACAGGGGTTCAATTCCCCTAGGGAGCGCCAGAAATCAATAACTTAGCCGGTTCGCGAAGCAGAGTGTCCAGCTGGTGTCTCGTTGGCAGACTCCAACTGTGCCCTCTTTGCGTGGTATCGCCGGGCGAAGGTCAGACCTATCGCCGACCAATAATTGGTCGGCCCCCGCTGCGGATGGCCGCCGCCTTCTAGCCCCGCGCTCACAGTTGTTGGCTCAGTGACCGCAACCTTGCGCCCGCAATCGTGCGGCGGGCCGCCGATCATTTGCATCGACAGCCGGCACTGGTTGCCCACCTGTCGTACGGTTATCAAGCTGACCGTGTTAGCTTTCGGTGGGCTATCGGAGCTTGGCGGACATCGATCAAACCGCACCAATCAAGCTCGATTTATGAGCGCCCTAGTTCGAAGGATTGAGACTAATCTGTTGAGCGACTTGCACCCACCTTTCGGTTTCGCGTTCCACGAAGCCCGCCAGGTCGGCCTGAGCAACGAGCAGCGGTTCCGCTCCACGTGCCCGCAACTCGTTCGCATAGCTCGTCGTTTTCACCACCATGTCGAAGGCGGATCGAAGCTTGGTGAGGATAGCCACTGGCGTGCGTACAGGCGCCATTAGCGAGAATCCGAAATTTAGATCGAAGCCATCGAAGCCGGCTTCTTTCATCGTCGGCAGGTCTGGGAGAACCGAGGAGCGTGACGCCGATGTGATGGCCAGGCCCCGTACAATTCCCGCTTTGATTTGCTCTGAAGACGTAGTGACGTTGTCAAACAGATAATCAATTTGCCCGGATATGAGGTCCGTGAGAGCGGGGGCGCTTCCCCGGTATGCGACAGCGACAGCTTCAAAGCCCGCCTTCCTCTGAAGGAGCAGGCTAAGTATGTGGGGCGACGTTCCGTGTCCGAAGGTGCCATAGTTCAGGCTCTTCGATGCCGTCTTGCCGAGTTCGACGAGTTGCTGAACCGAGCTCGCTTCAATTTTCTTGGGTTGAACAACGAGAACGTTCGGAAGTGCGGCAGTCGTTCCGACCGCAACCAAGTCCTTGAGGGGCCTCAACTTGGAACTCGGCATGAGAATTGGATTGAGCGCTTGGGTTGCAACAGTAGTGTGGAGGAGCGTGTAGCCGTCCGGCTCGGCGTCTGCAACTGCCTGCGCGCCCAGATTTCCACTTGCGCCGGGCCGGTTCTCGATGATCACCTGCTGACCAACTGCTGTACCTAAAGGCTCCGCCAATAGCCGCGCTACGAAGTCCGTAGGACCGCCCGCTGCAAATGGAACGACGATTTTGATGAGACGTGAGGGCCAATCCGTGGCCGCAAATACTCGCGTAGCGAAAAGGGAGGACGCTCCGGCTATCGCTTCGCGGCGCGTAAGCTTCATTTCTGAACCTCCCTGAATATATTTCAGCTTTTGTCGCGGGGGACCTCTTTCCGACCACCCCTGTGCTTCCACGAGCGGTTCACGAAGTAGGCGGCTGCTGTGATTGGCTAGTGGCGTCTCTGCATGTCAGCGCTGCTCGTCCGCAAACATGTCCTCGAACACTAGGCCCGGCAAACGAAATGCGGTCAAATACCAAGTGGGTCTGGCGGCCATATCCTGTCGATATGGATCAGAAGTCATCCGGGCGAAGGCGCGGCAGCCAATTCCGACCAGTGCAGACACCATTTTGAAGTAAATGAGTCCGTGGCGATACCGCCAATACGTGGATAGTATCATCAGCATGGATATTCGGACTCTCCGCTACTTTGTCGCCATTGCCGAAGAGGGAACGATTTCTAAGGCAGCTCTTCGTCTCCATGTTGCCCAGCCGGCCCTTAGTCTGCAGCTCCGGAAGCTGGAAGCAGAGCTTGGCTCGGCGCTGCTGCACCGGACCGCTCGAGGTGTGCGTGTGACGGCCTCGGGCGCGAAACTGTTGACTCACGCGCGCGATATTATCCAACGGTTCGACGCTGCGCGAGAGGACATTCAGGGCGAGGCTCCGGAACCGGCTGGGAGTGTTGTTTGGGGCATGTCGCAATCTATCGCAATGATGCTGGGCGCCCCTCTCGTACGACAGACCTTGGATGAGTTTCCCCAGATCAGGCTTCGACTTTGTGAAAGCAATACTGGGCATATTCCCGAACTCCTCCGATCAGCACGTCTGGACTTGGGGGTAGTATTCCGACTCGAGGAGGGGCACGGTTTGGTCGCACGGCGCGTCCTGGAGGAGGACCTGTATTTGGTGGGACCACCTGGAAACTTGGATGGAGTCGATGTCGCTTTACGCGATTTGGCTGCTATGCCGATGATACTCCCGGGTCGGCCTCACAGCCTTCGCGAACTGATCGCTGACTGCGCTCGACGCGAGGGCATTTCATTTCAAATCGTCGCCGAAGTGGACGCGATCCCGCAGATCAAGGAGCTGGTGGCAACGGGCTTGGGTTATACTATTCTATCTCACGCCTCTATTCGGCCGGAACTAGAGGTCGGACGCCTGTCAGCAAGGCGGATAGGCTCTCCTTCAATCACACGTTCTGTGATTTTCTGTCGCTCTGCCGACGTTCCGGCCACGCGCGCTCTTCAGACCGTTGAAGAGACAGCACGACAGATCGTGTCCAGACTGGTGCAGAGCGGGAATTGGCTCGCGCGCCTCTGCTCGAATGAGAGCTAAAAGTGTGAAGACCAGACGCGCGCGGGTTCTCTAGCATCGGGCCTCTCAACGAGGTGGCGGCGAGGGGCAAACGCCAGGCAGATTCGCAGGACGAGCGGGCTGACTCGTGGAAATCGGTGCCTCTGGACCCCGGCCATATCGCTAACATATGGCTGCCAGACTCACTCGGTCTTTGACCAATAATGTTCGCGGGCGCTTGGTACTTGATCAACTGGATAGGAGATCAAGGTGCTGCAGAATGTTCCGGGAGTGACGTCGAGATTCGATACAAGGCCGGAGTTCGCTGATGTAGTTCACGTCATAATCGACAACAGTCGCAGTTTAAATGCACTGAACTCGGATCTGATGTCGCAGTTCGTGGCTGTGGTTAATGCCCTGCACGCGGATCAGAAGATGCGGGCGATAGTGGTAACGGGCGCCGGCGAAAAGGCCTTCATAGGCGGGGCCGACATTCACGAACTTTCCCAACTTGCGAATCCTACCGCCGCACGTGCCTTCATCACGCGGGTGCATGAGTGTTGCCGTTGTCTTCGGGACTTGCCGGTGCCTGTCATTGCAAGAGTCAACGGTTACGCGCTGGGTGCTGGTCTGGAGCTGGCTGCCGCCTGCGACATGCGAGTTGCGTCTAGCAACGCAGTTTTTGGAATGCCGGAAGTGAAATTCGGCATGCCCTCGGTCGTAGAGGCCGCGCTGCTGCCGGGCCTTATCGGTTGGGGACGCACGCGGCGCCTTTTGTTGTTGGGCGACACGATTGACGCAGCGGAAGCGTTGCAGTGGGGCTTGGTTGAAAAGGTGGTTGCGCCGGAGGCGCTCGATGCGGCGGTTGATAGCTGGCTCCGTCTCATGGCAACCAACGGCAACCGCGGGATGCGGCTGCAGAAGCGATTGATCAGGGATTGGGAGACCTTGCCGATTGATCAGGCTGTCTCGACCGGTATCGCTACGTTCTCGGAAACGTTTGAAACCGGTGAGGCCCGTCAAATGCTTCGCTCTTTCATTGACCGGCCACGAGGATAGCCGATGTTGCTTTCCGGCATTCGTATCGTCGAACTCGGACAAATCCTGGCTGCACCTTTCGCTGCCGAAATACTCGCGGATCTTGGCGCCGAAGTGATCAAGGTCGAGAAGCCCGGAGGGGACGATGCGCGCCAATGGGGGCCACCTTTTTGGGAGGGGGATGCCGCCCTCTTCCATCAAATGAACCGTAATAAGCAGAGTGTCGTATTGGACGCCAAGGATCCCGGACAGTACGCGCAACTTCTCGAGCTCATCGGATCTGCGGACGTATTTCTGCACAATCTGAGGCCGGGCGCGGTTGAGGACCTCCGCCTTGGACCGGAGCTGTTGCAAGCGCGTTTTCCTCAACTCGTATATGCCGACATCGGTGCATTCGGACATGTAGGACCAATGAGGGCAAAACCCGGCTACGAACTGCTGGTCCAGGCTTTCGGCGGGCCGATGAGTATTACCGGGGAACCGGACGGCGACCCGGTGCGCTGCGGCCCGTCAATCAACGATTTAGGCACTGGGATGTGGGCGGTTATCGGCATTCTAAGCGCATTACTACGACGTATCACGACTAAGCAGGGCTGCCTGGTGCAGACTTCTTTGCTCGAAACGGCGCTTTGTTGGATCGGAATTCCAGCGGCTAACTATCTTGTATCTGGGGACGCACCCAAACGACACGGTGTCGGACACCCCTCGGTCGTTCCCTATCAAATATTCCAAACGAAGACAGGCGCGCTCGTTGTCGCCGCTGGCAACGACCGGCTGTTTAACAAGCTGGCCGACGTCTTGGGGCGGGCCGAATGGAAGAAAGATGCGCGATATATTACGAACAGCGCGCGGGTTATGAATCGTTCGTCTCTGCAGAACAGTTTGCGCGCGATTCTTGCGACCCGCAGTAAGGAGGATTGGGTGACCGCATTCGAGGCCGCCGGCATCCCTTGCGCTCCCGTCCTGACAATTCCCGAAGTTCTCGAAGAGCAGCAGACCAAAGCGCTCGGAATGCTACAAGTTATTTCGGGCACCGCCGGGATGCAGCTGATTGGATTGCCCCTCTCGTTCGATGGCCAACGGCCAAAACCGCGGCTTCTTTCTCCCAAGCTTGGCGCCCACACGGAGGTCGTTCTTGGCGCGCTCAGCGCTTCCAAGGAACGCCTGCCTCAATAAATCGGCTTGTTACGGACTTTGGCACGGGCTCACCAGCATCGGGCCGGTATGTCTGATGTGATCGCTCAGGCCTGTGCTCCCCGCTTGGCATCAGCGGAAGCGGGCCTTCGCCTGGAGCCCGCGGCCTTCGACGCCTTCCGCGCTGCGGACGCCGCGTTCTTGTCTGACACGATAACACTCGCATGCTGCGTGACGTTGCCGACAATGGCCTTGCCGCCGTCCCCGACCGACACGTTCTGCACGGTGATGGCAGGCTCGCCATGGCTCCGGTAGCGGTTCAGCGCCTCGATCTGGGCGGGAAACGTGCGGGCGAGCCGGCCCAGGGCGCGCGCGGCGCTGTCGTGCTGGGCGAGGTCACAGGCTTCGGCGAGGTGATGGGCGCATCGCATCGCCATCACATGAACCGAAACCATCTGCGCCACCAGCATGGCCTCGACGGAGTCCCTCGGCTTGATGCTCTTCACCATCGAAATCATGAAGGCGAGGTTGACCTCGTCGGGGTTCTCGCCGCTCACGCTGGCCCTGACCAATTGCCGGAGGATGCCATGCATCGCGTCGCGGTCGGCGACCCCCAGCGCGTCAGCCATCAGCTGTTCGCCGAGTTCTGGATCCGGATGGTCGATCGAGAAACCGTGCGACAGCAGTTTTATCCGCGGGGTGGCGGCGGCTTTGGTTGGGTCGGTTGCGGCGATCGCCGTTGAGATCGTGGAGTCGGGAGCGGTGTTCATGGTGAGGTCCCTCGCAGGTGCGCGCGGTTCGGCCACGCGCAGGCGATCGCTTGGCCCACGGCGGTCCGGTGCAGTTTCAATGGTGGGTGAGGATTTTCGGCTTCAAGCGCGATGGGCGCGCCCGCTCTAGCGGGGCGACGGGCGCATTCAGGCTTTCGGAATGATGAAACAATGCCCCTGATTTGCCCGACGTGTCAATTTGCTTGTCTGACGCCGGCGGGCGCCGGCTACTTTGCATGGGTTGTTTTCGATATTTTGGGCGTGCGCCCTATCGAAGGGTCACGAAGACGGGTCGAAACGAAGATCGTGGGCGGAATCGCGCTTTTTACTGCAACAGGACATGCTCTAGCGAGATTGGCCGGCGGCGCGCAACACCGCCTCGACATCCGTCAGCCAGACGAGGTGGTTTGCTTTGAGACTTTGCAAGACACGGCGCAGCGCGGCAGCCCCAGCCGGGGTGCCGACGACAAAGGGATGAATGCCGATGGCGACCACCGTCGCGGGTCTCTTGGGATCGGCAGCGGCCTCACGCCCAAGTTCATGCACATAGTCGATCCACAGTCGCTCAAGATCGCCGGCCTCCTTGAAGCGGGAGAGGTACTGCCCCATGTCGACGACGCTCGGAGGGTAAGGCACCAGCACTAGCGGCGCCGGCTTTGTGTCGAGCCGCGACAGCATGTCCGAATCCATGCCGTCAAGAGTGTAGCGGATGCCTTCCGCGGCGCTCGCTTGAAAGGTCTCCGCATCGGGATAAACGCTCGGGCTCGACCAGCCGATGCTGCGAACGCCGGTGCTCGCCTCGATCATGTCGAGCGTCTTGCGGATATAGACACGCTGTGCTGCCGCCCCCTCGGACAGCGGCAGAAGGTCGGTGGAATTGTTGATCCCGTGAGCGATGATCGGCGCCGTGGGAACGAGCGCGCGGAGCACCTGCCATGTTTCCGGCTGGGCCTGCGGAAACTGGGCATTCAGCGCCAGGCTGAGCGGGACGTCCATCTCCTTAAACAGTCGGGCCGTGCGCGGCAGGCCAAAATTGATCGCATACTGTCGAAATCCCTCGTCGACGAGATCGGGCGTGCGCCCGGTCATGTCAGGTCGGAAGTTGGGCCCGTGTCCACGCCCCCACACTTCGACGTAGAGGACGAAGGTGACGGCGACCATTTTGTCTCCAGGCCACGATACGACAGGGATGTCCTGCCGCGGCAGGCCGGTGATCCAGTCCGTGCCGGATCGCGCCGTCGCAGGGGCGAGCGCGAGACTGGCGGCAAGAAGAAAAGCGAAAGTCAACTTACGCATGTCCCACCTGTGTGCTGGCGAGGCCCCGGACGCTGGCCTCCTGCGTCCGGGATCGCGGATTGGATTCATCTCTGTGACCAATATGGAACGTAAGCCTGAATGGTTGCATCTTTGTTCTGAATGGGGCGCCAGCAGGCGCCGGAGCGGTGTGCTCTGCGTCCGTCTCGATGCAGATGAAGGCCTCCGCAGCTCCTGCGCAAGAACAGCGGTCCTCAAATCGTCTTTATCTTGATGAAGGCTAACCTTCGGCCCATGCCGTCCTGAGTTGATGGACGGAAACCAATCGGGTGGGCGGACTTGCGACAGCAAACGAAAACACCGGTAGAGAAGGCAGGACCAGACGCCGCCTGGGCGCATGAAGTGCTGCTTTGGCCGTTCACGGCGGCAAGACTGGCGCTGGATGCGTACGCTTGGTGGCTCGACGATGGGTCCAGGTCATCCGACCGACAGGGCGAAACGTCATTGCCCTGGACGACGGCCAATACGATTGCGCTTCAACTCCCGTCCATGCAGTTAAGGGATTTTTCGCGCCGAGGCATCGGGCGACCGGTTCTTGTCTGCGCCCCCTATTCGCTGCATGGCGCATTGATCGCTGACTTTGCGTCAGGTCACAGCGTGGTGGAGGCGCTTCAACAGGGCGGCCTGGACCGGGTCTATCTGACCGATTGGCGATCGGCCGAGCCCGATATGCGCTATTTCTCGATCGACAGCTATCTCGCTGATCTCAACATTGCGGTTGATGAAATAGGGCCGCCTGTCGATCTCGTGGGCCTATGCCAGGGCGGTTGGCTATCGCTCGTCTATGCCGCTCGTTTTGCCGAAAAAGTGCGTCGGCTGGTTCTGGTGGGGACCCCGGTCGATGTTTCGGTTCAATCGGAGTTATCTCGGGCCGTGGCGAATGTTCCGAAACCGGCGTTGGATGAATTGATACGTCGGGCAGGAGGCATTGTGAGCGGCGAGCACATGCATCGCCTTTGGAGCAGTTCGTTCAGCCTGCAGGACGTGGAAGCCGCCTTGCAAAGAAATCTGACCGATGAAACAGCAGAATCCAGGGCACTGCTCGACCGCTTTGAGCGCTGGGACGGCAAAACACTGGATCTACCAGGGACCTATTATCTCGAGGTAACGGACTGGATTTTTCGGGAAAACCGGATCGCGCAGGGACGCTTCATTGCGCTCGGCCGTAAAATCAACCTGGCCGAGGTGAGGGTTCCGCTCTTTCTGCTGGCGGGCGCAGATGACGCGGTCGTACCGCTCGACCAGGCGTTTGCAACAGCGCGGCTGCTGGGCACTCCGCCAGCATGCGTGGAGAGAGGCAGCGAGCCTTGCGGTCACCTTGGCCTCATGATGGGTTGCAAGACCTTGAGCAATTCGTGGCCTCGGATTGCCCGGTGGCTTGAAACGGATCAGCCCGAATTTCGCAGCCAGCCTTGCCACAACGGCCTTGCCGATCCGCATCATTGATGCGCAATCAAAATGGTCGGCGCGCTGCGTCAGGCCGCTGGCGGCAATCTCCTCGACCGAGCGGCTACCCGTGTGGCCGGGGCGACGACGGTATTCAGCGTTCGTTACTTATGCAACTGGACGACATACCGGTTTTTTCTTGAAGTCTTTCGTTGTCCAATCCGGGATCCTCGTATCACTAGCCCAAGCGTAGCCAACCTCCCGGCTGCCAAGGGTATTAGTGAGACATTTAGTGACATCCCGTTCTGAGCTGGGCGCTGCGACAGGAACGAGAGGGCTTCTCGATCGAGTCCGAGACTCCCAATCTTCGCGAAGTCCATTCACTTCATCCCTTCCAACAGCTCCCGCGCTTCACCCAACAAATCCCGAATCCGCCTTCGCTCGGCGATCGCATCCTTGGTGAACAGGCCGTGCTTGCGCGCGTTCTGGTTTGCCCATGGTGCGCCGGATTCCTGTGCGCCACCGTGCATGCGGCAGCGCTTCCTGCCGTGCACCGCCGGCGCGCGGCACGCGCCGCCGGGACGCGTTTGAGCGCAACAACGTGGGCTCACGAGCATAGGCCCGGCATTTCTGATGTGATCGCTCATGCCTATGCCTTCCGCTTGGCATCCGCGCAAGCGGGCCGTCGCCTGGAGCCCGGCGCCTTCGGCGCCTTGCGCGCTGCGGATGCCGGGCTCCTGTCCGAAACCATCACGCTCGCATGCTGCGTGACGTTGCCGACGATGGCCTTGCCGCCGTCGCCGACCGACACGTTCTGCACGGTGATGGCAGGCTCGCCATCCGTTCGCCGAGCTCCGGATCAGGATGGTCGATGGAGAAGCCGTGCGACAGCAGTTTGATCCGCGGGGTGGCGGCGGCTTTGGTCTGGTCGGTTGCGGCGATTGCCGTTGAGATGGTGAGGTCGGGAGCGGTGTTCATGTCGAGGTCCCTCGCAGGCGCGCGGCCAGCGCGCGCGGTTCGGCCACGCGCAGGCGATCGCTCGCCGCCGCGGCCCGGTAAAATTCCAGTTTTGGGTGAGGATTTTGGGCTGCAATCGCGACGGACGCGCCCGCTATGGCAGGGCGACGGGCGCATTCAGGCTTTCGGAATGATGAAAGAATGCCCCTGATTTGCCCGACGTGTCAATTTGTTTGTCTGACGCCGGCGTCTGTTGCCGGCGGTCGCCGGCTACTTTGCATGGGGTTGTTTTCGATATTTTGGGAATGCCGCTTGCGATGCCGCCAATCAATCGTCGCAAATTGCTGGCGCCTCCCGTGGCTTATCGGATCCTTGCCACAACGTCGGGCCGGTTCTTCTCGAGCCAGGCCACGGCGTCGGGTCCATCGACGACGCACTCGAAGGTTTCCCAGGTTGGGTCCTCCAGGGATTCCGGTTGCAGTCGCTTCGCCGCATACTCAACGAGGTCGTGCAAGCGTTCGTATCCTCGTCGGTGCTCAAGGGAATCTGCAATCGCCGTGCTGGCCCATCCTCGTTGGGCCAAATCGATAATGCTCGGAGCGTCAGCCTCGCTGAACCAGGGTGTGGCATCGAACTCGATGCAGCGGACATTATCGGCAGTATGGCAAGTAGCATGGATCATTGGATTCCTCCGTTCGCCGGCTAACAACTTGCGCTAGCATTGCTCTTTAGAGTCTCACATCGCTGCCTCGCACGCCTCAGGCTTTGACCAAGTCCCCCAGCAGGTTCGCAGCCACCGTCAGCTTGGCGAGCGTCAGGCCGCTGGCGGCAATCTCCTCGACCGAGCGGCGGATGCGCGTCGCTTCGGGATGAGCCGCGAGCCAGGTCTCGACGGCTTGCTGGCCGGACTGCCCGGTCGCCAGCATATCCGCGGCCAGTCTTCTTTCGGCGCCAGCGATCTGCTCAACGGCGCGATCGATCGCCATACGTTCGAAATAGTCGTTTGCTGGCACGCTGCGCGCGGCGGCAACGATCCGGTCGAGACGGAAATTCGCCTCGGCGGCAAAGAAGGTGGCGGCGGCGTCGCCGATGGGGCGGGCGGTGCGCTCCGCAACCGTCACGATATCGGGTGCCGAGACCAGAGCGTCGAGATCGGAGAGTTCGCCGGCGAGGCCGGCCGGGACACCGGCATCGGTCAGGTCCTGCCGACGCTTGGCACGTGCGGCCTGCAAGTCCGGCGGCAGGGTGGTGTCGAGCGCGGCGACGATCTGGCGGATAGCCGGGCCGAAGCGCGCGACGACGGCCTCCAGCCCGTCCTTGAAATCGACATTGCGCACGTACCAGACCATGCGGGAGAGCAGGAGGTCCTGGACAGAAGCGTAGAGCGACAACTGCACCTGCCCGTCGATGCAGGTATCGAGTGCATCGATCGCGTCATTGAGCCACTTCAGTCCGTAGCATTCATCGACCGCCACGTAGGCCATGACGATGGTCGGAATATCGGCATCGGTCTCGTCGATCAGGCGCACGACACAGGCCGGGCCGCCGCGGTTGATCACTGCATTGGCGAGGCTGGTCGCGATGATCTCGCGCCGCAGGCGATGGAATTCGACCGCGGCCGGGAATTTGTCCTGAACCTCGCGCGGAAAATACTGAGATAGTTCGCGGGCAAGATAGGGATCGTCGGGCACGCTGGTGGCGAGCAGGTCATCGTAGAGGGTCAGCTTGGCGTAGGCGAGCAACACGGCAAGCTCGGGCCGCGTCAGGAACTGGCCGCGCCGTGTGCGCTCGGTGAGCGCTGCGTCGTCGGGCAAGAACTCCACCGCGCGGCTGAGCAAGCCGCGCTGCTCGAGCGACTGCATCAGGCGGGTGAGGAAGCCGGTCTCCGCCACGCCCTTGCGCTCGACGAGCGAGAGCGCCAGCGACTGCAGATAGTTGTTGCGCAGCACCAGAGCGCCGACCTCGTCGGTCATCGCGGCAAGCAGGCTGTTGCGGTCAGCGGGGCTGAGGCGTCCCTCGCGCTCGAGGCGCGCCAGCGCGATCTTGATATTGACCTCGACGTCGGACGTGTTCACGCCGGCCGAATTGTCTATCGCGTCGGTGTTGAGCTTGACGCCCTTCTGCGCGGCTTCGATGCGGCCGCGCTGAGTGACGCCGAGATTGGCGCCTTCGCCGATCACCCGGGCGCGCACGTCGCTGCCCGCGATGCGGATCGGATCGTTGGCGCGGTCGCCGGCCTGGTCGTCGCTTTCCGCCGACGCGCGGATATAGGTGCCGATGCCGCCAAACCACAGAAGGTCGGCGCGCGCTTTCAGGATCGCCGTCATCACCTCGAAAGGCGTGGCTTGCGGCTTGTCGAGATCGAGCAGGGTGCGCACTTCCGGAGCGAGCGGGATCGCCTTGAGCTGGCGCGAGAACACGCCGCCGCCTTGAGAGATCAGCGACTTGTTGTAGTCCTGCCAGCTCGATCGAGGCAGGTCGAACAGGCGCTTGCGCTCTGCGAGACTGATCGAAGGATCAGGCGAGGGATCGATGAAGATGTCGCGATGATCGAAAGCCGCCACGAGCTTTGTCGCCGGCGAGAGCAGCATGCCATTGCCGAAAACGTCGCCGGACATGTCGCCCACGCCCACCGCGGTGAACGGCATGGTCTGAATGTCGGTGCCGAGCTCGCGGAAGTGGCGCTTGACCGCCTCCCAGGCGCCGCGCGCCGTGATCCCCATCTTCTTGTGGTCGTAGCCCTGGCTGCCGCCGGAAGCGAAGGCATCGCCGAGCCAATGGTTCTTCTCGGCTGAGATCGCGTTGGCGACGTCGGAGAAGGTGGCGGTGCCCTTGTCGGCGGCGACGACCAGGTAGGGGTCATCGCCGTCATGGCGCACGGTAGAGTCGGGCGGCACGACGACGTCGCCATCGAGATTGTCGGTGAGCTCGAGCAGCGAGCGAACGAAGATGCGGTAGGCTTCGGTGCCTTCCGCGAGCCAGGCGTCGCGATTGGAAGGTGGCGGCAAGCGCTTGGGCACGAAGCCGCCCTTGGCGCCGACCGGCACGATCACGGCGTTCTTGACCTGCTGCGCTTTCACGAGGCCCAGGATCTCGGTGCGGAAATCCTGCGGCCGGTCGGACCAGCGCAAGCCACCGCGCGCAACCTTGCCGAAGCGCAGGTGAATGCCTTCGACACGAGGTGAATAGACGAAGATCTCGTAGAGAGGTCGTGGAGCCGGCAGGTCGTCGATCCGACGCGCGTCGAACTTGAAGGAGATCACCGGGCGCGGATGTCCATCCTCGCCGATCTGCCACAGATTGGTGCGAATCGTCGCCTGCACCAGGTTGGTGAAACGGCGCAGGATGCGGTCTTCGTCCAGCGAGGCGACGGATTTGAGCTGCTCCTCGACCTCGGCAAGCAGGGCCGTCTCGCGTGCCGAGCGTTCGGCATCCGTGGAGGCGAGGCGTGGATCGAGGCGGGTCTGGAACAACGCGACGAGGCTGGCCGTGATCGCGGCGTTCTTGCGCAAGGTCTCCCACATATAATCCTGGGTGAACGGCGCGCGGATCTGGTGCAGGTAGCGGGACAGCGCCCGGATGGTCGTGACTTCCCGCCAGCCCAGGGCGGTGCGCAGGATCAGGCCGTTGTATCCATCGGATTCGGCGCGATCGCGGACCACCGCCATGATCGAGGCTTCAAGGCGATGGCTGAATTCCGGGCTGATCGTGATCGGCTGGCCGTCGCTGGCCTCGATCGTCATGTCGTGGAGCCAAACCGGCGGAGGCGCCGGCGTGGCGCGCGGCGCGATCTGATAGGTGCGTTCGTTGACCACGCGCAGGCCGTGATTTTCGATCACGGGCACGCGGTAGGACAGCGACAGGGGCGCGCCGCGCGAGAACACCTTTAGTCCGAAGCGCTTGGGATCGACCTCGCTTTCGTCACGGTGAACCGAAATCGCCACCGGGCGGGTTGGCGTGAGCTTTTCGATGGTGGCGATATCGGTGATCGCCTGTTCCGCGCCGAACACCTCGGTATAGCCGCCGCTAAAGGCCTTGGCATATCGGTTGGTGAGCATGCGCGCCCGCATGCCATCGGTCGAGGCAGTGAGCGCGGCCTTCAGCTTGTCGGCCCAGGTCGCGGCAATGGCGCTGATCCCGGCTTCAAGCGTGGAGCGTTCGACGACGGGAGTTTTGCCTTCGTAGCGCCCGATGATGTAGTGGACGCGCACAAGCGCCCCTTCAGGGAATGAAACGTAGGAGGCCGACAGCTTCCCCTTGTAGACCTGTGAGAGGAAGGCGCCGACGCGCGTGCGAACGTCGGTGTCGTATTTCTCGCGCGGAATGAAGGTGAGGATGGAGGCGAAGCGATCGAACTTGTCTACCCGCGCCAGCGCCCGGACGCGCGGACGCTCGTAGAGGATCAGTATCTCCATGACGAAATTGTAGAGCGTGTCGACGTCGACCTGGAACAGTTCGTCACGCGGATATTCTTCGAGAATATGCATAAGCGCTTTGCCCGAATGGCTGTTCGGGTCGAAGCCGGCGAGTTGCAGCACCCGCGTCACCTTGTGGCGGACATAAGGGATCTGCCGTGCGGAGCGGGTATAGGCGCCTGAGGTGAACAGGCCGACGACCCGCAATTCGCCCTCCAGCCGGCCGTCGGGCGTATAGAGTTTGATGCCGACATAATCCATACGAATGCGACGATGAACGCGACTGGAGACGTTGGCCTTGATGACGATGAGCAGGGTGGGTTCGTGCATGAACTCGCGTATTTCCGGCGTCATCACCACCATTTCGCTACCGCGGCGCAGGACCTTCGCATCCGGATCGCGGAGGATTCCGAGGCCTTCGCCGGTCGTGATGTCGTCGGACGCATCGCTGTCGGGCGAGAAGCGATATTCGCGCACCCCCAGGAAGGTGAAATTGTCCGCGCAGAGCCATTGCAGGAACTGGTTGGCTTCGGCGACCTCATCGATCGGCAGCGGCGGCGGATTGGAAGAGAAAGTCTTGATCGCTTCCTCGACGCGGTCACGCATGGCGCGCCAGTCGGCGACGCAGGCGCGGACGTCGTTCAACGTCCTGGTGAGACCGTCGATCAGCTTCTGGCGATCGGCATCGGCGTCCAGGCGGGTGATGTGGAGATGAATCAGGCTTTCCCGCGTGCCCTTTGTTCCCTCCGGCAGTGCTTCGCCGTAGAAGCGCAGGAGCTTGCCTTGGTCATCGCGCTCCACCGCGAGGATCGGGTGAGCGACGAGGGTGACTTCGATGCCCTGCTCGGCCAGCTCCGCCATCGTGGAATCAAACAGGAAGGGCATATTGTCGTTGAGAACTTCGAGCACGGAAATCTCGCGCCCGTCCGGCATCATCGGATTGACGACGCGGACATCGGCGCTGCCGGCCGTGCGCTGCTGCACGTGCTCCCAGGCCTGTTCCGCCAGGAAGGCCAGCGACGAGGCATCGTGATTGGCGAGGTCCTCGACATTGGTGTAGCCGAACAGAAGTTCGGCAAAGGTCCGGGGAGCCTTGCCCGGCTGCACGCTTCCCGCTGCATCCCGGATCAGAGTTGAACGGGCTTTATCGTCACGCCAAGCCATAATGTCCTCCATTTGCCGCGCCTTCCGACCGCAGTCGCGATCGTCAGCTTGATTCTGGAGTGCATCTCTTTGAGCGCCACTGCCTTGGCCGCGATCGAGCGCGTACGCGAAATCCCGGTCTCAAAGCTTCGACAGCTCCTGACGATAATATCCCAAACCTATCCAAGGCGCACGCTGTCGTGAGAAGTGCTGAGATATGGCAGCGCGTGAGGCCGAAGTAGGCGCCGACGGCCACCGAACCAATAGTTTAAGCAAAATCACAAGCAATTTCAATTGTGTATGAGTTCGTGGTTTTGTTCTGAGTGGCGCGCCATTCAGTACGGAACTGCGAACACGGGCAGTTGCCGATTTGCAATCGAAGCGGCGACGGGAATACGCGGCGGTACCGACTTCAATCCCATGATGCGGACTTCCCTGTCGGCCACCTCGATGCGCTGCGCGAGGGCGGGCAGGTGGTCGCGGTGGTAAAATTCCTCATTTCTCGCGCGTGCGTCGCGAGCGAGCGGCGCGTTTGAGAGCGTCGACGAAGGTGACAACAGCCTTGGGATGTTCGGCCGCAATTCGGCGCAGGATCACACAGAGCGGAGGCAATGCCACTCGCGGCACAATCTCGACGACCCGGGCATCGGGAAATGCGTCGCTGTCTCAAGCGCTGCCGTAGCGAACAACGCCGATCAATGAATGATCCAGCCTTATCAGTGCGCCAAGCGTTGTCGGCGAAACTGCTTCCACAACCGGCTGGGGTGGCGTCAGCCCATTGTTAAGAAACCCGGCCATGAAAGCCCGCCGAACTGCCGTATGACGAGGGGGAGCGATCCATCGTTGAGAGGCAAGGTCGTGCCAATTTAGATTGCCTTGGCGCGATAGCGGGTTCGTTTTCGCCACGACGGCGCAGACGTGATCGTTGAAGATGATCTCTGACTGAAGTTGTTCGATCGGATCGTTCGTCAACGCCTCGGACGGCAGGGCGCCGAACACACAATCGAGTTCGGCCTCGAGAAGAAGTCTCAGGAGGTCGCGCACGGGCCCCTCCCGAATCTCGACGCGGGCGCCCGGGACCAGCCGCATCAACTCAACGGTCGCCTTGGGCACGATACCGGTGATCGATGGCGCTCCCACACGCACCACAGCGGTCGCACCGCCACGCATCGCGTTCAGTTCTTCCGCAGCGTGCACGGCTTGACCGATCATCACGCGCGCGTGGTGGATCGCGGAGCGGCCGAAGATATTGGGGTCAACGCCGTGTCGTCCGCGATCGAACAAGGTCGTTCCGAACGCTCGCTCAACCTCGGCCAACATCTTGCTCGCTGCGGGTTGCGTGAGGTTCAGCGATGTCGCTGCCGCCCGCAACGAACCTTGATCGGCAAGCAGTACGAGCAACTGGAAGTGCCGCATTCGCAGCCGCCTGAGCAAAAAGTCCGGCGTTGTGAGCATGGTTGCGACGCGCTCCGAAGCATAACAAAAAGTAACCACGGACTGAATATAATCAAATTTACAGGAATGTCATAGGGGTCCATCTTGTCGACGATCCTCGATGCCTAACGACATTTTGCGCCGTCCAATGACGCCTGATGCCAGCGAAACAACAAACGGAGCGAAAAATTGGACCGCCGACAGTTTCTTGCCGTCACCGCGGCTACCGTGGCTTCGACCCGGGCTTACGCGCAAGCACGCTCCGACGTTGCATCCCAACCGGTAGTGCCCGGCAACCTAAGAGTTGCCGCGTGCGATGCGTGGATTTGGGGGCTCCCTCTCATCGAGATGGCCGAGCAGCGGGCGGTGCGTTCTGCTGAGGGCGTGAAGCCGAATACCTTCCAACACCAACGGGCGCTCGTTACCGCGAAGGGGCAGTTCGTCACCACGCCCAACAACGATACCCTGTATTCGCAGGCCTGGCTGAGCCTCGAGAAAGGTCCGGTCACGATCTCAGTGCCTGCGTCCGGCAGCCGGTACTATTGCGTGCCGTTGATGGACATGTATTCCAACAATTTCGCGATCGTTGGTACCCGGACCTCCGGTTCGAATGCGCGGACATTCACCGTCATCGGCCCGCGCGAAACGGCCAACATTCCTCAGGCGATCCGTGCGCCGACCAACTCGGTATGGATTCTCGGCCGTACGCTTGTCGATGGTGACGGCGATCTGTCGAAGGCGCATGCGTTCCAGGACGGATGGACGATCAAGGGGCCGGAGAGCGGCGCGCTGAAAAGCTACGCAAAGCGCAGCGCGCCGTGGAACGAATATTTCGCCGCCGTGCAGGAATTGATGAACGAGAATCCGCCGCCGGTGACGGACTCGCGCATCCTGGATGGGATCGCGCCCCTTCTGCAATTCGGGAAAACCTTCGATCCGTCGCGTTTTTCGCCGGAGCAGATTGCGGAGATCAAGGCCGGAATCGGAGACTACGGCAACCGGCTCCTGCAAATTCGCAAGAATACGCTGGTGCATAACGGCTGGAGTTTCCCACGCTACAGCATGGGCGATTTCGGACAGGACTACGATTATCGCGCGGCTGTCGCGATCGGCGGTCTCGCCGCACTGCCCCGGGTCGAAGCGATGTACCTTCGCGCGGGCGGGCCGGACGGCCGGGGATTCGACAGCGCGAAATCCTGGAGACTGGCCTTCGCTGCGGATCAACTGCCGCCGGTGGATTCGTTCTGGTCGCTGTCGATGTATCGGCTCATGCCCGACGGCGGACTCTATTTCGCGGAAAACCCGATCAACCGCTACACGGTCGGCGACCGCACGGCCGGCCTCAAGCGCGGTCCCGACGGTTCGCTCGAAATCGTCATGTCGCGCGCGGAGCCGGCATCCAACCCGAACGCGAACTGGCTGCCGGCACCGGCCGAAGGCAATTTCATACCGATCCTGCGCGCTTATTTGCCGAAAGCCGAGCTCCTTGAAGGCCGCTATCAGCTTCCCGCCATCCAGTCGATCTGATCGACCAACAAGCGACTCGTCATGAAAAAGATCTGCTCCATCGTTCTGCTGCTCTCGACCGTCAGTCCGATTGCTTCGGTTGCGCGCGCGGAGTCTGCCGCCGTGGATACGGCAGTCCCGGTGACGGCCGATAATTTCCCGCGTGCGGAAAGCGATTTGTATTTCTCCCGGCTGGCGAAGGACGGGGCATTCGGTCAGCTGCGCCATCGTCGGGAGCCGGCAAGGGTGGACCATCAAACGGTCATCAGGCTCAATCGCGATACGCTGTACTCCTCCGGCGTATTCGATCTCGATGCCGGCCCTGTGACCGTCACGATGCCCGATCCCGGCAATCGCTACATTTCCATGCAGGTGATCGATGAAGACCATTACACGCACGACATCTTTTACGGTCGCGGCACCCACACGCTGACCAGGAAACAGATCGGCACGCGCTATGTAATGGTTGTGGTCCGCACGCTGGTCGATACGGCGGATCAGAAGGACGTCGACGCGGTCCACCGCGTGCAGGATGCGATCAAGGTCGAGCAGAAAGGCGGTCCGGGCAGCTTCACGGTGCCCAATTGGGATCAGGCCAGTCAGAAAAAGGTCCGCGATGCGTTGCTCGTACTCGCATCCACCCTGCCTGACACCAAGGGCATGTTCGGAAAGAAGGGCGAAGTCGAGCCGGTGCGGCGGCTCGCCGGTGCGGCTTCGGCATGGGGCGGCATACCCGAGAAGGAGACGCTCTACCTCAACGTCGTGCCCGCAAGGAACGACGGCAAGACGGTTTACACGCTCAAAGTCAAGGACGTGCCCGTGAAGGGGTTCTGGTCGATCAGCGTCTATAACGAGAAGGGCTATTACGAGCCCAATCCGCTGAATGCTTACAACCTGAACAACGTCACCGCAAAGAAAGAGGCCGATGGCTCCGTCGCGGTGCAGTTCGGCAATTGCGACGGCAAAGTCCCGAATTGCCTGCCGATCCTGGACAAATGGAACTACATGGTGCGGCTGTACATGCCGAACCCGGCGGTGGTGAGCGGCAAATGGAAATTTCCGGCAGCGCAGCCGGCGAACTGACGAATGGCGGGCGTGTGAGAGACTCTGTTTCGTGTTGGGCAGGTCCGTGAGGACCGTCGGTCGACGCGAGTTCGAAGTCCACCTGACGCGGCGAAGATCGCGCGGCGCAACGATCTCCCCGTCCAAACCAGGTTTTGGACGTCGCGCTACTTCTTGTTGTCGCTCTTCACTGAGCAAGGCAACGAGCATCGCTCGGTCACCGCGCTCCTCTTGCGCGTGCGCCCAACGAGCCATGCGGTCCAGGGCCGGTAAAGCTACAGCATCCCCTCAAGTAAACTGCCCGTGAACCCGGGAATAACCATCCTGGCTGCCTGATCTGGCACTCAAAGGGCGGAAATGTCTAACGGAGGCGCGTGCCCGAATTTTCGGCGCGCGCCATCATCCGGCCGGCAGAACATGCGCGGGCTGTTTGATCTGTCGGTCCGCCCGGCGACGGAGACGTGAATGCATGGTTCGCTGCAAGGCTCGTATTGCCGTGATGCAATAGAGCGGGGGAGGGGAGGCTTGAGCATTGACTGCGGCGAATCTGAACCTGACCTTCTGGGTTGGGCCTTGTGGCCAGGGCACGAGGATCTGTCGATTGAGTTCTTGAGGCTAATGGGATCTGCGCAGGAGGGAGGGGCGACCGCCGCCGAGTGCCGGGTCACGGCCAGCCGCATCGATCCGTCGAACGACCACTCCTGGTACAGCGAATGGATGAGCGTTGCAGATGTAAACTGCCAGCGCGGCAACGCTGCACGGCGCGACGGCCTCGTGCTGACCGCACGGAGCAACTGGCTGCGCGCCATCAATTACTATCAGTCGGCGGCGCTCCCATTCGATCGCGGGGATCGTCAATACCGGCTCGCGACATCAAACATGCGCCAATGCGCGCGCGACTATCTCGACTGCTGCAACCCGCGAGGCGAGGTGGTGTGGATCCCCTGGCCGGGCGGGTATCCGCTCGAGGCTTATTTCCTGCCGGCGCCGGAACCGGCTCGCCGGGCGCCAGTCATCCTTTGTGTGGGAGAGCCTGGCCAGCGCAAGGAAGAGTTCCTCCACAAGGTTGGGCGCTACGCCCGTGAGCGGGGGATGTCGCTGCTCGCTGTTGATTTGCTCGGGGCCGGCACAGGTCGGGAGTTCGACGAGATCGTCGGCCGTTCCGACCTCGAAGCGACCCTCGGACACATCATGGATTATCTTGTCGAACGGGAAGATGTCGATACCAGCCGGATCGCCATTCTGGCCGACGGGTGGGGATCGTCCTTCGTGGCCCGCGGCATCGCATTCGACGATCGCTTTGCGGCGGCTGTGTGCGATGGCGGCATCTGGGACCTGCATGAGCGTGCCTTCCTTGCAGGGCGTGCCCCGTTTCAGGCGAAGTGTTCGCGGTCGGATCGTGATCTCGGGCGGGTCGCACGCAACATCAAATGTCCTGTCCTGATTGCGACCGGCGAGCGTGGCTGGTTGAGAGCCGAGCGCGTGCGGGAGCTATTCATGCAGCTCAAGGAGGACGGGCGTGACGTAACGCTTAGAATATTCGCCGCTTCCGAGACGGCGGCGATGCAGGGCCACGTCGACAATCCAACGCTCGCCAACGAGTATATTTTCGATTGGATCGCTTCGCGCCTCGGTATTTGAAGGGTGTCGTACTTGAAGGGTGTGGGCGTTTACCGGGCCGGGCGGGTCATTCCAGCCCGGACAGGGTCACGCATCCGCAATGACCTTAAGGCGGCCCTTCTCCAAGCGATTTCTCAAGCCGCTGAGCGTATCGATCAAATCGTCGAGCTGCTTGTTGCTGAGTTCGGCAAAAATGAACGCGTTAAGCGCTTCCTGCTGGGCGGCGAGCCCTGCCATTTGCTTGTAGGTTTTGTCCGTCAACGACATCAGCACGATTCTGGCGTCTTCGGTCGATGCCTTCCGGCGAAGGAAACCCTTCTTCTCCAGCAATTTCGATTGCGTCGTAACGAACGACGGATCGACATGAAGCTTCTTGGAGACAACATTGACGGGAACGCCGTCCTTGTCGTCGAGATCTGCGAGCGCCATCAGGATCATCCACTGCGGGCCGCTGATGCCGAGCGCCTTGGCCCAGAAGTAGCGCAGCTCTTCCAGGTGAACGCCGACAGAATTGATAACCCAGGCGAACCGCCGGATGGCGTCCTGATTCTTTGGAGCCGTTTCGCCCAATCGACATTCCTCGTGTGCGCCGAGAGGTTTGCAACCTTGCTGCCTTGCCCGGCCATCGATCTATCTTCGTCGATTTCATTTCCAAAACAAGTAAAAATATCCTGCGTTATTGCTTATCCACGCGGCAGCAGGGGATATTAATCCTAGAAAACGGCCAGGTTTGGCTTTGACGCGAGGTTTTCCATCAGTTGCAAGAAAGGCACATCATTTCCAAAAGAAGTTAGCTTATAAAATAAGGTATTTCAATTAGTGAAGTAATGCACTCATAGTCGTTTCCGACGGCTGGGGGTTCCGGATCGTCCCGCTGGATGCTCGCGCAAGTCCCTCTCTCGTGCGGGGGCACAAGAGCGAAACCATCGAGCGGTTTTTGGGGGGAGCCAGCCCTGAGGGAAATTACCCCGGTGGGTACGGAGCCTCGAGAGAGAACAACTTGGAGGTTAACATGAAAATGATTAAGAGCCTTATCCTCGGCTCAGCGGCGGGTCTCGCCGCCCTGAGCGGGGCGCAGGCAGCTGATCTTCCCGTCAAGGCCAAAGCGGTCGAGTATGTGAGGATCTGCTCCCTGTATGGAGCCGGTTTCTTCTACATTCCGGGCACCGACACCTGCGTCAAGATGGGTGGCTATCTGCGCGTCGACTCCACCTATGGCGGCGGCATCTACGGCGCTCCATTCTGGAGTGGTGACGGTGGCTACGAGTCCGGCCAGGGCAACCGCTTCACCGACCGAATCAATGTTCGTTCGCGTATGGCACTGACGCTCGATACGCGCACCGCCACCGAATACGGCGTTGTCCGTACTTTCGGCCAGGGTGACTTTCAGTTCAGCACCTATGGCGGCACCGCCGCCAATCAATCGCTCAACGGCGCTGCTCTCCTGGGTACACTGAACAACGACACGCCCGGCAACGGCCAGGTCGCTGTCGAAATGGTGTTCATCCAGTTTGCCGGCTTTACGTTCGGCAAATCCGCTTCGGCCTATGCCCTGCCCTGGAATGGTTACGGCGGCAACAACAACACCTCGTTCCTGATCGGCGGTCCCGATTATGTAACCGGCGTGAACAACATCCAGTATACCGCACAGTTCGGCAACGGCGTGTCGGCCAGCATCGGTCTCGATGAAGGCAAGGTGTTCAATCGTACCCAGCTCGGCAATTTCGACGTGTTTACGCTGCCGGCGATTTTCCCCACCAACGGCGTGCAGACGCCAACCACCCTGTTCCAGGGCGGCTTCGGGCTGGGGGCGGCCGCAGGTTCAGCGGTTAACCGCTCGACCGGTGGGCCCGCCAACGCCTATGGCGGACAGTTCGCGCCGGATATCGCGGGCAACATCAGGGTCGATCAGGCCTGGGGCATCTTCCAGGTTTCGGCGATCGCACACTATATCAACGCGTCGTACAACTTCCTCGACTCCTCCACCGACGCTGGCTCGCAGGGCTTCTCAACCCCGTTCGGCGCCGGTGCCTACATCGTGTGTCCGGCGAACGGCATCATCAACACGGTAGCTGGACAGCCGTGTAGCTCGTTGACTTCCGGTCACCCTGACAGCAGATGGGGCGGCGCCATCACTGCCGGTCTCCAGCTCAAGAACCTGCCGACCGGAGTTGGCGATACCCTGAACGTCGATACTACCTTCGCCAAAGGCGACACCAAGGCCGTGATTTCGACCAGCGGTGCTTCGCCATCCTTCGCGATGTTCAACAATACCGGCGGCAACCCCACGGTCGGGTACGGCTACGTCTCGGACGGTGTGTTCAGCAACGGCAATGGTTTGAACGGGGCGGGCGTTGCCACCGGTGGAATCCAGTTGACCAAAGCGTTCGGATTCCGCGGCGGCTACATCCACAACTGGGATGCAAACTGGCAGAGCAGCCTGTTCGGAAGCGCCTCAGCTGTGCGTTACAATGATGTCGCCAAGAACGCATATTGCAATTCGGTCTCTGGCAATCCGTTGTTTGGTTGGGGCAACCGAGGTGCAAATCCCACCTCGACCTGCAATCCGGATTTCAACGTCTATCAGGTCGGCTTCAGAACCGGATGGACACCTGTGAAGGGACTGACGTTCAGTGGCGAAGTTTTCTGGTCCTATCTTGATCAGAACTGGAGCGGTACCACGCGATCGCAATTCGGCGTGAACCCACCCTTCCTGGCCACCACGTATACGTTCAAGGACCAGCAGACGGCTTCCTTCAATCTGAGGGCCCAGCGAAACTTCTGATCTGTCGCGGGTTGATGATCTGGAGAGTCCCGGCGTTAGACCGCCGGGACTTTTCGTTGTAACCGCGGCGGGTAGAGAATATGTACAAAACTAAAATGCATGATTGACTAAGGTATTTTAGTTTTGTACATAAGGTCTGGAGTTGCTGCTGGAACGTTTGGCCGCCGCTCGCTCGATCAGAGGAGACACACTCACCTTTATGATAAACCTCCGAAACCTCCGGCAATGCCCTGCCGGAGGTTTTTCATTTTGTGGTACGTGTACAAGGCTTGCAGGTGGTTCGCCGAACACTGCGCCGCCGCCGTTCGGCCGCCTCTGGCATCGAAAAAAGCGGTCGGGACGAAGTCGCCTGACGTTCAGCGACCGATAGCCAAACGCCGGAGGATATCGTCCTTGTCCGACCCTCGCGACTTTCACGCGCCGCAATCGTCCTACACCAGGGAAGAACTGCTCAGATCGAGCGAAGGCGGCTATTTCGGTCCGGGCAATGCCCAACTGCCGGCGCCGCCGATGCTGATGATGGACCGCATCACGGAGATCAGCCTCGCCGGTGGCGAATTCGGCAAGGGCCATGTCGTCGGGGAACTGGATATCACGCCAGGTCTCTGGTTTTTCGACAGTCACTTTCTCGGCGACCCTGTGATGCCTGGATGTCTGGGTCTGGATGCCATGTGGCAGATCATTGGCTACTGGCTCGGCTGGTCGGGCTCGCCGGGCAAGGGCCGCGCCGTCGGTGTCGGCGAGGTCAAGTTCCGGGGGCATATCACGCCAGACGTCAAGCGCGTGCGCTACGAGGTGAATATGCGCCTCGTTAGGCGCGGTAAACTGGCGCTCGGAATTGCCAATGGCAGCGTGTTTGCCGACGACGCATGCGTATATCTCGCCAAGGACATGAGAGTCGGATTGATCGCACCCGCGATCTGAGATGTGGTCCGGGAAAGAGGCTGTGGCCTTCCGGGGCCCTTGGCTATCGTTGCGAAGCGATGGCAGCCTTTTCATCCATGAGCGAAGCTTGCCCCGGCGCAACAGGTATGCAGTACCTTGAACGCGACAATCGGAGATTCGACTATGACGGTTCAAACGGCAAGAGCATCGCTGGCGCAACTGCCGGTCACGCTCGCCGATATCGAGGCCGCGGCAGCCACGCTGGCCGGCCTGGTTAAATGCACGAACTTCGACCGCAGCCGGACCTTGTCCGACATCACCGGCGCCAGCGTGTGGCTCAAGTTCGAAAACCTGCAGTTCACCGCGACCTTCAAGGAGCGCGGGGCGCTCAACCGGCTATCGGCCCTGTCGGCCGATCAGCGACGGCGAGGTGTGATCGCGGCCTCGGCAGGCAATCACGCGCAGGGCGTGGCCTATCACGCGGCACGCCTTTCAATACCGGCCACCATCTACGTGCCGGTCGGAACCCCGACGGTGAAGATCGAGAACACGCGCCGGCATGGCGCGACCGTGATCGAAGGCGGGGCGACACTGGAGGAGGCCGCCGCATTGGCCACGACGCATGGCCGAAACGAGGGCCTGACGTTCGTTCATCCTTACGATGACCCCTTGATCATTGCCGGTCAGGGCACCATCGCGCTCGAGATGCTGGCTGCGGTGCCTGACCTCGACGTTCTGATCGTGCCGATCGGCGGAGGCGGGCTTATTTCCGGCATCGCGGTCGCCGCCAAGACACTCAAGCCGGATATCGAGGTGGTCGGCGTGCAGGCCGCGCTCTATCCTTCGATGTACAATCTTATCAAGCATCAATCCCTACCGATGCGCGGTGACACCCTCGCGGAAGGCATTGCCGTCAAAGCCCCTGGCCGGATCACATCCGAGATCGTGCGCGCGCTGGTCGATGACATCGTTCTGGTGACGGAGCAGGATGTCGAGCATGCGCTGAGCCTTCTTCTGACCATCGAAAAGTCCGTGACGGAAGGCGCCGGGGCCGCCGGTCTGGCCGCCGTGCTCGCCGATCCCGCGCGCTTCAAGGGCCGCAAGCTCGGTCTTGTGCTGAGCGGCGGAAATATCGACACCCGGCTTCTATCGGGTGTGCTTACCCGCCAACTCGCCAGGGAGGGCCGCCTTTCACAGCTGAGGTTCGACATCGTGGACCGGCCGGGACAGCTCGGCGAGGTGGTCGCTGTTCTGAGCCGGGTCGGCGCCAACATCGTGGAAGTATCCCATCAGCGCATCTTCACGGATCTGCCGGCCAAGGCGGTGCATCTGGAGATCGTGGTCGAGACCAGGGACCGGTCGCATCTCGCCGCGACGATCGAGGCGCTGAGGGCCGCCGATCTCAATGTGGTCGTCGGTGCCCACTAGCGACGCGTGCGGGCGCATCATGAGCCCGCTTCGCATTATCATCGTCGGCTTCGGCAAGATCGCGCGGGATCAGCATGTGCCGGCGATCACGGCGACGGAGGACGCCGAGGCCGAGTATATCGGGCTTTACCGGCGCTTCGTCGAACTCACCGCGACGGGTGCGCTGGACGTCGATCTTGCCCCGTTCCAGCTTGTAGCCGACGCCTTCATGCTGGGACGCCGCCGCACGGTGGAACCGTTCGAGGACGCGGCATGACCCGGCCATTCGCGGCGCGCGTCCCGGTGGCGGTTGGTATCCGCTGCCAAATGTCCTATCTGCTCTGGTGGACAGGAAACGTGCGCGATTCCCATGATCGCAGGTTCCTGGCCGCTGCGCCGTGCGAATTGCTTAACGAGGCTGAGCCATGAATCTGGATACACTTTTCAACGCCTCTGTGGCCTCCCGCGGAAAAGCGGTCGACGGCATCACGATCCGGCGTCCTGACGACTGGCATGTTCACTTGCGCGACGGCGAGATGCTGCGCACGGTGCTTCCGTTCACGGCAGGGCAATTCGCCCGCGGCATCATCATGCCAAATCTCGTGCCGCCGGTGACCACGGTGGACGCCGCCATTGCCTATCGTGCCCGTATCCTCGCGGCCCGGCCGGCCGGCAGCGATTTCGAACCGCTGATGACCTGCTATCTGACCGATACGACATCTCCCGACGAAATCGAGAAGGGCCATTCCGAAGCGGTATGGACCGCCGCAAAACTCTATCCGGCCGGCGCCACCACCAACGCGCATCACGGCGTCACCAATATCAAGGCGCTGCGTCCCGTGCTGGAGCGGATGGAGCGCATCGGCATGCCGGTACTGATTCACGGCGAAGCGACCGATCCCGCGATCGACATATTCGATCGTGAGGCCGTGTTCATGGAGCAGAGCCTGTTGCCGCTGTTGCACGACCACCAGGGCCTGAAGGTCGTTATCGAGCACGTGACGACGGCGGAAACGGTCGCCATCGTCCGCGCCCACGCGCCGCGCGTCGCCGGAACCATCACGCCGCATCATCTGGTCATCAACCGGACCTCGCTGTTTCAGGGCGGGTTGCGGCCGCATTATTACTGCCTGCCGGTCGCCAAGCGCGAACATCATCGCCTCGCGCTGCGCAGCGCCGTGACATCCGGCGACTCGTGTTTCTTCATTGGCACCGACACGGCGCCGCATCTGTCCAGCCTCAAGGAGGCGGCCTGTGGTTGCGCCGGCGTGTTCGTCGGTGCCACCGCGCTGCAGACCTACGCGCAGGTGTTCGAAGAGGAGGGCGCTCTTGATCGGCTGGAAAAATTCGCCTCGCTGAATGGCGCAAATTTCTACGGCCTGCCGGTCAACGCCGGCACGATCGAACTCAAGCGGCGCTCTGCAGCGATGCCGGCTTCTATCGCCGTTGATGGCGGCGATATCGTGGTGTTCCGTGGCGACGAAGCACTGCCGTGGTCTCTCGGCGAGGTGCGGCCCTGATTTGCGCGTTCTGACGGCCGCCAGGGCGGGTTGGGTCGCGCCGCCCGGCCTTTTTTCGCGCGCCATTCTACTTTGCATGGGGTTGTTTTCGCGATTTATATCTCCGAACACGCTATCAGTCCTGAGAGGTCACGTGACTGCCCAAAATCCCGCCGCCGGCAAACCGGTCGATCCCGCTTCCCTCGTCAACGTGCCGCGATTGGTGACGGCCTATTTTGCCTCGAAGCCGGATCCGGCCGACCCGGCCCAGCGCGTGGCCTTTGGCACGTCGGGGCATCGCGGGTCGTCGCTGAAGAATTCGTTCAACGAAAATCATATTCTGGCGACGACGCAGGCGATCTGCGACCACCGCCGCGAGACCGGTCTCACCGGGCCGTTGTTCGTCGGTATCGACACCCACGCGCTGGCGGAGCCGGCGCTGGTGAGCGCGGTGGAAGTATTCGCCGCCAACGGCGTCGACATCATGATCGATGAGCGCGGCGGCTACACGCCGACGCCGGTGATCTCGCATGCGATCCTGAGCCATAACAAGGGACGAAGCAGCGGCCTTGCCGACGGCGTCGTCGTCTCGCCGTCGCATAACCCGCCGGAAGACGGCGGCTACAAGTATAACCCGCCGCATGGCGGACCTGCCGATACCGACGTGACGTCGAAGGTCGAAAAGGCCGCCAACGCCTATATGGCAGCCGGCATGAAAGGCGTTGCGCGGATGCCGTATGAGCGTGCCCGCAAGGCGCCCTCGACGCATCTGCACGATTACGTCCGTCCCTATGTCGCCGATCTCGGCAATGCCGTCGATATGGCGCTGATCAAATCCGCGGGCGTGAAGATCGGGATAGATCCGCTCGGCGGAGCCGCGGTGCATTACTGGCAGCCGATCATCGAGCGTTACGGGATCAATGCTGCCGTTGTGAACGATGCCGTCGATCCGACCTTCCGGTTCATGACCGCCGATTGGGACGGCAAGATCCGGATGGACTGTTCCTCGCCGTTTGCGATGGCGAGCCTGATCCAGATGCGCGACAAATTCGACGTCGCTTTTGCCAACGATACCGATGCCGACCGGCATGGCATCGTGACGCGCTCCAATGGCCTGATGAACCCCAACCATTTTCTCGCGGCCGCGATCGCCTATCTGTTCGAGCACCGGCCGCAATGGAGCCGGCAGGCCGCGATCGGCAAGACCATCGTCTCAAGTTCGATCATCGACCGCGTCGCGCGGAAACTGAACCGTGACCTGGTCGAGACCCCGGTCGGCTTCAAATGGTTCGTCGAGGGCCTCGGCACCGGGGCGTTCGGTTTCGCCGGCGAGGAAAGCGCCGGCGCGTCGTTCCTCAAGCGGGACGGGTCGGTATGGACGACCGACAAGGACGGCATCGTGATGGGGCTGCTGGCAGCCGAAATCCTCGGGCGGACCGGCCGCGATCCCAGCCAATTGTTCGCGGGGCTCACGACCGAACTCGGCGTGCCCCATTACGAGCGGATCGACGTGCCGGCGACCCCAACGCAGAAGAACGCCTTGAAGGCGCTGGGACCGGACCAACTCGACATGCGCGAACTCGCCGGCGAACCGGTCAGCGCCGTCAGGACCAGGGCGCCGGGTAACGACCAATCCTTCGGCGGCATCAAGGTTGAGACCGGGATGGGCTGGTTCGCCGCCCGGCCATCGGGCACCGAAGACGTCTACAAGATCTACGCGGAGAGCTTTCGCGACCAGAACCATCTGAAGCTGATTCAGCAGGACGCCCAGCGCGCAATCGCCAAAGCGTTCTGAGCCGACAAGGCTCCTGACGTCATGGGCATGCTACGGGAGCGGCGGTGGCGAAGGTCTCACGCTCTGTGCGGTGGGTGCGTCAATTCGGCGCAAGCAGGCACCCCCGGCCGGGCTGCTCCGGCGCAATCACGCTGAAATCACGAGAGGCCACGCACTCTCATGATCAGTGTTAGCTGCCAGGAAATCCGTCCCGGACGGGGGGGCTCGTGGGCTATCGCGAGGATCGGGGGAAGACATGAGTGCGGAATCGGTCGTTTATTATCTTAATCGCGAGCCCGAGAGCGATCCCAATGACCAAACCGAATGGCTCCTGGCGGCGTTGGGGCGCTTTACCGGGGCGGAACTCCGAGAACTGCTCTATGTAGCGGAAGAACCGGGGTTTTTTGAGCTGATGCGGGCGCTGTTTGCGCTCTCCGACGAGAGCCGTTCTGTGCTGCAGCGCTATCTCGAGACCGGTCATCCGCCGGCCGTGAGGGCGGCCATCGACCTGAGAGGCCGGCTGTTGCTCGACCACGTCAATGTCGAGCAACGGGCGAAGATCCTGCCGGGGCTTGTGAACTAGCGAATCGCAAATTAGCGTCCGCAACGCCCTGAGGTTGTGTTAGTCTTCCCTAACTCGGAAAATCGGGGAGCCTGACAATGGCAGTTAGGAAGTCTGGTCCGCTTGACGCAATGGTGGGCGCCAAGATTCGTATGTTCCGGATCAATCACGGAATGAGCCAAACGGCGCTCGCCGACCGGATCGGCGTTTCCTTTCAGCAGGTCCAGAAATACGAGAAGGGCGCAAACCGGGTCGGCGCCAACCGGCTGTCGCAGATCGCTTCCGTGCTGGGGATTACGGTCGGCGAGTTGTTCGAGTCTTCGTTGGAAAAAACCGCAGCATCGAATTCACCGGTTCATCTGCTCGCCGAGCCCGGCGCATTGCGCGTTCTCAAGGCCTATCTGCGAACCAATTCACGCGTGCGGCTGGCCATCGCGAAGCTGGTGGAAAGCATCGCCGATCAGAAGCCGACTGTTCGGAAGCCTGTCGTTCAGAGGCCTATCGTTCAGAAGCCGGTCGTTCATAAATCAATGACCAAGGCTTCGGTGGCGCGGCTTGCGGCGCCACGTGGCGAGCGCAGGAACTCGCGCGTGCGGATCTAGTTTCGAGCGGCAGCACGCTTGCGGCAGGTGACGGCGTGCCTGCGGATATTGACCCCGTCAGCCGGCAGCGCGAATCGGGATCCGCTCTCGCGGCATTGTTCCCGGAATGAATTCGCCGATCCAGTCACGCCGCGACGCCTCGATATGCCAGGACATCGCTTCGGCCGAGGAAGGTGCCGGATCGGGAATGTCCTTGCGGATTTCCCTGCCGTGGAGCCAGCCGCAGCTGTGCGAGTAACGTGCCTTGCAGACGAGATGGATGTCGGCATGTTGCTGCATGACCACATACCCATCGGCGGGAAAGAACGTGCCGGCAAGTTCGATCCCACCAGGCAACTGACGCACCAGCAGGAAGGTGCTGGTGGAATCCGTCTCGGATTCGGAAATCAGCAAGCCAAACAGGCTGTGGATCGGCTTGATCGCCTGCGGTGCTGCCTTCGCAAGAGGCTCCGCAAGCGCGCCGGCTGTCGCAATTGAAAGATACTCGCCGTCCGGTCCCCAGCGGCAGGCGATCAGCCACTCGCGGCTCCGGCTGCGAATCAGGGTTGGCTTTGCATAATCCGACCGGGCAATATCGGCCGCCATGGCTATGACTAAGGCTTTCGCGAGCATAAATTCCTCCAAGGCGAGGGCGTGATGACTGACCTCACGTCCGAAGTTTGAGGGTCAGGCGTGAGGTCACCGTGAGCGGCGCTGAAAATTCGACGGCAGATTTGTTGCTGTCCGCAGCTAATTTGTCGCTGGGCGAGCCATCGGACGCGACCGGCGATCACGATGCCAACAGATGTTGCGGCTGTTGATGGCTGCCTCGCGGTTTGCGCCTGTTCCAACTGGGGGCGCCCGACCTGGTCAGCCTTGGCGCGCCATTTGATCCGGTTCTCGCCGGTCCCTTGCATGCCGGAAAGCCCGATGGTCGACGTCTCCGGTGTCGGTGCAGGTCGTAACGTGAGGCGGCGGCCCGCTGCGCCACGCTCGAGATGTGCCCGCGCGAGTTTGCCGAGGCCGTCATCGCAACCAAACGCCGCGAGCGCGGAGATGCTGCGCCCCCTGCGCAGGACCGTACCCATCTGCGCCGCGCGATGATGGATGCCGATCGATGCGCGTTGCTGCAGCAGGTCGCCGGCCCCGTCGCATTTCGCCATCGGCGCAACTGATGCGAGTGTCATATTTGAGTTGATCGCTGGGCGTTTGAAAGAACCGGGTATCGAAACCTGCTGCATCGATTTGACGCGCCAGCACTTTGCCGTCCCTGTGGTGCGTGTCGTCGCGCCCGGCTGCAGCCAGAGCCGTCCGAAATCGTCACGGCGAGATTGCGACATGCCATGGCGCGAACCGGCGGCGGCGCAACCTATACCGACGGCGTCGCTTTGATATAGACTGGCGGCAATTCCAGCCCGGCACGGAAATCCTTGGATGCGAGGCAGCGCAAGTGCCATGACAGCAAACGAAGCCGCGATGGCACGCGAAAATGCCCCGCGGCTGTCGGTGTCGCTGGTCGGGCGTTTCGGCTTGAAGCTCAACGGCCGGCCGATCGATTTGCGCACCCGCAAGGCCGCCGCGGTCCTCGGTTATCTGGCGCTGTCGGATACCAAACAGGAAAGCCGGGAACGGCTGGTCGGCCTGCTGTGGAGTCGGTCGGACGAGGAAAAGGCGCGCGCCTCGCTGCGTCAGGTCGTTCGCGAATTGCGTTCGATGCTGGAGGAGGCCGGATTTGGCGGCTTCGTCGCCGAGCGGTTGATGATCGGCATCAACATCGGGCGAGTGGAAGTCGATATCGAGAGCGTGCTTCAGCAGGCTGAAAACGAGCGGGTCCATCCCCTGCTGCTCGATGCGCCAGCGCTTGACGAGCGGTTGCTCGAAGGCATGGACGATCTCGATCCGTCTTTTCGCGTTTGGGTGCTGGCCAAGCGTCAAACGATCCACGAGCGGCTGATGCGAAGCCTCGAGGCCGGTTTGATCGGCGCAAACGTCCCGCGCGACACCAAAAAGAAATTCGCTGCGGCGATCGTCAACCTCGATCCGACCCACGAACATGCCTGCCGCTACCTGATGCGGGCGCATGCCGAGGAAGGGGATATTGCGGGCGCACTGCGCATCTACAAATCGTTATGGGACCTGCTGGATCGCGATTACGGTATGGAGCCGTCGTCGCAGACTGAAGAGCTCGTTGCCAGCATCAAGCTCGGCATTTTCGAGCAGCCGCTGACCGATCGCGGCGCCCATGCGAAGAATGGCGTATTGGCGGCCCGGGCAGTCAACGGATCCGGTCTCCAGCCCGTTCCTGCGGCCTCGTCGTTATCAAATGCACCCGTCAAGACGCTTCTGGTGCTGCGGCCCTTTGCAATGCATGGCATCGACGAGGACCACGGCCATCTGGTGCAGGGCTTCTCCCAGCATCTCGCCGCATGTCTCGTTCGCTTCCGCGAATGGAGCGTTGTCGATCGCGCGCCGGCCGCCGACGTGCTTCCGGCACCGGGCGCGGCGCCGCAATACTGCATCGAAACCACCGCCTACCAGGCAGGCGCCGAAATCAACATCGTGATGGTGCTGCGGGACGATACCACCGGAATCTATGTGTGGAGCGAAAGCTTCCGCCTCGGTCTCAGCAACTGGTTCGAAACCCAGCAGCGGATCATCCGCCGCATCGCGACCTCGCTGAACGTGCAACTGTCGACCGAGCGGCTGATGCGGCTCGCGGGCGAACCCGACGTTTCGCTCGATCTGCACGACCGCTGGCTTCGCGGGCAAAATCTCATCACGAAGTTCGATCCGGAGAGCTGGCAGCGGGCCGTCACCATCTTTCGTGATGCGATCCGCGAAAATCCGACTTTCTCGCCGTGCTACAGCAGCCTCGTGCAAATGAACAACATTGAACATTTTGTGCATCCGGGCTTGTTTCACGATCTCGAAAAGGCGCGGACGACCCTCGAACTGGCAAAGACCGCCGTTCAACTCGACCCCGTCGATTCCAGGGCGCATCTGTGCTGCGGCTGGTCCCATGTGATGGTAGGACGTGAGGCCGAAGCGGCGCCGCACATGGAACTCGCCTGCGAGCTGAACGACAACGATCCGTGGACCTTGCTGTCCTGTGCGGCCTATTGCGCGTTCTGTGGATCGATCGATCAGGCAGAACTGCGCGCCCGTCAGGCGCATGCGCTTTCGCTGGCGCCATCCGGCCTCGAATGGGGGTACCAGTCCATCATCGCCTTTTTGTGTGGTGACTATGCCGGTTCGATGGAAGCCAGTGGCCGGGCGCATGGCGTCATCAAGACCTTGCCGGCATGGCGAGCGGCGGCGCTGTATAAGCTGGGAAATACCGAGACCGCACGCGAAGAGGCCCAGCGGTTCCTCAATGGGATACGTTCCTTCTGGGTCGGCCCGGCAGCGCCCACCGACGAGGCCGTCACGCGCTGGCTTCTGCAGGCGCACCCCATCAACATAGATTCGAGGTGGGAAACCCTGCGCTCTGCCTTGGGTGGCGCAGGGCTTCCTGTCGAAAGCATCACTCGGCTCTGACCCCGACCTCAGGCGCAGATGCTGATGGTGTAGTCGCCGATACGCTCGGCATGCACCCGGAACTTCTCTTCTTCCGAGATCACGGGATCCATGCCGTTGAACAGGCGTTTGTAGAACGGCGGCAGCGGGTAGGTCGATCCGGGCTGGTTGAGCAGGGCCTCGGAGTCTTCGATCATCACTTTCGGCGGCAAGCGTACGAGGATGGTCTCCTGGTCCGAAGACACAAACTGGATTTGCTTGAAGCGCTCGGGCACGGTCGCGAATACCTGGGCCTTGGCGAGCTGTTCCTTGAACTCGTCCATCGTCTCCGGCAGCGGATAGGTGTTGTCGTCGTCGAGGTAGTTCTGGCCGGTCGCCCAGGTCTTCACCAGCTTGCCCCAACGTTCGTGGTTGGTCACCTGTAGCCTTTCGATGCGCTGCATGGTCTTGCTCCTCCGGGTTGCGTGAGGCAGACAATTCTGCTCACAGAAATGCGGGCACGGCTTGCTTCAGCTCGGCAATTTCGGCGGTGAATTCCACCAGCTGCGCCATGCTCGAAATATCGGGAATGTCCTGGAAAAAATTTGCCGGGTAATAGTTGCGGGACAAATCGGCCAGTTGATCGGTCAGTGAATCGCCGTTGGATGTGCGCGGATCGCCGGCGAGTGCGCCGAATATCACTTCCGACACCATGATCGAGCCGAGCGGCCCAAGGCGCAGTCCTTCCGCGCCGGGTTGCAGCATGGCTTCGAACAGGATGAAGAACGGCAGCGGCGGATCGTTCGAAAGCGTCTCGATGTCCTCGTCCGTCAGCTTGCCATAGGCCGGCGCGGCGGCAAGCCATTCGCGGAGCTGGCTGATGCGATAGTCGCGATCGAACAGCAGGCGCGACATGGCGATGAAGTGCGGTCTGCGCGCGGCGATCTCGGCGATCAGCGCGTCTACCGACCACATGCCGGCGAGCCCGGCGCCGAGCAGGTCGCGATACAGCAAGCCCACCCGTTCGGTCTCGTCGAACGCCGGAAAGATCTGATCGTTGCCCAATCCGTCGCTGAGATACGGACCGATGCGCCGGCTGAAATTCGGCTTCGATCCGTTGATCCGGAAGAAATGCGACCACCGTATCATCCATGTCTCGTCGAGCGGCATGTTGACCGGATCGTTCGCGGAGGTCTTTTCGAGGGTGTTGTAGAGGTCCTGGTTGGACAGGTCGTTGATATTGTATTCGGGCCGCACCATGGAGTGGCCGAACCGAAACGCGCCGTGCGAGAATTCGAACGGAATTTGCCAGCCGGTCGCGGAGTCCCTGGCGGATTGACCCGGCCGGTCGATGAAGTTCGGCGTTGGTCCGCTATAGGCTGCATAGATCGTCGGATGGATCAGCCTCCGCATCAGGTCGTTGCGCAGAATGTTGTGATAGATCGCGGTAACGGCTTCCCGAACGCACCGGAAGCGCTTGTAGGCGGCGCCAAACCGCTCGTTCGGACCGTGGCTTCTTTCCTGACGGCGGACGTGATCGATCAAGCTGTTGTGAAGCAGCGAGAACAGCGCCGTCAGTTGCGACATCACGGCGTGGTCGTCGTTGCGGGGATCCGCGACCAGCGCTTCGGTGAGAGCAACCCGCATGCCTGCGATGCTGCGGTCGATCCCGGTCACGTTCTCAGCCCCGGTCCGCGCGATGTCGCGGAACGGGCAACCGGTCGCGGGCTCGTTCTCTTTCCAGCGCATCCGCCCAAGCCGCAGCTTCGTGCGTCGGTCGTCATTCGGGGCGTCGAGTGCATAAATATGCGGCGATCCGACGGGACCGCTGCCGAACAGGGTTTCGAGCCGAAGCGGCATGCGGCGCGCATTGGCGGTCCCGGCGCCGAGCGTTCCGGCCACCGAAAGCGGGATCGCCGAATGAACCAGGTCGTGCGCAACGAACTGCAGCAGGTAGGTGTAACCGGAAGGGATGCGGGGGTTTTCCCAGTGTTCGGCCGCTCCGTCGCTATGCTGCGGCCAGTATATTTCGGCATCCATCCGCCGCGACAGGCGGTGCATCAGTCCGCGCAGTCTCGACTGCAGCGCGGGAGATTCCAGCGGGTCGATCCCGAAAACGCGAAACCGTTGCGAAGGCAGTGGCGTATGGAGGAAGTGGCGAAAGCCGGGAGCTGCTGCGGGCTGAGCAGCGTTGCGCGCTTCAGTTCCAGAAGTCTGGAGAGTGGAAGCTTCAGCGACCTTCTGTACCGCCATCGACAGTATCTCGCTTGTTGGTCCGGCCCGGAGACTGCTGGGAAGGTCGTGAAATTATCGTGAGCTAAATCGTTAGAGGTTGTGGACATCTGTGGACATCTTTGCGGCGCGCCGGTTGGTGCGGTGGCTGGCACTTTTGCCTATGGCCGAACGACGGACACGAATATGATGCCGCGCGCCTGGCGCGCAGAATGGCGCCCGCGCGCTTGGCGCGTAGAATGACGAAGGAGTTTGGCGTGAACACGATTGCGATATCGCAGGCGCTGCGACGGCTCGCTGCAGCGTTCGAGCTGGTGTTTTCGATATCCGGCGCCGCTTGCGCGGAGCCGGTTTTTTCCTTCGACGGCACGCCGGGAAAATTGCCGAAGGCGATCGTTCCCGTCCACTATGCGATCGAGCTCAAACCCGACATCGCGAGCCTTGCGCTACCAGGCGTGGAAATCGTCGATATCGAGGTGCGCGCGCCCACCGCGCGACTGACGCTCAACGCCGTCAACACGACGTTTGCGGCCGTCACCGTCGACGACGACACGACGCGCGCCGACATCGCGCTCGATGCCGGTACCGAGACCGCCACGTTCACCTTCGCGCAACCGCTTGCCACAGGCCCTCACCGGCTCCGCATCGAATTTGCGGCGCAGATCAACAAATTCGATCGCGGCTTCTTCTTCGTCGACTATCCGACCGATAACGGCGTGAAGCGCCTGCTCACGAGCAAGCTCGAACCGTCGGATGCGCGGCGGATATTTCCGTGCTGGGACGAGCCCGTCTTCAAGGCAAGCTTCGCGTGGACGGTAACGGTGCCGCGGAATTTTCTCGCGGTCGGCAACATGCCGGTAGTGCGCGAGCAGCCGCTGGAGCCGAATCTGAAGCAAGTCACTTTCGCAACAACGCCGAAAATGTCGACCTATCTGTTCGTGCTGACGGTGGGCGAGCTGGAGCGGATCACGGCGGAGGTGGACGGCGTCACGGTCGGCGTCGTCGCCACCGCGGGCAAGGCCGCGAAGGGACAGTTCGCCCTCGACAGCGGGGTCAAACTGCTGTCCTGGTTCAACGATTATTTCGGCGTCAAATACCCGCTGCCCAAGCTCGACCTGATCGCGGTGCCGGGCGGCTTCGGCGGCGCGATGGAGAACTGGGGCGGCATCACCTTCTTCGAGAGCCGGCTGCTGTTCGATCCCGCGACGAATCCGGATAGCGCGCGGCGCGGCATCTTCGGCATCATCGCGCATGAAATGGCGCATCAATGGTTCGGCGATCTCGTCACCATGGCATGGTGGGACAATCTCTGGCTCAACGAAGGCTTTGCGACCTGGATGGCGACCAAGGCCTCGGAGCAGTTTTACCCGCAATGGCAGAGCTGGCTGAACGGTTACGCCCAGAAGCAATATGCCCTGGCGCTCGACGCGCGGCGTACCTCGCACCCGATCCAGCAGCCGATCACCGACGAGAGCGAGGCGATGGTGGCGTTCGACGCCATCACCTACAACAAGGGTCAGGCATTGATCCGCATGCTGGAAAATTACCTCGGCGAGACGGCGTTTCGCGACGGCATCCGCGCCTACATGGCCGCACATGCCTATGGCAACACCACCACCGCCGATCTCTGGCAGGCGCTGGAGGGTGCCGCCCATAAACCGGTGACCGGCATCGCCGCCTCCTTCACCGAGCAGGACGGGGTGCCGTTGGTCATGGCCGAGACGAGCTGCAGCGGTGACGAGCAGCGGCTGACACTGCGGCAGGATCGTTTCGTGATCGCGCCGGCGGGCGCCGCCGCCCTTCCGCCCCGGAACTGGCAGGTCCCTGTTGCTGTCGGGCCGCTGCGCCCGACGTCGTCGCCGGAGGTCGTGCTGCTTCAGGGCTCTATGGAAATCCCGGCCCGGTCTTGCGGCGAACCGATCAAGGTCAATTCAGGCGATATCGGCTATTACCGGGTCGAATACGGGCCGATCAGCCGGGCGGCATTGGCGAAATCGCTGCCGCAGATGTCGGCCGAGGATCGCGTCAACTTTCTCACCGACAGCTGGGCGATGGTGGCGGCCGGGCGCGCCGCGCCGCCGTCCTATCTCACGCTGGTCGAGGCTGTCAGCGCCGACGATCGCCGCCCGGTCTGGGATCAGGTGATCACCGTGTTCACCACGCTCAACCGTCTCGCGCGCGACCGCGCCGAGCGCCCGGCGATTCAAGGCTATGCCCGGGCAACGTTGCGCCCGGTGTTCGACCGGCTCGGCTGGGAGGGCAGCGGTTCGGGTGACGACGACAACACGTTACTGCGCGCCAGTCTGATCCGGGTGCTCGGCGAATTCGGCGACGAGGAGATCATCGCCGAGGCGAAGCGGCGCTTTGCGGGCTTCCTGCAGGATCCGAAATCGCTCCCCGCCGCGCTGCGCGATGCGGTCACCCATATCGTCGGCATCACGGCCGACCGCGCCACCTACGACACGTTGCTGGCGCTCGCGCGCAAGAGCACCGTGACCAACGAGCGCTTGCGTTACTATTTCGCCGCCGCCAGCGCGCGTGACGTGTCGTTGGCGCGCGCCACGCTGGCGCTGGCTTTGACCGACGAGGTGCCGGGCACGATCGTCACCGGCCTGATCAACTCGGTCGCCGCGTCAGGCGAACAGCCCGATCTCGCCTGGGACTTTCTGCAGAAGAACTACGATGCGCTGTTCGCAAAGCAGGGGCCGCAATTCCGCGACCAGTTCATCGCAAACTTCATGACCAATTTCAGCGACGACGGCCATGTCGCCGAACTGGCCGCGTTTGCCCCTGCGCAGGCAACTTCCGGCGGGCGTGTGATGGCCGCGCGGGCAACGGAGACGATCGCGATCTCGGCCGACCTCAAGGCACGGGCGCTGCCGGCGGTCGATGCCTGGATCAGGCAGCGAAATTGATCCGGCCGCGGCGCTTCGCCTTCATCTGGACGAAGTCTTGCTCGATCGGTTGAGCCAGTGGGGATCTCGCTGCTCTGCGATCGTTGCCATGCCCCCGCATTCCGGGTAGCCATGGCGGCCAGATTTTTCAGGCTGAGGCAACATCCCTACCATGGCTGATTTCCACGGCGTCTTTCCCTATCTCGTATCCCCGATCGATCCGTCCGGCCAGATCCGCACTGAGGTGCTGGGACGGCTGTGCGACGATCTGATCAAGGCAGGCGTGCACGGGCTGACGCCGCTGGGCTCGACCGGCGAGTTCGCCTATCTCGGCCAGGCGCAGCGCACGAGCGTCGTGCAAACCGCGATTGAGGCCGCGAAAGGCCGCGTGCCCGTCATCGCGGGTGTCGCCTCGACCTCGACGGCGGACGCGGTGGCGCAGGCGAAGGCCTATCAGAGGCTCGGCGCCAACGGCATCCTTGCGATTCTGGAGGCGTACTTTCCGGTCGCTGACGCGCAGATCGAATCCTATTTCCGCGCCATCGCCGACGCCGTCGATATCCCGGTGGTGATTTACACCAACCCGCAATTCCAGCGCTCCGATTTGACACTGGACGTGATCGCGCGGCTCGCGACCCATCCGCGTATCGGCTACATCAAGGACGCCTCCACCAATACCGGCCGGCTGCTGTCGATCATGAACCGGTGCGGCGACAGCATCAAAGTGTTCTCGGCCTCCGCGCATATCCCGGCGGCGGTGATGCTGATCGGCGGGCTGGGCTGGATGGCGGGACCGGCCTGCATCATTCCACGGCAGAGCGTCGAACTTTACAACCTCTGCAAGGCAGCGCGTTGGGATGAGGCGATGGTGCTTCAGCGCAAGCTGTGGCGCATCAACGAGGCCTTCGCGCGCTTCAACCTGGCGGCCTGCATCAAGGCCGGGCTCGAGATCCAGGGCTATCCGGTCGGCGACCCCGTTCCGCCGCAGGCGGCGCTGACGGCCGACCAGCGCAAGGTGGTCGAACAAGCCTTGCGGGATGTCGGCTAACTGGCTTGCGAGTTGCATAAACCGCATTACCTCGTCCCTTCCAGACCGAGTTGTTTCCTTCCCAAAACCCGCTAAAACCCCGCCCAATCCGACAAGAAGCTCGAAGGACAAACTGATGAACATTCTTCCCGGCAATATGCGTTTTGGTGCGGGCCAGCCGGTCAAGCGTTTGGAAGACCAGAGACTGCTCACCGGGAAGGGGCAGTTCATCGACGACAAGCCCGAGGAGGGCGCGCTGTGGCTCTACGTGCTGCGCTCGCCGCATGCCCACGCCAAAATCGTCTCGATTGATACCAAGCCCGCGACCGAGATGCCAGGCGTCGAAGCGGTCTATACCGGCGCCGACCTGATCAAGGACGATATCGGCACCCTTCCGACGCTGGCGATCTTCAAGCGGCCGGACGGCAAGCCGATGACGGTGCCGCCGCGGCGGCTGCTTGCCCATGAGGTTGTGCGCTTCGCCGGCGAGGCCGTGGCGGCCGTGGTGGCGACCTCGCGCGTGCTGGCGCAGACCGCGGCCGAAGCGATCACGGTCGAATACGCTGTGCTGCCGTCGGTGGTCGATCCGCTGGAAGCGATCAAGCCGGGTGCGTCGGTGGTGTGGCCCGAAGCGCCGGACAACATCGTTGCCGCCATGAGCTATGGCGACGCGGCCAAGGTCGAGGCGGCCTTTGCCAGCGCGGCGCACGTGGTCTCGCTCGACCTGGTCAGCCAGCGGCTGATCCCGTCGGCGATGGAGCCGCGCTCGACGATTGCCGAGATCGACAAGAAGACCGGCCGGCTGATCCTGCATGTGCAGTCGCAGACGCCGGGTTCGACCCGCGATCTGCTCGCCGAATCGATTCTGAAGCGGCCGAAGGAGAGTGTCCGGGTGCTGGTCGGCGACATCGGCGGTGGTTTCGGCCAGAAGACCAGCCTTTATCCGGAAGACGGCATCGTTGCCTATGCGGCGACCAAGCTGTCGCGGAAAATCCGCTGGCGTGGCGACCGCACCGACGAGTTCGTCGGTGGCACCCACGGCCGCGACCTGACCTCGACCGGCGAATTCGCGCTCGACGCCAAGGGCCGCGTGCAGGCCTATCGGGTTCGCTCGGTCGGCGGTACCGGCGCTTACTCCTCCGGCACGGCGAATATCATCCCGCTGGTGCTCGGACCGTTCGTGCAGACCGGCGTCTATGATCTGCCGCTGGTGCATTTCGAGGTGAAATCGGTGATGACCAACACCGCACCCGTCGGTGCCTATCGCGGTGCCGGGCGGCCAGAGGCGGTGTTCATCGTCGAGCGGCTGATGGATGCGGCCGCGCGCCAGATCGGCATGGATCCGCGCACCATTCGCAAGGTCAACTACATCAAGCCGGCGCAACTGCCCTACACCAACGCGGTCGGCCAGGTGTACGATTCCGGCGCCTTCGCCCACATGCTGGAGCGCGCCTCGGATCTCGCCGACTGGAACGGCTTTGCCGCGCGCAAGAAGGCGGCGAAGAAGAAGGGCCTGCTCTACGGTCGCGGCCTGACCAGCTACATCGAATGGACCGGCGGCCGCGCGCATACCGAAAAGGTCTCGCTGCACGCCACGGCCGAGGGCCGCATCATCCTGCACTCCGGCACCATGGCGATGGGGCAGGGCCTGCAGACCACCTACACCCAGATGGTGTCGGAGTCGCTCGGCATCCCCATGGACAAGATCGACGTGGTGCAGGGCGACACCGATCTCGCGACCGGTTTCGGCAGCGTCGGTTCGCGCTCGCTGTTCGTCGGCGGCACGGCGGTCGCGGTCTCCACCAATGATATGATCACGAAAGCGCGCGAGAAGGCCTCGAACGTGCTGGAAACTTCCGTCGAGGACATCGAATACCGCGACGGCTGGCTCTCGGTGGTCGGCACCGACCGGCGCATCAGCCTGTTCGAGATCGCCAAGAAGGAAGACGGCGCCAAACTCTCCGTCGACTCGGAAGGCGAAGTCGACGGCCCGAGCTGGCCGAACGGCACGCATATCTGCGAAGTCGAGATCGATCCCGAGACCGGTGTCAGCAAGGTGGTGCGCTACACCACGGTCGACGATGTCGGCATCGCCGTCAATCCGATGCTGGTGACCGGCCAGGTCCATGGCGGCGTCGCGCAAGGCATCGGGCAAGCGCTGTACGAGGGCGTCGCCTATAGCGAGGAAGGTCAGTTGCTGACCGCGAGCTATCAGGATTACTGCGTGCCGCGCGCCGACGACATCCCGCCGATCGCTGTGACGCTCGACGATTCCGCACCCTGCCGGACCAATCCGCTCGGCGCCAAGGGCTGCGGCGAATCCGGCGCCATCGGCGGCCCGCCCTGCGTCACCAACGGCGTGATGGATGCGCTCAGTGAACTCGGCATCAAGCAGCTCAACACGCCCTTGACGCCTGCCAAGATCTGGCAGGCGATCCGGGACGCGAAGGCGGGGGTGTAGCTCCCGTCATTCCGGGGCATCGCGGAGCGATGAACCCGGAATCTCGATCGTGTAAGATAAGCTCTAGGTTCCGGGTTCGATGCTATCGCATCGCCCCGGAACGACGGTAGTTAAAGCCCCAGCACCATCTTTGCGACGATATCGCGCTGGATCTCCGACGAGCCGCCAAAGATCGTATAGGCGCGGCTGTTGAGATATTCCGGCACCACCGGCAGCAATTCTTCCGGAATTCCCGGCGCCTCGTTCAGCCGGTAGAGCGGACGGATCGGCTCGACATAGAGCCCGTCATTGCCGATCACTTCGACGCCGAGCCGCGTGACCGCTTGGCGAATTTCGCTGACGCGCAGTTTCAATAGCGACGACACCGCGCCGGGATTCTGTCCGGTCTGCAGTGCCGACAGCACCCGCAGTTCGGTCATTTCCAGCGTGTCGATATCGACCTCGATCTCGGACATCCGCACCGCGATATCGGGGTCGTCGATCGCGCGGCCGGTCGCCTCGGACTCCGCGAGGTCGGAAATCGTCTTCAGCGCCTCGCGCAATTTGGCTGACGCAATGCCGGAGCCGCGCTCGAATTCGAGCAAGTATTTGCCATAGGTCCAGCCCTTGCCTTCCTCACCGACGCGGTTGGCGACGGGGACGCGGACGTCGTCGAAGAACACCTGGTTGACCTCGTGGTCGCCGCCGATGGTGAGGATCGGTCGCGTGGTGATGCCCGGGCTCTTCATGTCGATCAGGATGAAGCTGATGCCGTCCTGCTGGCGTTCGGTCTCGTTAGTGCGCACCAGCGCGAACATACGGTTGGCGTGATGGGCGTGCGTGGTCCAGATCTTGGTGCCGTTGATGATGTAATCGTCGCCGTCGCGCACCGCGCGGGTCTTCAGCGAGGACAGATCGGACCCCGAACCCGGTTCGGAGTAGCCCTGGCACCAGTAATCCTCGCCGGAGAGAATTTTTGGCAGATAGAAGTTCTTCTGCTCGGGCGAGCCGAAGCCGATGATCACGGGGCCGACCATCTTGACGCCCATCACATTCACATTCGGTACGCCGGCGCGGGCGCATTCGGCCTCAAAAATCCAGCGTTGCGCCGGGGTCCAGTCCGGGCCGCCATGGTCCACCGGCCAGCCCGGCGCGCCCCAGCCCTTCTTATGCAGCGCTCGCTGCCAGGCCATGCCGATATCGGGGTCGGAGAACACCGATGGCGTCAGCGCGGTCGCGCGCTTGATCTCCGGCGTCAGGTTGGCGGCAATGAAGTCGCGGACTTCCTTCTCGAAAGCGCGCTCGTCGGCGTTAAAGGTGAGATCCATGTTGCGCTCCGATATCAGGCTTGAACGGTACGGCCGCCGAGGGCGGCATAGCGGCGATAATGATGGGCGCTGCCGCCGAACAGCGTGTCGAAGGCGAGCAACCGTTTGAAGTAGGAACCGATGTCGAGCTCGTCGGTGACTCCCATGGCGCCATGAAGCTGTACGGATTGCTCCGCGACAAAGCGGGCGCATTTGCCGATCTTGGCCTTGGCGCCGGAAGCGGCGCGCGCACGCGCCACCGGTTCAGCGTCGGCCATCAGCGCGGCGCGCAACGCCATCGAGCGGGCTTCGTCGCATTGCATCGCCATGTCGGCCAGCCGATGACGGATCACCTGGTTGGCGGACAGCGGCCGTCCAAATTGCTTTCGGATCTTGGTGTATTCGAGGGTCTGGTCGAGCAGGGTCTGCATGATGCCGACGGCTTCGGCGCCGAGCGCGGCCATCGCGCGATCGACCACGCCTTCGATCGCCGGCAACACGTCGCTGCCGTCGCCGAGCAGGGCGTCGGCGGGCAGGCGCACATCCCTGAGATCGAGGTTACAGGCACGGCCGCCGCCAAGCCGTGGGAAATCGCGGGCGGTAAGACCGGGCGCACCTTGCGGCACCAGAAACAGGCAGAGCTTGCCGTCATCCATGCGGGCGGAGACGATGATCTGTCCGGCGGCGTTGCCGTCGAGCACGGCGGTCTTGTGGCCATCGAGGCGCCAGCCCTCCGGTGTTTTCTTCGCCGTCGTCTTGACGTCGGCGAGATCGAAGCGGGCCTGCCGCTCCGAATGCGCGAAGGCGAGATAAAGCGAACCGTCGGCGATGTGGGGCAGCAGCGCTTGCTTCTGCGCCTCGGAGCCGCATTCCGCGATCAATGACGCGCCGATTACGACGGTCGACAGATAAGGCTCGGAGACGAGGCCGCGTCCGAATGCTTCCATCAGGATACCGATCTCAATGGCGCCGCCGCCAAGCCCGCCGTGGTCCTCCTTGATCGGTAGCGCGAGCCAGCCCAGATCGGCGAACTGCTTCCAGATCCCGGTGCCGAAGCCGCGCGGATCGTTCGCCGACCGCTTGCGATGATCGGTATTGTAGGTCTCGGTGACAAAGCGGTCGGCACTTTCGCGCAGCATCCGCTGCTCGTCGCTCAAGGTGAGGTCCATCTGATCTTCTTTGCTTTTGTTATTTGGTTTGCGCCGGTTTCCTGACGGACGGATGCAGGCCCGCGGGGTCCACGACCATTCCGAATTCCTGCAGATTATGCGCATGGCAGAGCTGATGCAGCGCGAACGCCTGCTCGATCGCCGCGGGCTGTCCCATCACGTCGACCGAGCGATTGACCGCTTCCTTGGTGAGCTTCAGCGCAAACGAAGGTTTTGCGGCGATCCTCCGCGCCAGCGCCAGGACGAAGGATGAAAGCTCCGGGCGCGGCACGACATGGTTGACCATGCCGAGCCGGTGCGCTTCCTCCGCGCTCCAGACGTCGGCGGTGAACAGCAATTCCTTGGCCTTGCGCGGACCGAGCTCCCAGGGATGAACGAACCATTCGACGCCGCAGACGCCCATGGTGACCACGGGATCGCAGAATTCGGCATCGGCGCTGGCGACGATGAGGTCGCAGGCCCAGGCCAGCATCAGGCCGCCGGCGATGCATTTGCCGTGCACTTCGGCGATCGTCGGCTTGGCCAGATTGCGCCAGCGCCGGGTGATCTGCAGATAGATTTCCTGCTCGCGGGCGAAGCGACCATGGGCGTTGGGTTCGGCGAAACCACCCCAATTTCCGACCGGCGGAAAATCAACGCCGGCGGTATTCTTGGCGCCCGGGCGCAAATCGTGCCCGGCCGAGAAATGCGGCCCATTGCCGGCGAGAATGATGACCTTGACCGCGTCGTCCTGCACCGCCTCGTCGAAGGCAGCGTTGAGATCGTAGGTCATTTGCAGGTTTTGGGCGTTGCGCGCCTCGGGCCGGTTCATCACGATTCGCGCGATACCAGGCTCGGGCCGCTCCACCACGATGGTCTGATAAGCGGTCAATCGGCCCTCCCTTTATTGTTATCCGGCCATGTTGTGGTGTCGGCGAATGATAGGCAAGGGGATTGAATCACTACGCCGCCGTCATTCCGGGGCGCGAAGCGAACCCGGAATCTCGAGATTCCGGGTTCGATGCTTCGCATCGTCCCGGAATGACGAAGTAGGAGTATGGACCCTCATACCGTTCTGATATGTTGACCGCAGATTTACCGGGAGAATTTCGATGCGAAAGTTATGGACCGTGCTGGCGGCGCTGGCGACGTTGAGCCTGACCAATTGCGGCTACAACGCGATCCAGACCAATGACGAGCAGGTCAAGGCGAACTGGTCGGAAGTGGTCAACCAGTACCAGCGCCGCGCCGATCTGGTGCCCAACCTCGTCAATTCGGTGAAGGGCTTCGCCCAGCAGGAAAAAGATGTGCTGCTCGGGGTCACCAACGCCCGCGCCAAGGTCGGCAGCATCCAGGCGACGCCGGAAGTGCTGAACGATCCGGCCGCGTTCCAGAAATTCCAGGCCGCCCAGGGTGAACTTTCCAGCGCATTGTCGCGACTATTGGTCGTGACCGAAAACTATCCGCAGCTCAAATCGGATGCGCTGTTTCGCGACCTGATGGCGCAGCTCGAAGGCACCGAGAATCGCATCACCGTGGCGCGCAACCGTTATATCAAGTCGGTGCAGGACTATAATGTCGGCATCCGTACCTTCCCGAACAACCTCACCGCGATGGCGTTTGGCTACAAGGAAAAGCCGAACTTCACGGTCGAGAACGAGAAGGAAATCTCGACGGCGCCGAAGGTGGATTTCAATCCGGCTCCGGCGGCGCCCGCAGCGCCCTCGAAATAGCCGATCCAACGTGCCGGCAACCGACAAATCGCGATGAATGCTGCGAGAGCTTCCTTTCTTGCGCTGCTGCTGTGCTGGGCGTTCGCGGTCGCTGCCGATTTCGCGCACGCCGACGTCGCGGTTCCGCCGCTGGTCGGGCGGGTGGTCGATCAAACCGGCACGCTGTCCACCAACGATGTCAGTGCCCTGAACCAGACCATCCGGGCATTCGAAGCCCGGAAGGGCAGTCAGCTCGCGGTGCTGATCGTCCCGACGACGGACGGTGAGGCTATCGAACAATACTCGCTCCGGGTCGCGGAAGCCTGGAAGATTGGCCGCAAGAAGATCGACGACGGCGTGCTTCTGGTCATCGCCAAGAACGACCGCAAACTGCGGATCGAGGTCGGCTACGGCCTCGAAGGCGCGCTGACCGACGTGACTTCCAAACGCATTATCGACGAGATCATCACGCCGCGGTTTAGGAATGGCGATTTCTCCGGCGGCATTTCCGCAGGCGTCGACCGCATCATGCGGATCGTCGAGGGTGAGAAATTGCCCGCGCCGGCACAGAGCGAGCCGCAGCAGGGCATCCAGCCGTCCTGGCTGCTGGACCATGTCAATCCATTCAATCCGTTCATCATCTTCGGGATTTTTGTCGTCGGCGCCGCGATGCGGGCCACGCTCGGCCGGCTGATGGGCGCGATCGCGACCGGCGGTATCGTCGGCTTACTCGCCTGGTTCTTCATTCAATCGCTGGTGTTGGCGGCGCTCGCGGCGATCATTGTGTTCATCTTTGCGCTGGTCGGAGATTTTGCAAACAACACGGGTGGTGGAGGCCGGAGCAGTAGCAGCGGCTGGTCGGGCGGCGGCAGCAGCGACTGGTCGAGCAGCTCCAGCAGTTCAAGCGACAGCGGCGGTGGCGGCGGCAGCTTCGGCGGCGGCGGCGCGTCCGGCAGCTGGTAGAGAGAGCTGGGAACATGGGCATTGCGCGCATCGGCAAGCATCTGCTGCATCATCACTGGTGGCAGCGGCGATATTTTCCGCCCGGCGTGCTGGCCGCGATCGAAGCTGCGATCAAGGCCGGCGAAGCCACGCATTCCGGGCAGGTGCGTTTTGTGGTGGAAGGCGCGCTCGACGGCGCACCGCTGTTCCGCGGCCAGTCGGCGCGGGACCGGGCGCTCGATATCTTCGGTCAATTGCGGATCTGGGACACCGCCCATAACAACGGCGTGCTGATCTATCTCTTGCTCGCCGACCGCAATGTCGAGATCGTCGCCGACCGCGGCATCGACGCCAAGGTCGGCACCGCCGGCTGGGAGAAGATCTGTGCCGCGATGGAAGCCGACTTCAGGGCGAAGAACTTCGAAGCCGGCGCGATCAAGGGGATCGAGGCGGTGTCGCGCGAGATGGCAGCGCATTTTCCGAGAAGCAGCGGCGGCCCCAATGAGCTGCCGGACGCACCGGTGGTGATTTAGCTTTGGTCGTCATTCCGGGGCGATGCGAAGCATCGAACCTCGGGGGTGCAATTGCCCCCCCCCGGGGAATCTCGAGATTCTCAGATGTGCAATTGCACATCATAGTTCGATGCTTCGCATCGCCCCGGAATGACCTTATCCTAAGCCTTCGCCGAAGGCCTTTCCCCGACACGCGCCATCCACGCCACGATATTGGCGTTGGTGGTGTCCAGCGGCTGGCCGACCTGGTTGCCGAAATCGAGCCAGCAATAGAGCAGGATGTCCGCCAGCGTGAAGCGCTTGCCGCAGATGTATTCCCTGCCGTCCGCCATCTGGCCATCGAGCCATTGCAGGCGGTTGGCGGCGATCTGCTTCAGGCCAGGCGAGGCCTCGGGGACGCAGAGAATGCGCTTTTCGAAAAACTTCAGCGCCTCGCCGAAGCGGTAGCCGTTGGCGAGCGGCTCGCAGATGTTGAGGTCGACGCGGCGCGTCCACATACGGCACTCGGCGCGTTCTTCCGCCGTCGCTCCGATCATCGCCGGCTTCGGATTCTTCTCTTCCAGATATTCGCATATCGCGGTGATTTCGGAGAGATAATGCCCGTCGTCGAGTTCGAGCGTCGGCATCTGGCCGTGCGGATTACGCTTCAGGTGTTCGGCCTCGCGATTCTCGCCCTTGCGCAGGTCGACCGCCTGCTTCGGCATTTCGATGCCCTTTTCCGCCATGAACATGCGGACAATGCGCGGGTTCGGTCCGACCGAGTCGTAGAGCTTCATGGTGCATTCTCTCCCGTTGATTTTTGATGGCGCCGTTTATTGGCTGCTTTTGAACAGGCCGCCGCGGCATTTGTCAAATGGACGGTTCACACGTTCCGCTTCGCCGAATGTGATTCAGCATCACGCGAAAATCAGCGGTTGCGGGGAATAAATCCGGAACGTCGAGATCGTTCGCTAGCCGTCGTCGAGCTTGTTGAGGTCGCGCACCGATTGCATGATCGGTTCGAAGTTCGAGCGTGCGTCGAGCGCGTCGAACAGTTGCGCCGTATCCGATAGCAGCGTGTGCGAGCGCTGGATCGCGATCCGGACGTCGTCTTGCGGCGTGTCGGACAGCCGGCCATGACCCGACAGCAGGATCTTCGAGTTCAGGCCCTTGAGCCGCTCCAGCGACTGGATGTAGTCGGCGATGCTGCCCGAGCCGAACACGCCGCCCATCACGCCGCCGGGCATCAGCGTGTCGGCGGCGAATAGTAATCCCTTGTCCTGGTCGAACAGCGTGATGCAGGCCGAGGTGTGGCCCGGCGTGTACATCACGTTGAGCCGGAAATTGCCGAGGTCGATCAGGTTGCCTTCCTCGAGCCAGATATCGACGTTGATCGGCACGTTTGGCTCGTTGAACATCTTGCGCAGCATCGAAAAGTCGTCGCGCAGCATGATCTTGTTGGCGGCCAGCCGATGCGCGGCGATGAAGGTGCGGCCCGAAAAATGCCAGGCCGCCCCGATGTGATCGAGATGCTCGTGGCTCAACACCACCATGTCGATTTTTTCGGGCGGGCAACCGACATGGTTGAGGCATGTCAGAAGATGCGGATAGTTCGACGACAGCCCGACATCGATCATGATGGTGCGCGAACTGCCGCGCACCAGATAGGCGTTGGCGGCGCGGTTCTTGAAGCGGATCTGATAGACGTCTTCGGCGGCCTGGATCAGCGTGCAGACGTCGCTGTCGAGCAATATCTTGAACGGGCTCGGCTTGCGGTCGCTCATGTAGTGGCCGCGGCTTTGAAGGTGATGGCGTTCGAGGCGCGCAACCGCTTGGAGAGCGCATCCATGATCATCAGCGCAAACGCCGGCTGCTGGCTCACCAGATAGACGAAGCGGGCATGGTTGATCCGCATCACGCGGGTGTGCGGTGCCGCGGCGATCGCGGTCGCCGAGCGCGAGGAGCCGTCGATCACCGCCATTTCGCCGAAGAACTCGCCCTTGCCGAGCGTCACGATGACGGTCTTGGCCGCGCCGTTCATCTTGGCGATCTCGACCTCGCCTTCGAGCACCACGAACAGCTCGCGCCCGGTCGATCCCTCCTCGAAAATGACGTCATCTACATCAAACTCGTTGATGCATTTCTCGATCGTCATGGCGCCCCTGCCTTCTGGCTTGTTGGTGGCGGCATGTTAGTCGGTAAACCCGCCGGCGCAAACGGAGCTGCCAGGGATTGCCGCAGAGCAGCATGGCCGGGGTTCGGATGCCGCCGGCCGCGCGGCCGCCGTCTTGCGGCCACAAAACCGGCCCGGATGACTTCCTAAAATTTCGGTAAGCCCGCGCCCGGTAACGATTTCGCAAGCAATAAAAGTTACCAAAAGGTCAACCAATCCTGGAGTATTTGATGTGATCGATCTCAAGCCCGAGCCGACCAGCGCTGAAACCGGAACCGTTGGCGCCGGGATGGCTGCTTCCGACATGTCCGCGCCGGTGAGGGCCGCGGCCGAGGTCGAGTCCCCGAGGCTCGCGCCCGAACAGGAAGAGACTTCGCCCAAAGCCGACGTACCGAAGGCTGATGCGCCCAAGGCTGATGTACCGAAGGCTGAAATGCCCAAGGTCGAGCCTTTCAAGGTTGATGCGCCCAAGGTCGAAGCGAACAAGCCGGAAGTTCCGAAGGTGGACGCTGCCAAGCCGGAGACGTCGCACCTGTCCGGCAAGATGATGATCATGTCGCCTGGCGAGCGCGTGGACGCCGGTGCGAAGGCCGAAGCGGCATCGGGCGAGGGATCCTCCGGCAAGCGCCGGATGTCGGCGATGGCGGCCGTGGTGGCGCTGGCGACGGTTGCGGGGGCGTTGGGTGGCGCGCTGGCGACTGCCGGTTTCGGGCATATGATCAGCGGGGATGCCGCGGCTGCGAACGCCAGCGCGCTGGAAGCCTCGATTGCACGGATCGATGCCGATATCGTCGCGCTCAAGGCCGGCGTCGAGCACACCTCGAAGATGGCGACGGGCCAGTTCAACAAGGCCAGTGATCGCCTCGACAAGGTCGAGAAGGCGCAGGCTGAACCCGCCGCGAAACTCGCCAAGCTCAGCGAAGCCGTCGACAAGCTCCGCGCCACGCCTGCCCCTGTCGCCGCCGCGGCGCCGGCCCAGGCGAGGGAAGTCACGGGTTCGGTGTCGCAGCCGGCGACGGTTGCGGCTGCCGCGCCCGCGGCCGCTGCGCCCAAGCTCGACGTCAGCAGGCTGCCGCGGGTCGAAGGCTGGGTGCTGCGCGACGTCGCCAATGGCGGCGCACTGATCGAAGGCCGTCAGGGCATCTTTGAAGTTTATGCCGGCGATCCAGTCCCCGGTCTCGGTCGTGTCGATGCCATCCGCAGGCAGGATGGCAAATGGGTGGTCGTGACCAGCAAGGGCCTGATCTCGCGTTAACGTGCGATCCGCGAAGTCCTCGGGCGTGGCCCGAGGATGGGTGTGGATCGGCGATGATTCGCCCGATTACGAATATTCCTTCACTCTCGCGTGAAACCGCATCCCGATTGTCGCGAGACAGCCGGGATGCTTTTCGGCTAATTTCCTGAACGCAAACGCCGCCCAAGACGCCTCCTGGTGGCGCCTCCTGGTGGCGGCATTGGTCAGGACCTAGTTTGCGCGTGCGCTACCTTCTAATCGCTCTGCTTCTGTTTGCCGGCGCCGTGCCGGATCGCTCAGCATCGGCCGCCCCGCTGGAGCGCGGCACCGCCATTGTCGATCCCGCGGCGTTGCGTGAACTCGACCGCGGCAAATTTGGCATCGGCCGCATGCTGCTGCCGGAGCGGTCGGCGAATATTCCGCTCACCGACAGTGAGCTCTTCGCCTTGCCGTCGATGCTGCCGGTCCGGCAGGCGGTTGACGGCGAGTTCGAACGCTACGTGGCGAGGCACCAGAAAAGCCTGCCGAATGAGACGATCGGCGTCGGCGACGGTTTTGCTTTCCAGCTATTCGACCGCGCATGGCTCTATTCCCCCGATACGCGCTTCGTGCTGGCGGGCATCGTCAACCGGATGGACCGCGCCTATGTCTCGCAAGCAGACTGCGGCGAGATCCGGCTGATCTACCGCCTGACCCGCATCAATGTGCCCGACAGCGAAGACAACACCGCCTCGCCACGGTTGCCGATGACGCTGAACCTCGTGCTGAAGGCCAGGGTTGAAGGTCAGGCGATCGTATGTTCCGAAATCGCCAGACGCTGGTTGGCCGCAGGCGACCTGGTGCTGACGGGTACCGAACTTGCTGCAAAGCTGCTGGCAAAGGACGGTCCGCTCGACCCGATTGGCTACGCCAATATCGATCGCATCGAAACCAATCTTCAGATCGCGCATGCGCCGAAATCGGCGGTTCGCGATTTCCGCACCGATTATCTGCTGAAGGTGTTTCGCTATGATCCGCAGGCGCACCTGTTTCAGGAAGCGCCGATGGAAAACCAGATCGACCGCGATCGTATTCTGGCCGACGACAGCCTGAAACGCGAGTTCAAGGCTTGGCTGCTCGATCCCCGGCATCTCGTCGAGTTCGATCGCGGCACGGCCCTGATCCCGGAAAAATTTCTCGCGCGTGGCGCGATTGCGCCGACGCCGGCCGGGTTCGATCCATCGGATCTGCAGCCGGAGTTCGGCCTGCTGCAAGGCGAGGGGGCAACCGCCAACCCCGTATTCGCCGAGGCCGACATCGTGGCGGCGCTGCGAAAGGCATCGGCTGACGGCGTGGCATTGCAAAACATCCGCTCGGTCGGAGGCTTCGAGCGCCGGCTGAACGACGTCACCTGTTCCGGCTGCCACCAGACGCGCGGCATCGGCGGCTTCCATTTCCCCGGCGTCGACTGGATGACAGCAAAGCCGTCGAATTCGACCGTGGTGCCGGCGTCGCCGCATTTCTTCGGCGACCAGGTCAGGCGTCGCGATATTCTGACCGCGCTGCGCGACGGCAGGCCGCCGGATTATTCCCGCGGCTTCTCCAGCCGCCCGCAATCGCGCGGCGGTGCGGAACTCGCAGGCACCGAATATGGCGACGGCTGGGGGGCGCATTGCTATGTCCGAAGCCCAAAGACCGCCGACAACGACCGGAGCTTCAATTCCTGGGGCTGCGCCGAGGGCCTCACCTGCCAGCCCGCCGGCAAGACCTCGCGCATGGGCATGTGCTTCGTCAAAAGCCGTTAGAACCGGCCATTTTGGCTCCACGGCGCAATTGACAGTAGGCTTACTAATCCTATTTTATGCTTCAAATTATTTCGCAGGGAAGAAGCATGGACGAGGTCATTATCGTCGGCGCCGGCATTGGCGGGCTGACGCTCGGGCTGGCGCTGCATGAGGCCGGCATTCCCTGCCGCATCTTCGAGTCCGCCGCCGAGATCAAGGCGGTGGGTGTCGGCATCAACCTGCTGCCGCATGCGACCAAAGAACTGGCCGCGCTCGGCTTGGAGAGCGCGCTGGCCAAAGTCGCGATCGCGACCACCGATGCGACCTTCTTCAATCGCTTCGGCCAGTTGATCTACCAGGAGCCGCTTGGCCGCGCGGCGGGCTACGATCATCCGCAATTCTCCATTCACCGCGGCGACCTGCAGCGGGTCTTGCTCGATGCTTTCGTCGCGCGTGCCGGGGGCGACCGGTTGCTGACCAACCGGCATTGCGTCGGCGTCGAGCAGGATGCGGCTGGCGTCGCCGTGACATTTTCCGACGGCCCGGGCGGCTCGAACCGCTCCACCTTGCGCGGCCGCGTGGCGATCGCCTGCGACGGGATCAATTCCGCGGTTCGCAAGCAGTTCTATCCCGATGAAGGCGAACCGCGCTATTCCGGAATCAACATGTGGCGCGGCGTCACCCGCTGGAAACCGATGCTGTCGGGCGCCAGCATGGTGCGCGCCGGCTGGATGTCGCACGGCAAGATGGTGATCTATCCGATCCGACCCGCGGGCGCCGACGGCAAGCAATTGATCAACTGGGTCGCCGAGATCGAGACGCCTGTCTATCGCAAGCGCGACTGGAACCGGTCCGGCTCGCTCGACGATTTCATCGGCGCGTTTTCCGACTGGCATTTCGAGTGGCTCGATGTGCCGGCCCTCATCCGCGCCGCCGATCATGTGCTCGAATTCCCGATGGTCGACCAGGATCCGCTGCCGCGCTGGAGTTTTGACCGGATCACGCTGCTTGGCGACGCGGCGCATCCGATGGTGCCGCGTGGTTCCAACGGTGCCGGCCAGGCGATCCTGGATGCGCGCGCGCTCACGACGGCGCTGCGCGACCATGCCGATCCGGTAGCCGCGCTTGCGGCTTACGAAAACCAGCGGCTGGAAGCCACCACGCGGATCGTGCTCACCAACCGCACCAATCCACCGGATGCGATCCTGCGCGAGGTGTTCGAACGCACCGGGGACCGCCCTTTCAAGACGATCGAGGACGTCATCAGCCGCAAGGAACTCGCGGGGCTGTCCGAAGGCTACAAGCGGATCGCGGGTTATTCGAAGGAAGCATTGCGCGGGTGAGAATTCCCGCAGCGGTGTCGGAAATCGAGTTAGGCTGAGACAATGCGGTCGGCAAGAACCGCGGTTCGGCGTTTTGGGGGAGAAGACGGCATGGCAGGTTCTCAGGCGCAGGGTGACGGCCCAGTCGATGTCGCCGGCGCATCGCCTGTCGATGTCGTCGGCTTTATCGACCGGCAGCCGGTCGGCGGTTTCCAGATCAAATTGCTGCTGACCTGCGCCGCGGTGCTGTTTCTCGACGGCTTTGACACCCAGGCGATCGGATATGTCGCGCCGGCACTCGCGAAAGAGTGGGGCCTGAGCAAGGCCGCGCTCGGGCCGGTGTTCAGCGCCGGACTGTTCGGCCTGATGATCGGTGCGCTGATCTTCGGGCCGCTGGCGGACCGGATCGGACGCAAGCGGATCATCATCTTCTCGACGCTGGCCTTCGGCATCGGCACGTTCGCGACGGCTTTCATCGCTGACGTCAACGCGCTGCTGGCAATCCGCTTTCTGACCGGTCTCGGTCTCGGCGGCGCGATGCCGAATGCGATCGCGATGACATCCGAGTTCAGTCCGCATCGCCGCCGCGCCACCATGGTGATGGTCATGTTCTGCGGATTCTCGATCGGGGCAGCGCTCGGCGGGCTGCTCGCGGCGGCGTTGATCCCGCAATTCGGCTGGCGCTCGGTGTTCGCCGTCGGCGGCGCAGCACCGCTGTTGCTGGCGCCGATCCTGGCGCTGCGGCTGCCGGAATCCGTGCGCTTCCTTGCGCTCACCGGGCAGGCGCCGGCGCGGGTTGCCGAACTGCTCGGGCGGATCAATCCCAAAGCCGGTTTTACGCCCGCGACACAGTTCGTCGTGCAAGAGCCGCAACTGGCCGGGATGCCGGTGCTGCATCTGTTCCGGGAAGGGCGGACGTTGCCCACGCTGTTGCTGTGGGTGGTGTTCTTCATGAGCCTGCTCGATCTCTATTTTCTGTCGAACTGGCTGCCGACCGTGCTCAACGATCTCGGCGCCTCGGTTTCCTCGGCCGCTCTGATCGGGTCGATGCTGCAGGTCGGCGGCGTGGTCGGAACCTTCGCGCTCGGCAGCATCATCGACCGCTTCTCGTTCCGCGCGCTGGCACTTGTGTATTTTGTCGCCGTATTCGCCGTCGGCGCGATCGGTCAGCTCGGTCACTCCGTCGCGCTCGTGACGGCGGCCATCTTCGCGGCCGGGTTCTGCATCGTCGGCGGCCAGATTGCCGCCAATGCGCTGGCGGCGGGATTCTATCCCACCTCCGTCAGGGCGACCGGCGTCGGTTGGGCGCTCGGTATCGGCCGGGTCGGGTCGATCATCGGGCCGCTGGTGGGCGGGGCGCTGTTGACGGCGAAGTGGAGCACCGGATCGGTCTTCATGGCGGCGGCAACGGCCGCCATGTGTGCAGCGCTGGCGGCATTCTCGCTGAGCCGGCTCGCCGGCATGAGCGGCGGCAAAGGCGCCGATCGGCCGTCATCGATTGATGCCAGGCTAGACACGGCAGCAGCAGCGAACTGAGCGGAGACCGGCGATGAGCTTTTCCGACCAGGAGAACAAAGACCGCGATCGCGAGATCGCGGAGAATGAAGCCAGGCGCGAGAAAATAAGCAGCGTTCGCGTCAGCAGCTGGGCGGTCGCGGTTACCGTCATTGCCGGTGTGGTCGTGTTTGGTATCGCCTGGATGTGGCTTCGCGGCTGAGCGGTGAACCTAGTTGGCGTAATGCGTCATTCGTTTGCCGGGTAACAGGTCGTAGGCCGGTTTCCAGCCCGGCAACTGTGCCATCCGCCCGAGCCAGGCGCTGATGGCGGGATGGCTCGCCGCCAGATCGTATCCGGTTTCGTCGGCGGGATAATGCAGATAGGCCATCATTGAAATATCCGATATCGTCGGTCGTTCGCCGATGGCGAAAGCGTTCTTCTGCAAATGCGCTTCGAGAATCGACAGAAAGTCGTCGAGCCGCCGGCGAAAATGCGCAAGCACGTGCTGGTCCGGCGTCGGCGTGAACGCGCGGTAATAGCGATAGCTCGCCATATAGCCGGTCAGCTTGTGATTGTCCCAGAACAGCCAGCGCAACAGCTCGAACTGTTCCTGCTCGGTCTCGCCGCCGAACCGACCGTATTGCTTGGCCAGTTGCAGCAGGATCGGCGCGGTCTGGGTGCGGCGCTCGCCGTCCACCTCCAGCACCGGAATTTCGCCCATCTCGTTGACGTCGCGCCGCCATTCCGGCGTTCGCGTGGCGCCGCCGGCGAAATCGGTCCACACCGGTTCGAAGCGTTCGCCGCACAGGGTCAGCATCAAGGCGAGCTTGTAGCTGTTCCCCGACTCCGGGAAATAGTGCAGGCGATAGGTGGACATGATCGGTCCTTCTCCGAGAGCTGTCAGGCGACCGCGCCGGCCGCCCGCAACTTCTTGATCGCGGCCTCGTCATAGCCGGCGTTGCGCAAGATCTCGTCGCTGTGTTCGCCGACGCCGGGCGGCTTGCGCGGCTGGACTTTCTTGCTGCCGTCGACCCAGATCGGGCTGCTGATGGTCAGCATGGTGTCGTTCTCGAACGGCACCAGCACTTCGTTCTCGATCATCTGCTTGTCGTGCGGAATGTCGTCGAGAATGCCGACCACGCCGAACACCAGCCCGTTGCCGTCGAGGAGTTGCCGCCACTCGGCGAGGTCTTTGGTGGCGAAGGTCTCGTCGAAGATCTTGATCAGTTCCAGCGACCGCGCATGGCGTTCCTTCTTGGTCTCGAAGCGCGGATCGGTGACCAGATCCTCGCGTCCGAGGATGCGCGCCAGCGTCGGCCATTGCTTGTCCTCGTTGAGCAGCGACAGAATGAGCCAGCGTCCGTCCTTGCACTGGTAGTGATTGGTGACCGCGTTCAGCGCGCGCTCGCGCGGACGCCGTTCGCCGAATTTCGCGCCGACCAGCTTGGCTTGCGCCAGCACGGAGGCGGCCCAGACGCCGTTCGCCATCAGGTTCGAAGAGACATGCGAACCCTTGCCGGTGCGCTCGCGCTTGTAGAGCGCGGTCACGATCGCGCCGTAGAACGCCATCGCACAGGGGTGGTCGCCCATGCCGGCGATCGACCGCGCCGGCGTGGTGTGTTCGTCGGCGCGCACCAGGTCCATCAGGCCCGAGCGCGCCCAATAGGCGTTAGAGTCGAAGCCGGGCTTGTTGGCTTCCTCGCCCTTTTCGCCGTAGCCGGTAAACGACGCGTAGATCAGCCGCTCGTTCGTCGGCGCCAGATGGGCGTGGGTAATCCCTAGCCGTTCACGTACCGGCGGCGGATAGTTGGTGATGAAGACGTCGGCTTCGGCGGCGAGCTTGTGCAGCACGGCCTGGCCCTCGGGCTTCGAGAGATCGAGCGCGAGGCTGCGCTTGTTGCGGGCCTCCAGCAGCCACGCGAAATTGTGTTCGCTGTGGGGGTAGCCCGGCAAGTTCGGCAGATTGCGATAGGGATCGCCGGCGCCGGGCGGTTCGATCTTGATGACGTCGGCGCCGAAATCCGACAGCACGGTGGCGGCCGCGGGGGCTGCGATAAAGCTCGCGCAGTCCAGAACCTTGAGGCCTTCAAAAATACCTTTTTCCATGGCGGCGCCGCTCCCGTGACGTTTGTTGGTTTTGTTGATTATCGCGATGAGTGATCCGGTTCAAACGCCATTTGACCCATGTCGGGGGCATGATGCAACGGGGTGCGTCAGTGTCATTCCGGGGCGATGCGAAGCATCGAACCCGGAATCTCGAGATTCCCCGGGTGCAATTGCACCCCTCAGGTCTGGTGCTAACGCACCATCCCGGAATGACGGCGTCCGAATCGCACCTACTCCCCGCCCGCCATCAACGCCGCATTGCCACCGGCCGCCGCCGTGTTGATCGTCACCGTCTGTTCGGTCGCAAAGCGCGCCAGGTAATGCGGGCCGCCGGCCTTGGGGCCGGTGCCGGACAGCCCATGGCCGCCGAACGGCTGCACGCCGACCACCGCACCGATCATGTTGCGGTTGACATAGATGTTGCCGACGGAAAGGCGATCGATCACGGCTTCGACCATATCGTCGATCCGCGAATGGATGCCGAGCGTTAGCCCGAAGCCAGAGCGTTCGATCGATTGCAGTACCTGGTCGAGCCGGTCGGCGCGGTAGCGCACCACGTGCAGCACCGGGCCGAATATTTCCTCGGTCAACTCGCTGGCATCGGACAGTTCGAAAATGTGCGGGGCGACGTAATTGCCGTCCGGGGCTGTGCCCGCATAATGCACCTTCGCGTCCTTTTTCATCCGCGCGATATGGGCGTCAAGGCGTTGCTTGGCCTCGGCGTCGATCACCGGTCCGATATGGGTTGCGGGATCGGCGGGATCGCCGATGACAAGCTCGCGCGCTGAGCCAGCGATCATTTCGATCATGCGGTCGGCGACGTCGTCCTGAAGGAACAACAGCCGCAGCGCCGAGCAGCGCTGGCCGGCCGAACGAAACGCAGAGGTCACGACATCGTCGGCGACCTGCTCGGGCAGCGCGGTGGCGTCGACGATCATCGCATTGATGCCGCCGGTTTCCGCGATCAGCGGCACGATCGGTCCGTCCTTGGCGGCCAAAACGCGGTTGATCGCGCGCGCGACCTCGGTCGATCCGGTGAAGACGACGCCGGCGATGTCGGCATGTGCCACCAGCGCGGCGCCGGTCCGGCCGTCGCCCTGCACGAGATGCAGTGCTGACGCCGGCACGCCGGCCTCATGCAACAGCCGAACGGCTTCCGCCGCAATCAGCGGCGTCTGTTCCGCCGGTTTTGCCACGACGGCATTGCCGGCCATCAGCGCGGCTGCCACTTGCCCCAGGAAAATTGCGAGCGGAAAATTCCACGGCGATATTGCGACGAAGACGCCACGGCCGCGCAACCTGAGCACGTTGCTCTCCCCGGTCGGGCCCGGCATTGCCTTGCCGTCGCCAAATTGTTCGCGGCCCTCCGCGGCATAGTAGCGGCAGAAATCGACGGCCTCGCGGACTTCCGACAGGGCGTCGTCGAGTGTCTTGCCGCCCTCGTGCTGCAGCAGTGCGATTAAATGCGTGGCGCGCTGTTCCAGCAGATCGGCGGCTTTTTCAAGCGCAGACGCGCGCCTCCCGGCCGGCGTCCGGCTCCAGGTCTTGAACCCGTCGCGCGCGGCTGATATCGCCGCATTCGCCGCTGCCGGTGTCGCATCGGCGATGCTTCCAGCTTCGGGCAACGGCTCCGCGGCGATGGTCGCAACGAGCCGGTCGAGCGTCGCGCGCTCGCCGAATTCAAGCCCGCGCGAGTTTGCCCGCTGCGGCCGGTACATATCTCGTGGCAGCGGAATGTTGGGATGCCCGGCATTGTCAGCACTGCCGATGATGCCGGCCGGACGCCGCAGCAGCGCCGTCACCGGCACGGCCTCGTCGGCGGCAAGCGCAACAAACGACGAGTTGGCGCCGTTCTCGATCAGCCGCCGCACCAGATAGGCGAGCAGATCGCGGTGGCTGCCGACCGGCGCATAAGTCCGGCAGGCGATGCCGGGGCGATCTTCGGCAAGCTTCGCATACAGCGCTTCGCCCATGCCATGCAGCCGCTGGAATTCGAATCCATCTTCGCCGCTCGCCAGTTCAAGAATGGTCGCAACCGTCAGCGCATTGTGGGTGGCGAATTGCGGAAATAGTCGCGGCCGCAGCGCCAGCAATTGCCGCGCGCAGGCGATGTAGTTCAAATCCGTCATCGCCTTGCGGGTGAACACGGGATAGCCGTCGAGGCCGCGTTCCTGCGCGCGCTTGATCTCGGTGTCCCAATAGGCGCCCTTGACGAGGCGCACCATCATCCGCCGGTTGAGGCGGCTTGTGAGATCATCGACATAGCCGATCACGGCGGATGCGCGCTTCTGATAGGCCTGGATCGCCAGCCCGAAACCATCCCAGCCCGCTAACGACGTGTCGCCGAAAGCAGCTTCGATCACGTCGAGCGAGAGTTCCAGCCGGTCGGCTTCCTCGGCATCGACGGTGAAATTCAGCTCATGCGCTCTGGCCTGCCGCGCGAGATCAATCAGGCGAGGGACCAATTCGGTCATCACGCGCGCGCGGCTCACGGCCTCGAAGCGCGGATGCAACGCGGAAAGTTTGACGGAGATACCGGGACGGTCGGGCAGCGACCGGCCGCCGGCTGTCCGGCCGATCGCCTCGATCGCGCTGGCGTAGGAATTGAAATAGCGCGCCGCATCCTCGGCCGTGCGCGCGCCTTCGCCAAGCATGTCGAAGGAATAGCGCCGATGCTGCGACGAATGCGGCTGCGCGCGCTCGAGCGCAGCCTCGATGGTCTCGCCGAGCACGAAATGGCTGCCCATCAGCCGCATCGCCTGGCGCGTCGCGGCGCGCACCGCCGGCGCACCCAGCCGCTTGGTCAGCCGGCCGATGGTTCCCTGCGGGGTCTCGCCGGGCTGGATCACGCGGGCCGACATCCCGAGCGCCCATGCCGAGGCATTGACGAGGAAGGCGCTGGATTTGGTCTCGTGATGGACGAAGTCGCCCTGGCCGAGCTTGTCCTCGATGAACTGGTCGGCGGTGCAGGCGTCGGGAACCCGCAGCAGCGCCTCGGCGAGCACCATCAGCGCCAGCCCCTCTTTGGTCGAGAGCGCGAACTCGCGCAGCATGTCCTCGACGCCGCCAAGCGGATCGTCATTGGCCCTGATGGCCTCGATCAGCCGGGTCGCGGTGCCGTCGATGCGCCGTTCCTGGGCCGCATCCAGCCGCCCGGCCTGGAGCAGGCCGGTGGCGATCGTGCGGTCATCGGGGGCGTGGGGCGCGCTGAAGGGTGGAGGAGGCGATTGCTCGTTTGACATCTGATTTTCCCAGCTCGCTCAAATCTACTGCCGCATCAACCGTAGTTCGATAGACAAATTGACGATTTACCATTAGATAATACTGCAGATACTCAGATTGGCCTGATAAATGACTGAAATTGATAAGATAGACCGCAAAATCCTCTCAATTCTTCAAGGGGATGGCCGTATTGCCAATGTCGAGCTGGCGGAGCGGATCGGGCTGTCGCCGACCTCGATCGGCGAGCGGCTGAAGCGGCTGCAGCGCGACGGCTTCGTCGAGGGCTATGGCGCCCGGCTCAATCCGCACCGGCTGGGCCTGGGGTTGCTGGTGTTCGTCGAGGTGATGCTCGACAAGACCACGCCCGACATCTTCGAGCGCTTCGCCAAGGCGGTGCAGGCGGCGCCCGAAGTGCTGGAGTGCCACATGGTGGCGGGTGGCTTCGATTACCTGGTGAAAGCCCGGGTCGCCGACATGACGGCCTATCGCCGGTTCCTTGGCGAGAGCCTGCTGGCGCTGCCGGGCGTGCGCGAGACGCGGACCTACGCCGTGATGGAAGAGGTCAAGCGCGACGCACCGCTGCCGGTCGGCTAATACCGGGACGTGATCCACAGGCGACGGGCTCGCGTATTGGCAGCGCGAAACCGCCGCGCTAATTCTCGGCCACGCCGCAGCTTGGGATTGTTGGAATGATGCAAGACGCCGATCCGCCGAGATTCGGAAATGCGCTGGCCAGGTTTTCGACCGTGCCGGGGATTGTCCTCGCTTGCCTGCTGGGCGCGCCGTCGACGGAAGCGACCGAGATGAGCCGGGAAGTCGCCGCGCTCTACAGCACGGTGTCGATCTATCCGCCCTCGGCCAATTCGATGACGGTCTGCTACGGCTTCGTTTGCCGGCGACGCGAGATCCTCGATTTCACTCCGGGCGATCGCGCGGCGCTGACGCAGATATTGAATGCAGGGCACGCGTCGGCTGCGGCCGAACGCGCCGCGGCGCAGAAGGCGGTGGTCTGGCTCGACCGCCGCATGGGGCCGATCATCGGCACCAACAAGCGGGTGGCGAAAGCGGATTTTCGCTATTTCGACGACAAGCACAATTACGATTGCTGGGACACCACCCGCAACACCACCAGCCTGTTGCTGGTGCTGCAGGAGTGGCGCCTGCTCAAGTTCCACACCGTCGGCGATCCGCATTATCGCGGCAATACGCTGGTGCTGCAGACGCCGCACAACACCGCGGTGCTGGTCGATCGCGCCACCAAGATCGAATGGGTCGTCGATCTCTGGCCGCGCGGTTATCTGCAGCCGCCCGATGTCATGACGGTGCAGAAATGGGTGACGGAAGATTGAGCGCGGTTCGCGTTGATTCGGCGCGGACCGGCCAAAAAAAATCCGTCCTGATGCGATCAGAACGGAATGGCATATTGGCCTATCGGAGTGCGCGTCAAAGCGGTGCCCGCTCCGCCGAACGCTCACAGTTTTTTCTGGAGATCCTTGTCAGCCCAACTCCCGGATCGCGTCCGAGAGTTTGCCGTTGCCGAACGCGCTGTTGCGCTAAACCTTGAGGTTCTCGGCCGAGGTCTTGCCGCGGTTGGCGATCTCTTCGTACTCGACGGTCTGCCCTTCATTGAGCGTCGAAAGACCAGCTTTCTCAACTGCCGAAATATGAACGAAAACGTCCTTGCCGCCATTGCTGGGCTGGATGAACCCATAACCCTTGGTCGGGTTGAACCACTTCACCGTACCTTTAGCCATTCACGTCGTCTCCGCGGAATCAAAAAATAAAACGAGCTGCCGGTCCCCGCACTTACCGGCCTGCCCGAGACATCAGGATACGCGGGTTGTGGCGGGCTGGGTAGCGCAAACGGCATCATCGTTTCGGCAAAAAAGCGGCATATTGCACCGCATTTCCGCCTTTTTGCCGGATTCGCGGTCATTTGACGCGGCGAAATCGCGGCAGGCGAGCCCATCCGCTTCTACCCGCAGGGGGAGAGGCGGGGTGGTGGCCTCTCCACAACCGGGCCGTTGGGGCCGGCGATTTCCGTCACCGCCGTGCCCTCCGGGCCCCGTCGCCTCAGTAATTCGCGGCGAGGTAATCGACGATCTTGCCGACATCCGCGTCATCGATCGGCGCGCCGTAGACCTTGATCATCTTGGTGACTTCGGCGGCCCAGAAATCCTTCTTGAATTTTTCGCCGCGCGGCTGGGTCTTGATGTAATCGGCGGAGTGACAGGCGGTGCAATTGCCCTGCACCACTTCGAGACCCGCACCGGGCTTGAAGGCTGAGGTTTCCTCCGGAAGCTTGTAGCCGACCGGAGCTGCGTAAGCGGCGGCGAAGCCGAGGCTTGCGGTGACGGTGAGGGTGACGAGAATCCGGTATCGCATGATCATTCCCCTCATGCCGCCGTGACGCGAACGGTTTCGACGACGTTGCGCAGATAGCCGGCGGGATTCCAGAACGCGGTCATCGGCTGCACGTCGCCGCCATTGCTGGTGGCGCGCACCTTGAGTTCGTAGGCGCCGGCCGCGAGCTTGACCGGCAGTTTCCATTCGCGGAACGAATATTTGCCGAGATCCTTACCCAACTTCGCCGGCGTCCAGGTCTTGCCGCCGTCGGTGGAGACGGCGACTTCCTTGATGCCCTTGCCGCCGTCGAAGGCGATGCCCTTCAGCGTGGTCGAGCCCGGCTTCAGCTTGGCGCCGTCGGCGACGTTGGTGATGAACGAGCGCACCGTGAAGCGGTTGATCGGAATCGTCGCCTTCGGCGCCGTGCCCGGCTCGACGCTGTTGTTGGGCGTATCCGGAATCCGGTAGGCGGATTTCATCCAGAAGCCCTCGAACACATTGTCGATCACGGTGATTTCGTTGAGATGCTTGACCCAGTAGGTGCCGTAGTAGCCGGGCACCACGAGCCGCAGCGGAAAGCCGTTCAGGAGCGGCAGGTCGTCGCCGTTCATGCCATAGGCCAGCATCACCTCGCCGTCGCGGGCGTGGTCGATGTCGAGCGCCTTGACGAAATCGGGCGTCTTGTCGCTGACCGGACCGTCCATGCCGTTGAAGGTGACCTGCCTGGCGCCCTGCTGCACGCCGGCCATATCGAGCACGGTTTTCAGCGGCACGCCGCGCCAGCGCGCATTGCCCATGGCGCCATTGCCCAATTGCCCGCCGGGGACCCGCGGCGTGGAAAAGCCGCGGCTGTTGCCGGAGCACTGGTTGACCGCGACCAGTTCGACAGCTTTCAGCTTCTTGATGTCCCTTAACGAGAGCTTGAGCGGTCGATCGACCTTGCCCTTGATCTCCAGCGTGAACTTGTCCGGATCGATGTCGTAGGGCACGTCGGCCAGATGGTAGCGGACGAAGAACGCGTTGTTGGGCGTGATCGCGCCGTCGTTGAAGATCGCGAACGGGGTTTCGAGCTGCGGCGGCCGCTCCGTCAGGCCGATCATCGGGCGCTTCTGCGGGTAGCGCACCAGCGGCCGTTCGCCATTGTCGAATGGCAGCGTCACGGTATCGAGCGCGAATGCCCGTTGTGAACCGAGGCCGGTCAGCAGCGCCGCCATACCGGCACGTCTCAGCAATTCTCGTCGATCGAACATCGTGCTTCCTCCGAAGCTTCTTCTATTTGAGCCGGTCATCACCAGACTCACGGATGCGAAGTTGTCGCATCGGAGGAGGCGGAGTCAATTGATGCTTTCGGAGTGAGCATGTCACATTAGTGTTGCAAACAAGGTTCAACGGAAAGCCCCGGCCGCTTATGTGAGCGACCGGGGTTTCCGAATAGGGCGAACGGCGTTGTGTCAGTAGCTGCAGACGTTGATGGTGCGGTAGCGGTAGCCGTACGGCGTCATCACCGGGCGGGTCACGTAGCAGCCGTCGTCGCCGCCACCGATGAAGCCGATGCCGAAGCCGTGGCCCCAGTGGTGATGATGGAAGCCACCACCGCCCCAGCCACCACCCCATCCGCCGCCCCACGGTCCCGCCGAAGCGGCAGTGGGAGCCAGCGCCATGGCGCTGAGGGAAGCGGCGGCAACAAGTGCGAGAGCTACTTTGCGAAGCATGGTCGTTCTCCTTCGATGTGCGCGTTGATCGTTTCGTCTCGGCGCGGGTTTCAGTTTCAGGGCTCAGTTTCAGGGCTCAGTTTCAGTCTTGCCCATCGCCCATCTGTCGTACGCGCCGGAAACCGGGTTCGAGGAAGCGGCATTGAATTCGCTGACAATTTCCTGAACATCCGTTCAGGTGTGAGATAGATCACGCTGGCTTCGCGCCACGCGTGGCGAAGCGATGTTACGCGGCGGCGCTTTGCTCGACCTCAACCAGCGCCGCCAGCGTCCGCGCCTCGGTCACGGTGCGCACGATCATCGGCTCGTTGCGACCGCGGATCTCGACCTGCTGCTGCGGCAGCGCATCGGCGGCGACACCCGCGGTAACGCGAACCTCGTCGGAGATAACCGCCTCGCAGGCAAGGCCCTTGGTCATGTCCTGCAGCCGCGCCGCGACGTTGACGGCGTCACCGAGCGCGGTGAACACCATGTGGTCGCGGTAGCCGATGTCACCGACGATCACCTCGCCGCCGTGAATGCCGATGCCGAAGCGGATCGGCTCGCGCAGGTCGTGCGCGAGAAACGTGTTCAGCTCGTCGACATTGGCGGCGATCAGGGTTGCCGCTTTCAAGGCCTGGCGGCAGGCTTCCTGACGGCTCGAGGAAAGCCCGAACAGCGCCAGCATGCCGTCGCCGATGAACTGGTTCGGCTTGCCGCCGCTCTCGATCACCGCCTGCGACACCGCGCCGAGGAAGCGGTTGACGATGAACACGGTGTCGAACGGCAGGCGCTTCTCCGCCAATTTGGTTGAACCGCGCATGTCGACGAACATATTGACGAGATAGCGTTCCTGGCCGATCCGCGCCGGGTTCGACGCCTGCGCATTGGCCGACATCGTGTGCGGCAGGAACAGCTGGAAGAACGAGAGGTCGGCGTTCGGTCGCAACTGGCAGGCGAGGCGGATCGATGGATCCGTGGTGCCGACCCGCCCGAGCACGAATGCCTCGCGCTGCGACGGTTCGGGCAGTGCGCTACAGTCGCCGATGATACGGATGCGGCAGGTGGAGCAGCGGGCGCGGCCGCCGCAGACGCTGGCATGCGGGACGTTGTTGCGCAGGCTGGCCTCGAGCACGCTCAACCCCCTGGGCACCCGCACCGTCCGGCCGTTGCCGTAGGAAAGGCTGATCATGCCGCCGCGGCGTTCATAGAGGGCGCGGGCGCCCTTGCCCAGCAACACGAGCCCGATCAGGCCGAGATAGCCGATCAGGAAATAATCCGTGACGCGATCGAGCACTTGCGCCTGGGGTCGCGTGCCCATCGCGCGTTGCGACAGATTTTCCTGCCGCCATTCGAGGCTGTCGCTGTTCATGACGTCGCGCCCGCCCTGATAGAGACCGAGCAGCGAGAGCGTCGGAACCAGCACGGCGACGGCGAGCAGATACGGCGCTGCCTTCTGGTAGAACGCCTTCATCCGCAGCCAGAAGTGCAGGCCGATGCAGGCGTGAACCCACGAGACGATCAGGACGGCGCTCAGCAGCCAGGCCTTGTAGGGCGTCGATATCCAGTACGCGAAGAAGACCTGCGGGTAGAGCTTTTCCTGGCCGTACAGCGTGTGGCCGAGCCGTACCCCGATAATATGCGCGACCACCATTGCCGGGACGCTCAAGCCGAGCACGAGCTGGATCGGCTCGATCGCCTTCCAGCGAAACTGCCGGCGCTCGTAGAGCGCCCAGATGCCGAGCGCGGTGTGCGCGAAACAGGAAGTGTAGAACAGGATCGCCACCGGCAGGAATTGCCAGAACAGCATATGGAAATAGACGCCGGTCGCCAGCGCCTTCATCGAGATATTGCCGAGCGCGTGGTTGAGAAAATGGCTGACCAGATAGGCGAACAGCACCACGCCGCTGGCAAGCCGGACCTGCCGGAGGCTGGTGCCGCGGATGAGTGTCATGAGCTGTTGGCGGCTCAATTTTGGCATGTGGTCCATGGATTAGATATCGGTGATAACGCTGCGTAATTCCATCACGGTCTCGCAATTGTCGTTGTCGTCCCTGCGAAAGCAGGGACCCATACTCCGCGGCCCATCCGTGAGGGGCTGTAGCTTAAGTCGTTTCTCCTTACCACGGCCGGTGGTTATGGGTCCCTGCGCCCGTGCGCAATTGCGCACTAGGCAGGGACGACGGCGGGCTTTTTCGGACACGGCACGTTGACACCTCCCGGGGAGTCGAGGAGAAAGCGCCGTGACGATTGCCCCACCCGATAACAGCCCCGTGAGACCGGCCCGTCCTGCCATGCCGCCATGGCTTGGTGCGAGATGGCTTGGCGTGGTGGGGCTGATCGCCCTCCTGACCGTGATGCGGATCGTCTATGCCGGCGCCATGGAACTGCGCACCGACGAGGCCTATTACTGGACCTGGTCGAAGGAGAGTGCGCTTTCCTTCCTCGATCACCCTCCCGGCATCGCCTGGATGATCCGGTTTGGCACCGCCATTTTCGGCGATACCAATCTCGGGGTTCGGTTTGGTGGCATCGTGGCGATGCTGGTCACGCAGTTGCTGCTCGCCGATATCGTCCGGCGCGTGACCCATGATTTTCGCGCCGTCGTGTTCGCGGTGCTGATGCCGGAGGCGGCGCTTTACTACGGCCTGCTGATGGCGAAGGTGGCGCCGGACACGGCGATGATCCCGTTTGCGACCGCGATGCTGTGGGCGCTGGTTCGGCTCCATGAGAGCGGTAACGCGCGCTGGTGGCTCGCCGCGGGCCTGTTCGCCGGGCTGGCGCTGCTGTCGAAATTCACCGCCGTGATGCTGGCGCCGGCGGTAGTGGCATTTGCGCTGGTGCCGGACTGGCGGCGGCGCTGGCTGCTCAGCCCGTATCCGTGGCTGGCGGCGCTGATCGCGGTCGTGGTGTTCCTGCCGGTGCTGATCTGGAACGCGCAGCACGACTGGGCGTCGTTCCGCTTCCAATTCGTGCGCGCGGTAGCGACCCATGCGTTGTCGTTCCGCACCGTCGGCGACTTCTTCGGCCTGCAGTTTGGCCTGGTCGGGTTCGTGCTGCTGCCGGTGGTGTTGTCCGGGGTGACGTTGACGGCGTGGCGCGGCTACCGCCGTCGCGAGCCGGTCGCGATCCTGCTGTCGACCGCCGTGCTGGTGCCGTTCCTGTATTTCTTCTGGAAGTCGCTGACGCTGCGGGTCGGCGATACCTGGCCGATGTTCCTGTGGCCGGCCGGCTTTGCCGCCACCGTGATCAACCTTTTCATGCTGTCCCGCGAGGGCTGGCCGGACTGGATGGTGAAGTCGTCGTTCGCCTGGGCGAGGGTGGCCGTCATTTCCGGCATCGCCTTCGTCGTCGCCGTGTTCCTCTACTATGTCGCGGCGCCCTGGAATTTCATCGGCCGGTCCGATCCGGTCGGCGGCGAGGCGGGCTATCAGCGGGTCGTGGAGCGCGCGCGCGACCAGTTGCAGAAGACCGGTGCTGCCTGGATCGCGACCACGGATTATCGCACCTATGCGATGCTGCGCTGGTATTTCAACGGCAGCGGCGTGCCCGTCGTCCAGATCAACGAGCGTGGCCGGTTCCAGGATTTTCGCGATCCCGGCATGGATCGGATCAGGGATCACACCGGCCTCTATGTCGGGCGCGAGCCGGACAATCAGTTGCCGCTGTGGAATCTGACGACGGCGAAGCGGCAGCCGCTCGAACGGGTCGAACGCAGCTGGCGCGGCATCGTGATGGATACCTACGCGTTGGAAAAAATCACCGGCTGGACCCCCGATCTCTCGCCGCCACTGGACTCGCCACTGTTCAACTGGCGCGTGCTGGCGGGGACGGTGGGGGGCGAGGGCGTGGCGTCTTAAGGCGTAGCTGTCGTGCATGGGGTTTTCTCAGGCCGTCACAAGTGAGACGTCATTCCGGGGCGCGAAGCGAACCCGGAATCTCGAGATTCCGGGTTCGATGCTTCGCATCGCCCCGGAATGACAGAACATAAACATGACTTCACATTCTCGCGGCGCGTTGCGCCCGAGGTTTTGCTGGAAACCTTGCCCTCGAAAAATAGAGGGCGCGGGGAAGACCGGATGCGCGCTGCACCCGCGGTCTCGCGTGCGATTGTGCATTAGAAATGCTGCACACGAGCATACAGGTTCAGCGGAGAACACCCGGCCTTCCCTGCGCAATGGCTTTACGGCTTATACGATTTCGTCCTGGTGACCGGCTTTCTTGCCACCATCGCCGTGAGAAGCTTTCGCTCCCGCCGACTTGACGCCAGCACCGGGGCGTGGGACCCAAACGATTTCGCCGTACGCTTTTGCCACGCTCGTCAGTCGCGGCCTTCGCGTCCATCGCATCCCACCGCACGGTCGTGACGATCGCGATCGCCCCTCTTGCCGCGGTAGACGGGCGAAGTTGAACGACTGATTTGCCCGACGGGGCAACGGAAATATTTTTGCACGAGGGTCTGGACAGGTTTTGGTGATTTGCCCGTCGTGCCAATTTGTCGCAGATCGCCGTCACATTCAGGACGACGTGATTCCACTTGTCCGCTCCACAAGACCTGCGCGCGAGGGCGCAGGGTCGAACCGATCGGCGAAATACTGCGTCTCGTGCGCCACCAGTCCGTCGCGGAATTCCATGATGCTTACCGTGTAGGAGGGTACGCCATCATAGCTGAGCACGAATTCAGTAACCCAGAGATCGCCGCTGCCGATCATTCGCCGGATCGTAAAGCGCTTGGTGTTGGGCTGAACGCGTCGGCTCTCCTGAATATTGTGCCGGCCGCGGATCCGCTCGCCCGATTGCGGATAATCAAGCACGGCATCCTCGCGGTAGATTTCGTGTTCGGCATCGAAATCGCTCGCATCGGAAGCGTCCCAATGGCGCTGGAGCGCTGCCCGCACGGTTTGATCATCCATCTCGATCTCCTGCCTGTGCCCGGCGCGGTGGCGCCGTGGCCGTTATCCGCGGGGAGCAGATATCACTCCGGGCGATCACCAGGTTCGCTCAATGCCCAATAGCGGACATTGTCATTGCGCGGCTCTGATCGCCGCCATGTTTGATGTTAAACTTATTCGAGACCCTGCACACAGCCTCGTGACACCAGCAACGGAACCCTTATCCACCTATTGCGTGTGCACCGCACTCTGACTAAAAAAGCTTCGGGGAAATGCAGACTCCCCGTCAGACGGTTCCCGTCCAAGATCTGCGCAACGCTCGATTTGTCGAGAGGATTGCGCATGGATGGCCGACAGCTCCCAATCTTGACAAGCGCGCTTTGTGGACCGATCGCCGTTGACACGGCGCCGACCGATTGTGTTCACGAGAGCTCGTCGGTCACTTATTCCGGAAGTGCACAGCAGGTCAGCGAAGGCTTTGCCGTTGCGTTACGTGCAATGGGATTCGAGGCCGGCATTCTGCCACCAGATATTGCGCAGTCCGACGCCACCCCAAACCCGGAGGACAGCTCATGAGTTTCAAACCTTGGCATGTGGCCACGATCCTTGCCGCCTTGTTCGCGACAACCGCCAACGCTCAGGAAATCGACTGGCAGAAAGTCGATGACGCATTCGGGAGGAACCCCGCGGTATCGGGCGACGTGCACCGCTACGGTTTTCCCCGCACCGACCTGACCGTGACACTCGACGGCGTCACCATCAAGCCGGCGCTGGCGCTCGGCGGCTGGGTCGCGTTCAAGCCGATGCACGGAGAGGCCATGGTGATGGGCGACCTCGTGCTGCTGGAAACTGAAATCAATCCGGTCATGCTCAAGTTGATCGAAGGCGGGCTTGAGATCACCGCCGTCCACAATCACCTGCTTCGCGCCAGCCCCGCGACGTTCTACATGCATGTCGGAGGCCACGGCGATCCGGCCAAAATGGCTAGCGTTATTCGCGATGCCCTGACGGCGAGCAAGACTCCGCTCGCGACACCGGCCGCGTCGGCGCCTCCGCCGGCCGTCGACCTCGACACCGCACAGCTCGATCAGATCATCGGCGTCAAAGGGCAGGCGAACGGCGGTGTCTATCAATTTGCCGTGCCGCGCCGTGATCCGGTCACGGAAAATGGCATGCAGATGAGTCCGGTCGGGCCGATGGGCGTGGCGATCGCCATCGGTTTTCAGCCCACCGGCGGCGGCAAGGCGGCGATCACCGGGGATTTCGTTTTGTCCGGCGACGAGGTGAACCCGGTCATCAGGGCATTGCGATCAAACGGCATCGACGTGACCGCCGTTCACAGCCACATGCTGGACGAACAGCCTCGGCTGTTCTTCCTTCATTTCTGGGCCCATGATGATGCGTTGAAACTTGCCCGGGGCCTGCGCGCGGCACTCGACAAGACCGCCAGCACGAAGAGCTAGAGTTGGAGGAGTTCAATCAAGCGACGCGCTTGAAGACCGCGAAAGAGTCGATGACGAGACGTTGCGCAAGGCTGTACGGGTATTGCGCCTGTTGGCCGGCCCGTCGGTGATTGTGCCGGCATTGGAGTCTTGCGGTCGCCGATCCGGCACTTGCGAGAGCGCTCGCGCCAGACTAGTTTGACACCACGGGGAAAATGCAGACTCCCCGTTAGACGGTCTCCGTCCAAGCTCTGCGCAGCTCTCGATGTTCGAGGAGATTGCGCGTGGACGATGCCAGGGCCGATTTTCTATTGCTTCCTTACCAGATTGTGATCAGCGCAACCCTCAGCGCACGCGGCGCTATGAGGTCATCATGCCGCTGAAAATAGTCGGAACCATCGCCATACCAGGCGCCGCAGGCAGCGAGTTCGATCACGCCGCCTTCGATGCGAAGAGCCGGCGTGTCTTCATTGCACACACGGCACGCGATTGTATCGAGGTAATCGACCACGACGCTGGCCGCCACCTGGCAACGCTGCCGGGATTTCCGGGCGTGGCCGGGGCCGTCGCCGACGACGGACAGATTCTGGCAACCAACCGCGGCAACGCCAGCGTCGCCTTGCTTGATGCCGTCACGCTGGAAACCGGTGCCGTGTTCAAGACCGGCGCGCGACCGAACGGCGCCGTGATCGTAGCCCGATCCGGACTGGCGATCGCAGCCTGTATCGGTAATGACACCGAAGCGCCGACATTGCAGCTTTTCGGATTGCACGACCACAAACACGTATCGATCGACCTCCCGGGGCGCCCTCGCTGGTGCGTCACCGACGCCGATGCCGGGCGTATATTTCTCTGCATCCGCGAGCCCTCGATGGTGCTGGTGGCACAGCTACCGGACCTTGGCGTGGTGACGCATTGGAAAATCCCGTCATCGGGCGCTCACGGTCTCGACATCGATCATACCAGAAGCAGGCTTTATGTTGCCTGTGACGACAGAACCCTGGTCGAGATGAACAGCGCAACGGGCGAAGTCACCAACGTGTGGCCGATCGGAGGTCCGCCCGACGTCACGTTCTTCAATCCGGCAACCGGCCTGGTTCATGTCGCCATCGGAGAGCCCGGGCTTGTCGAATCCATCGATCCGCGGAATGGCCACGGCACGCGAACCGTGACCGGGGCAGGCGCGCATACAACGGCGCTGGTGGCGCCGGACCAGCTCTACGTGATTTCACCCGCGCATGGCGGCGTCCTCGTCCTCTCGGACGTCTGACGTCCGCCGCGCCAACAGCCGAGCAGGAGAACCAGAATGAAATGGATCACCCGAGAAAAGGTCAAGGTCGACCGCGTTGCATGTCCATGGCTCATCAAGAAGTTCGTCGATGAGGACGCCGAGTTCTTTTTCGTTCCTGGAGAGAAAGTCATGGCGGAGGCGAAGCGCCTCGATGCCATTCCCTATGACGTCAAGGATGTCGAGCTTGGTCATCACGGCAAGGAGTGCTCGTTCGAAGCAATCCTGAAAAAGTACAAGTTGACCGGCGATCCCGCGCTGATGTTGCTCGGGCGGATCGTCAATGGCGCCGATACCGATAACACGTTGTACCATCAACCGGAGGGACCCGGCCTGGAGGCGGTCGCCGAAGGCTTTCGGCATCTCGGCTTCAAGGACGACCACGCGCATAATGCGGCGGCGTGGATCGTCTATGACGCGCTCTATGCGTATTGCGGCGAGATGGTCAGGCGCGGCAAGCCACATGGTGACTTCATGAGTTGATGCTTCGCTTGCCGTCGCTTGAGCACCAAAGGCAATTGTGATACAGAAATAGCTCGGGCCATCGACAACCGCCCGATGAGCTCCCGCAGCCAAGGGTTGTTTCGCTCCATGAAGGAGATGAAACATGGCTTGCGGCAGCACGATCAACAATCCAACCAATACTCTCGCAGCTTCAGTCTCTTTTCCGGCGCTTGGATGGTCCTGGAGAACCCCGGCTGGGTGGCTGGCCGGAATAGCACTGTGGTTGGAACGACGGGACCAGTACAGGCAACTTCTCGAATTTGATGATCGGCTGCTCGCCGACATTGGCGTATCGAAGACGGATGTTGAAGAAGTGCGAAGGTCTCCCTTGTACATGGACGCGTGGTGCGACAGCCGATGACGGTCCGATGCTCGCTCTGGGGTCGTTTGTAGAGATTGGTCCGGGCGAAACGATCATCCGCCAGGATTACCTCACGCCTCGTCGTCCCGCTTGCGCAACAGGTCCTTGGCGAGGTCTGCCAGCGCCGGGCGCGGCAGCGCGGTGAACGGCAGCGGGCGGGTGACGTCGATGGCGGCGAGGCCAAGCCGCGCCGTCAGCAGGCCGTTGAGTACGCCTTCGCCGAGGCGCTGCGAGAGCTTGGCCGCGATGCCGTGGCCGAGCATCTGCTGGATCAGGCTGTCGCTGGCGGCCATGCCGCCGGTGATGGCGAGATGTCCGATGACATGGCGCATCAGGCGGATCATGCCGAGCGTGCCCGGCCGCCCGCCATAGAGCAGCGCCAGTTGCCGGATCATCCGCAACGACGCCACCAATACGAACAGTACGTCGATCAGCGCGCGCGGGCTCACGGCGGTGACGACAGAGACCCGCTGTGCCGCCGTCGAGACCAGTCGCCGCGCTTCCTGATCGAGCGGCGTCATCAATTCGCGCTCGGCCAGCTTGATCATGTCGGCGCCGTCGATGATATCGTCGGCATGGCCGGCCAGCGCGGCGCGGGCCCGCGCCAGTTGCGGGTTCTGGTGAGCGAGCTTGACCAGGTCGGCCACGACGGCCCGGCTCGCGGCGCGGTCGTCGCTGCGCAAAACTTCCGCAGCGCGCAGATGCAGTTTTTCGATGGTGGCCAACCGCGCCAGGGCGAACGCCTCGCGCGCGATCACCACCGTCAGCGCCAGGGTGGCGGCGGCGGCGAATGCGATGCCCAGGAAGCCGAGGCTTTCGCTGCGCGCAAACAGATCCTCGACCAGATTGACGATGCCGAGCCCGGTGCCGAGCAGCACCAGTCCGCCGACGGCAGCAAAGAACAGCGTGCCCCAGCGAAAGCCGCGACGCACCGGCACCAGCGGCGCATCGACCAGCACCGGCAGCAGCGACGGATCGCTCTCCGGCGTGATGCGCACCGTGCCGCGGGCAGGGCGGCCGGTCTCGTCAGAATCCATCACGACCACGCCGGGATCGTCGAGCTTGAACGTTGCCGGCCGCCGATGCGGCGTTTTCTCGCTCATTGCAGTCGGTCTCCGATCAGGAACTGAAGGGCGCGGTCAAGGCGGATGTGAGGCAGTGCAGGCTCTTCCGCGCCCTCCTGTGCGACCCGTGGCGGCCGGAAGCGCAGGAAACGGAAATCGGCCTTGTCGAAGGGCGTGCTGGAGAGGCCGCGAAACCCGCCGTTGAACAGTTGCTCGGGATTGTCGGGCAGGTCGCCCGGAAAGGTCGCCACTTCGGTTTCGCCGTCAAAAGTCTCGCCATTGGCGACCTCGCCCGGCGCGGGCGTGCCGAGGATGGACGGCAGCTTGTCGCGACCGCGGGTGACGACCGCCTCGCGGGTGGCGCGCACCGCTGACAGCGCGACGACGTCGATCGCGGCACCGGCAACTTCGGCGCGGCCGGCGGCCTTGGCGACCGCACGCCGCAACACCGCTTCCAGCCGGTCATGGCTCTGGTGGTGCAGATGATCGGCCTTGGTGGCGGCAAACAGAATGCGGTCGATCCGCGGCCGGAACAGATTGCTGAGCAGCGTGCCGCGTCCGATCCGGAAGCAATCCAGAATGCCTGCGAGGGCGGCTTCGAGATCGTGCAGCGCCTCCGGCCCGGCGTTGAAGGCGGCGAGCGCGTCGACCAGCACGATCTGGCGATCGAGCCGGGCGAAGTGATCGCGAAAGAACGGCCGCACCACGACGTCCTTGTAGGCTTCATAACGCCGCTTCATCATCGCCCACAGCGAACCGTCGGGAGCCGTTCCGTCGGCGGCGACGTCGAGCGGCGCAAAGGTCAGCGCCGGCGTGCCCGCCATGTTGCCCGGCATCAGGAAACGTCCGGGCGGCAACAGGCTCATGGCGAAGCGCTCGTCGCGGCAGGCGCGCAGGTAGTCGGTGAAAAGCTTTGCGGCCGTCAGCGCGGCCTGTTCGTCCTCGCGGCCTTCGGCGCTCAACGTCGCCAGATGCTCATGCCAGGGCGCGGCGAGTTTGAGGCGCGGGCCTTCCCTCGACAATGCGAGGCTTTCGGCCGACCACTGCTCGTAGCTTTTGGCGAGCAGCGGCAGGTCGAGCAGCCATTCGCCGGGATAGTCGACGATGTCGATGGTCAGCGTCCGGTCCGCGCCATTTTGCCGCTGATAGTCGATCACCAGCCGCAGTTCCGAAATGTCGACGGTGGAGCTCGGCCAGCGCCGCTGCTCGATCAGGGAGCGGAGATGGTTCTCGTAATCGAAGCGCGGCACCGCATCGTCCGGCTGCGGCTCGAGCCGGGCGCGGGCGATCCGCCCCGACGCATAGGGCTCGAACACCGGAAACCGGCCGCCGCGGGTCAGGCCGTGGATCAGCGCCGTGATGAACACGGTCTTGCCGGCGCGCGACAGCCCGGTGACGCCGAGCCGCACGGTGGGATTGAAGAAGCCCTCGCCGTAATCCAATAGCGCCCGCGCCGACAGGCGCGCTTCCTCGACGATGTCTGAAAAACTCGGGGCCATGCGGGCGGGAAAGCTCGATGTGGGAGAGGAGGGGCGCGAACCCCCGAAAAGTGGCGATTGGCGGGCCGAAATCAAGCGCTCGTCATACCCCGCGAAGGCGGGGTATCCAGTAATCGCCGGAGCACGAAAAGGCCACAGCGGTGGAATACTGGATCATCCGCTTTCGCGGATGATGACGGCGGTATTCCAGCGCTTGAACCGTTCGTTGACCTCGCCGGACCCGAGTCTTATGGGTTTATGTCTTATGGCTCCCAGACCCCTTTCGGAAGGCCGTCATGACGATCTTCAGACTGAAGCAAATCGCATCGACTTCGATCCACGCGGCGGCCGGCGCCATGCACTGGAACTACGACCGCACTGAGCTGATCGCCGACGGCGTCGTGCACATCGTCGGCGTCTGTCTCGGCCTGGTGGCGGCCACCGCGCTGATCGTGCTGGCGGCCGTTTATGCCAGCGCGATCGACGTTGCCGCGGTGTCGGTCTATGCCGCCGGCCTGCTGGCGATGCTGGCGATGTCGGCGACCTACAATCTCTGGCCGGTATCATCAGCCAAATGGGTGTTGCGGCGGTTCGATCATTCCGCGATCTATCTGTTGATCGCCGCGACCTATACGCCGCTGATCATGGAATTGAAGGACAGCACCTTCGCCATCGTACTGCTGATCGGGGTGTGGTGCGTCGCCATCATCGGCATCGTGCTGAAACTGGCGCGGCCGGGACGATACGATCGCACCGCCGTCGGCCTCTATCTCGCTTTGGGCTGGAGCGGCGTGATGCTGTACGATCAGGTCGTGAAGGCGCTGCCGAATCTCGCGCTGGGGTTCGTCGTCGCAGGCGGCGTGCTGTATAGTCTGGGCGTGATCTTCCACGCCTGGCAGCGGCTGCGCTTCCAGAACGCGATCTGGCATGGCTTCGTCTTGCTTGGCGCGGCGTGCCATTATACGGCTATCCTCGATCTGGTCCTGACGTAGGAACGAAGACTTTTATTTTTTGAGCATGATCTTTTCGGAAAACCGGTTCCCACTTTTCCGGATCATGCTGTAAGGGAGGTCGGCCATGCAGGTGAACGGCAAAGTCGTGGTCGTGACGGGGGGCGGCAACGGTATCGGCAAGGCGATGTGCGAGGCGTTCCACCGCGCCGGCGCCGCCAAGGTGGTGGTCGCCGATATCGATCCGGCAGCCGCGCGAGCCGTTGCCACCCCGATCGGTGGAGCGGCCTTCAAATGCGATGTCGGAAAAGAGAAGGACATCCTTCACGTCATCGAGGAGACCGAGAAGCAATTCGGCCCGATCGCGTTGTTCTGCTCCAATGCCGGTATCGGCGGCGGCTTCGATCCGCTGTCGGCCAACGCGGGCGGAACCTCCGACGAACCATGGTCGCGGAGTTGGGCCGTTCATGTGATGGCGCATGTCTATGCGGCGCGGCATCTGATCCCGCGCATGAAGGCGCGCGGCGGCGGCTATTTCCTCAACACGATTTCGGCGGCGGGACTGCTTTCGCAGGTCGGAAGTCCGGCCTATTCGACCACCAAGCACGCCGCGGTGGGGTTTGCGGAAAATCTCGCTATTTCGCACAAGGATGATGGCATCAAGGTCTCCATTCTGTGCCCGCAGGGCGTCGATACCGCGATGCTGCGCTCGATCCCGAAGGGCCCGCAATCCGGCGACGGCGATCTGACGCCGGAGCAGGTGGCGCAGGATGTTTTGGCCGGACTCGAGCAGGAGACGTTCGTCATTCTGCCGCATCCGCAGGTGCTGGGCTATATGCGCAAGAAGACCGAGAATTACGACCGCTGGATTGCCGGCATGGCGAAGATCCAGGCCAAGATGCGGGAGGCGTATGGGAAGTGACGCCTCTTGGCGTCATTCCGGGTTCGATGCTTCGCATCGCCCCGGAATGACAGCATCTAACTCTTCTTCGCGTACAGCAGCGGCACCGCCGAATCCACCATCACCTCGATCAGGCTGACGCCGTCATGCGCGAGCCCGCGCTTCAGCGCAGCGGCAAGCTCCGATGATTTGGCGACCCGCACCGCATCGCAGCCCATGCCTTCGGCGAGTTTGACGAAATCGATGCCGGGCAGTTCGAGGCCCGGTACATTGCGCACCTGCATCACCTGGCTGAACGAGCGCATCGCGCCGTAGCCGGAATTGTTGATGACGACGACCGTCAGCGGCAGCTTGCGTTGCGCCGCGGTCCACAGCGCCTGGATCGAATACATCGCCGAGCCGTCGCCGATCAGGCAGACGGTGCGCACGCCGGGCCGCCCCAGCGCCATGCCGACCGCGGCGGGCAGGCTCCAGCCGAGGCCGCCGCTCGCCATGGTGTAGAAACTGTCCTGGCCGCGCATCGGCATGAATTTTTGCATCGCCGGACGGTGCGACGGCGCTTCCTCGACCAGCGCCGCATCACTGGGCATGGCGTGAAACAGCGCGTCGAGCAGATATTCGACCGGGATCGGATCGGCCGCGGATGGCTTTGGCGGCAGCACGCGGCCAGCCGCTGCGGTGCGCCTGGTTTCCGGCAGCAGGTCGAGCAGCATCGACAGCGCCGGCTTCATGGTGGCGACGATGCTGGTACCGACAGGCGTCACGGCGGCGGCGGTCGGATCGTCGGTGATCTGGAAGATCGTGGTCGCGCCATCGAAGATCGACGCATGGCCCTCGACATGGAACGTAAACACCGGCGCGCCGATCACGACCACCAGATCATGCGCGCGCAATGCGTCCGACAGTTGTCCCGGCGAGGCGTGCAGGAAGCCCGCGAATTGCGGATGCCGTTCCGGGAAAGAACAACGCGCCGAGAACGGGCTGACCCAGACCGCGGCTTTCGTCTTCTCCGCCACCCGCACCATCAGGTCGACGGCTGCGGCACGATCGACGCCGGGGCCGATCGCCAGCGCGGGGTGCTTTGCTTCCGACAGCGCCGCGACCAGCGACTTCATCGCGGCCGGATCAGGTCCGAGTTCGCGGCTGACCTGGCGGACCTCGATCGATTGCGCCGGGCGCGTCCAGTCGTCGATCGGCACCGAGACGAAGGTCGGCCCGCATGGCGGCTGCATCGCCACGTAATAGGCGCGCGCGATCGCGGCCGGCACGTCTTCGGCCCGCGCCGGCTCGACGCTGTATTTGACGTAAGGCCGCGGAAATTCCGACGCGCGTTCGGCCTGGAGAAACGCCTGCAGCGGCAGGATCGAGCGCGCCTGCTGGCCGGCGGTGATCACCAGCGGCGTCTGGTTGCGGTGCGCGGTGTAGATGTTGCCGAGCGCGTTGCCGACGCCGGCAGCGGAATGCAGGTTGACGAAGCCGGCATTGCGGGTCGCCTGCGCATAGCCGTCGGCCATGCCGATGACGGAGGCTTCCTGCAGGCCCAGCACGTAGTCGATGTCGTCAGGCCAGTCGCTCAGGAACGGCAGTTCGGTCGAGCCGGGATTGCCGAACACGCGTTTGACGCCGAACGCGCGGAGCAGGGTGAAGGTGGCGTCCTTGACGGTGGTGGAGGCTTTGGCTGGCTTTTTGGACAATTGCTTGCGTCCTCGGAGTTATGCCGTCATTCCGGGGCGATGCGTAGCATCGAACCCGGAATGACGGGGAACCAAATCACCACGTCGCCGTGCCCTTCATGGTCGGCTGGCCCTCTGCATTCGCGGTCCACAGTTCCGTGCCGGCGGCGATGTCGTTGGCGTTGACGGAGAATTCGCTGCCTTCGAACAAAGGCTGCAGGCCCCGATAGCTGAACTTCTTCGGCGGCGTGCCGCCGTGAAGTTTTGCAGCGAACTCGACAATCAGAGCCGCCTGCAACGGGCCGTGGAAGATCAGGCCCGGATAGCCCTCGACCTTGGTGGCGTAATCGCGGTCGTAATGAATGCGGTGGCCGTTGAAGGTCAGCGCGGAGTAGCGAAACAGCAGCACGGGATCGCTGACATGGCTTTCGCGATGTTTCGCGACCGGCGCCGGCGGTGACGCCTTGGCTGAAGCTGCCGGCGTCGCGCCGCCCACGTCGCGATAGACCAGATCCTGGCGCTCGCGAATTGCCATGCCGCGCGGCGTCGTGATGATGTGCTCGACGGAGACGAAGCACAGCACGCCGGTCGAACCGGTCTTGATCGTCACGTCAGTAATGCGCGAGGTCCGCTCGGAGTCATCGCCGACGCGCAAGGGTTCGAAGAATTCCAGCTCGCCGCCGGCCCACATCCGGCGCGGCAGCGGCACCGGCGGCAGAAAACCGCCGCGGGTCGGGTGGCCGTCGGGGCCGAGCATCGACATCGGAAACACCGGCTGTGCCAGGCACCAATGCGTGGTCCAGGGTGCGGCGTCGCCCGTCTTCGGCTCGCCGATGTCCTGAAACAGCGTCGCGCGCAAACCTTTCACCAGGTGCGCGGTGACGATGTCGGACGCCTCGGTGGTCTTGCCGATCCACTGGCGCAGATGATCCAGGTCGAGATTTTCGACGACAGCTTCGGTCATGACTTGGTACTCCCAGCGCGAGCGGTCTTGGGAAGTTCGACGTGTTGGCCGATCGCCGGCACGGCGCCGTAGTGCCTTTCCTCGCCGACGAAGATCGCGGCGGGCGCGGCATAGTTCACCTTGCCGTTCGGCGTGTCGACCTCGATGCGGCGCAGATGCGGATGGACCGCGAGGTCGGCCATGGTGTTGACCTCGGCGAAGGCGATGTCGGCGTCGTCCAGCCGCTTGAGGAGATCGACGCGGTTCATGGTCGCAAAACTGTCGGCCACCGTCTTGTCGGTCAGCGCGCGGTTGCGCACGCGCTCGACCATGTTGGCGAAGCGCGGATCGTTCGGCAGGTCAGGCTGGTCCAGCACATCCGAACACAGCTTCTTCCATTCGCGCTCGCTCTGGATCGAGATCAGGATGCCCTTGCCGTCTTTCGAGTTGAACACGCCGTAGGGCGCGATCGAGGGATGGGCGAGCGCCATCCGCTTCGGCGGATTGCCGGCCTCGGAATTGATCAGCGGCACCGCCATCCAGTCGGCCATCACGTCGAACATCGAAATCCGGATGTCGGCGCCCTTGCCGGTGCGTCCGCGGGCGATCAGTGCTTCGAGGATCGCCGCATGCGCGGTGGCGCCGGTCGAGATATCGACGACCGAGATGCCGACCCGCGACGGGCCTTCCGGGCCGCCGGTGATCGAGGCGAGGCCACTCTCGGCCTGGATCAGGAGGTCATAGGCCTTGCGGTCGGCATAGGGGCCAGTATCGCCGTAGCCCGAGATGGTGCAGCAGATCAGCGCCGGATAATCCTTGCGCAGCCGTTCCAGCGAGAAGCCGAGCTTGTCCATCGAGCCGGGCTTGAGGTTCTGCAGCAGCACGTCGGCGCTGGCGATCAGCTCTTCGAGCGCGGCGCGGCCTTCTTTGGTCGCAAGATCGATCACCACGGAATTCTTGCCGCGGTTGAGCCAGACGAAATAGCTGCTCTGGCCCTTGGCGGCGGCGTCGTAGCCGCGGGCGAAGTCGCCCTCGGGGCGTTCGACCTTGATGACATGGGCGCCGGCATCCGCCAGCCGCGAACTGCAGAATGGTGCTGCGACAGCCTGTTCGACGGCGACGACGATCAATCCTTCCAGCGGCAACATCTGATGTTCTCAGTAGGAGCGGGGCATGCCGAGCACATGCTCGGCGACATAGGACAGGATCAGGTTGGTCGAGATCGGCGCCACCTGATACAGCCGGGTTTCGCGGAACTTGCGCTCGACGTCGTATTCTTCCGCGAAGCCGAAGCCGCCAAAAGTCTGCACGCAGGCATTGGCCGCATCCCAGGCCGCATCCGCCGCCAGCATCTTGGACATGTTGGCCTCGGCGCCGCAGTCGAGCCCGGCCTCGTATTTGCGGGTGGCTTCCTTCACCATCAATTCGGCGGCGCGCATCGAGGCGTAGGCCTTGGCGATCGGGAACTGGACGCCCTGATTCTGGCCGATCGGACGGCCGAACACCACGCGCTCTTTGGCGTAGGCGGTGGATTTCGCCGTGAACCATTTGGCATCGCCGATACATTCCGACGCGATCAGGATGCGCTCGGCATTCATGCCGGAGAGGATGTAGCGGAACCCCTTGCCCTCGTCGCCGATCAGGTTTTCGGCCGGCACCTTCATGTCGGTGAAGAACACTTCGGTGGTGGCGTGGTTCATCATGGTGCGGATCGGGCGGATTTCGAGACCGTTGCCCTTCGCCTCGCGCATGTCGACGATGAACACCGACAGCCCGTCGGTGCGCTTCTTGGCGTCTTCCTTCGGCGTGGTGCGCGCCAGCAGGATCATCAGGTCGGAATGTTCAGCGCGGCTGGTCCAGATCTTCTGACCGTTGACGATGTAGTGGTCGCCGTCGCGCCGCGCGACGGTTTTCAACGAGGAGGTGTCGGTGCCGCTGGTCGGCTCGGTGACGCCGAACGCCTGCAGCCGCAATTCGCCGCTGGCGATCTTCGGCAGCCACTTCGCCTTCTGGGCGTCGCTGCCGTGCCGCAGCAGTGTGCCCATGGTGTACATCTGGGCGTGGCAGCCGCCGCCGTTGCAGCCGGCGCGCTGGATCTCTTCGAGGATCGCTGCCGCTGCCGACAGTTTCAGCCCGGCGCCGCCATATTCCTCGGGGATAAGCACCGAGAGGTAGCCGGCTTCCGTCAGCGCGTTCACGAACTCCTTCGGGTAGGCCATCTGGCGGTCGAGCTTGCGCCAGTATTCGCCCGGAAACTGGGCGCAGAGCTTGGCGACGGCGTCGCGGATGTCGTGGAATTCGTCTTGTTGTTCTGATGCGGTCATTGGATTTACTGGCGATGGCTATGGGTTGATGTCAATTGCTGATCGGCGTGCCGTTGTGAAGCCACCGCAAACTCCCTATGCTGTTTTGTTATAGCGTATGAACCTGCATTCGAAGACTGGCAAGTATGGATCTGCGTCAGCTCAGAACGTTCAGTTGCGTGGCTGAACTGGGCAGCCTCAGCAAGGCGTCCGACACGCTGCGGGTGGCGCAGCCCGCGCTCAGCCGTCAGATCAAGCTGCTCGAGCATGAGTTGCGGGCCGAGCTCTTTACCCGAAACGGCAGAGGCATGGTGCTGACCGAGGCCGGCCGCCTGCTGCTGGCGAGGACGGCGGGCATCGTCCGGCAGATCGACCAGATCCGCGACGATATCCAGTCCTCCGGAGGACCGCCGTCCGGGCGCGTGGTGCTGGGGCTGGTTCCGACCGTGAGCTGCGTGCTTTCGGCGCGGCTTGCCCGGCGCACCGTGGAAAGCTTCCCCGGCATTTCCCTGTGCATCGTGGAGAGCTACAGCGGACACCTGATGGAATGGCTGCACCGCGGCGAGATGGACCTGGCGGTCATCTATGGGCCGTCGAGCGACCTGCATTTGACCGTGCAGAGCCTCGGCCGCGACGACATCGTGGCGGTGGGGCCGCGCGGCAGCGGGCTGGCTCAAAAAAAGCAGGTCGATATCGCCTGGCTGCTTCGGCAGCGGCTGGTCCTGCCCAGTCATTCGCATGGGCTCCGGGCGTTGATCGAGCACGCGGCGGCGAAGAAGAAATGGAAGCTCGACGTGCAGCTGGAAGCCGATTCCTTCCGGGTCCTCACCAGCCTGGTCGAAGAAGGGCTGGGATACACGCTGCTGCCGCCGTCGTCGGTGCGCCATGAGGTCGCCGACGGCCGGCTGGAAACGGCCAGGATTTCCAGGCCGGCGCCGACGCGCGAATTGACCCTTGCCTCCCCGCTCGACCATCCGGGCTCAAAAGCCATCACGCTCATTACCACGCTTCTCCGCAACGAAATCAGCGCATGCCGTGCAGAGGGCCTCTGGGAAATCACGCTTGCCTGAGCCCGGTCCGACGGGGGCTTAGTAGAACAGATAGACCGGGCGCGGCCTTATCATCTGGTTCAAGCTGCCATGCCGCAATTCGATAGGGCGGCGCCACGTGAAGGCGACCGCAGGCCCGGCGGATTGCGAGGGGTGCCCGGGACCAGGTTCGATCTAGGCCGGGATACGAACCGGTAGCTGTTCGATGCCGCGGACGAAGCTGGAATAGACCCGCTTCGGCTCGCCGACCACCTCGATGCGGTCGAAACGCTTGAGCATCTCCTGCCAGACGATCTTCAGTTGCAGCTCGGCGAGCCGCATGCCGACGCAGCGGTGAATGCCGAAGCCGAACGACAGATGGGTGCGGGGCCGGGCACGGTCGATGATGAACTCTTCCGGCTTCTCGATGCCTTCCTCGTCGCGATTGCCGGAGACGTACCACATCACGACGCGGTCGCCCTTGCTGATCTTCTTGCCGCCGAGCTCGGTATCGACCAGCGCGGTGCGGCGCATATGGGCCAGCGGGGTCTGCCAGCGGATCACTTCCGGCACCATGGTGTCGATCAGATCAGGGTTGTCGCGCAGCTTCTGGTACTGGTCCGGGTGCTCGTTCAGCGCCAGCACCGAGCCGCTCATGGTGTTGCGGGTGGTGTCGTTGCCGCCGACGATCAACAGGATGATGTTGCCCATCAGGTTGTCGGGATCCATGTGGCGCGTCGCATCGCTGTGCGCCATCATGGAGATGAGGTCGTTGCGCGGCGGCGCATTGACGCGTTCGTTCCACAGTCTGGTGAAGTACGCCGCGCATTCGTCCATTTCCTGGCGGCGCTGCTCGGCGGATTCGACGACGCCGCTCTTCGGCAGCGCGGTCGAGACGTCGGACCAGCGCGTCAGCTTGCTGCGCTCCTCGAACGGAAAGTCGAACAGCGTTGCCAGCATCTGCGTGGTCAGCTCGATCGACACCCGCTCGACGAAATTGAAAGTCTCGTTGCGGGGCAGGTTCTCGATCACCTTGATGGCGCGCTCGCGGATCAGTTTGGCGAGTTCGTCCAGATGGGTCGGCGTGAACATCGGCGACACGGTCTTGCGCTGCGACGAATGCTTCGGCTGGTCCATCGCAATGAAGCTTGGGTAGTCGTAGCCCGGCGGAACGTCGCGGATCGAGATGCCGCCCAGCGTGGAGTCGGACGAGAAGATGCCATGGTTGGTGTCGACATGCATGATGTCGTTGTATTTGGTCACCGACCAGTAGGGCTCGATCGGCGCATTGGTGCAGTAATGCACCGGCTCTTCCTTGCGCAGCCGCTCGAACCACGGCCACAGCGTATCGTTCTGGAACAGCTTTGGCGCACCGGGATGAAAATCCTTCAGCGGCGTGGAATAGGCCTCTTCGCGCGCGGCGCGCAGAAGCTCATTCTTGTCTGCTCTGATGGAGCTCAGGACGTTCATCGTCGATGTTCCCGTGGTGAAGTGAGGTTAGCCGGCGATGCGAACCGGCAGGGTCTCGTAGCCTTTGACGAAACTGGAATATACCCGCTTCGGCTCGCTCACCACCTCAATATTGTCGAACCGCTTGAGGATTTCTTCCCAGATAATCTTCAATTGCAGCTCGGCGAGCCTCAAGCCCACGCAACGATGAATGCCGAAGCCGAACGAGATGTGGGTACGAGGCCGGGCGCGGTCGATGATGAAGTCATTGGGGCGGTCGATCACATCCTCGTCGCGGTTGCCCGAGACGTACCACATCACGACCTTGTCGCCCTTCTTGATCTGCCGGCCGCGGAACTCGAAATCCGAAAGCGCGGTGCGGCGCATATGCGCCAGCGGCGTCTGCCAGCGGATCACCTCCGGCACGAAACTGTCGATCAGCGCGTGATTTTCGCGCAGCTTGCGGTACTGGTCCGGATTCTTAGCCAGCGCATAGATGCTGCCCGACAGCGTGTTGCGGGTGGTGTCGTTGCCGCCGACGATCAGGAGGATCAGGTTGCCGAGGAAATTCTTCGGGTCCATGTCGCGGGTGGCGTCGGAATGCGCCATCATCGACAACAGGTCGCTCTTCGGCGGCTGATTGATCCGCTCCTTCCAGAGCCTTGCAAAATAGGTCGCGCATTCCATCAGTTCGGCCTGCCGCTCGTCCTCGGTGGCGACGACGCCGTCCGGGCCGGGCAGGGTGGTGGCGACGTCGGACCAGCGGGTCAGCTTGCGGCGATCCTCCCAGGGGAAGTCGAACAGTACGGCGAGCATCTGGGTGGTCAGCTCGATTGAGACCTGGTCGACCCAGTCGAAAATTTCGCCCTTCGGCAGATTGTCGAGGCATTCGGCCGAGCGCTTGCGGATGTTGATCGCGAGCTGGTCGAGATGGGTCGGGGTGAACATCGGCGCCACGGTCTTGCGCTGGGCGCCGTGGCGCGGCTGATCCATGGCGATGAAGCTTTCGCGGCGCAGGTCGGGATCGACGTCGCGGATGGTGATGCCGCCGAGCGAGGACGCCGACGAGAACACCGCATGGTTGGTCTCGATGTCCATGATGTCGTTGTATTTGGTCACCGACCAATACGGCCCGAACATGCTGTCCTTGCAGTAATGCACCGGGTCTTCGCGGCGCAGCCGGTCGAAATAGGGCCAGAACGAGTCGGTCCTGAACAGTTCGGGATGGCTGACGTCGATATCGGCAAGCGGCAGCGAGTTGGCCTTGTCGCGCGCGGCCCGCAGATGGGAATCTCCGGAGAGTTCGATCGTTCCGTGCATAAGGCGTCTCCTGATTGTGTCCCCGCCGTGGTTGGTCCCGGAGGGTGGTCATTTCGGCGAATTACAGCCCGTTGCAGGCGCCAGAGCAAGCGGGAGTTTGCCGCATCTGCGGTATACCAGAGCCCGTCCGATCGTCCCGCTTTTCGGTCCGTTTCGGCCCGTGACAAGCGCATTTTGAGGGAATAAGCCTGTAGGCCACAAAGCCCTAAATATATGCCGGAGGCCGCCCCACCATGATCCCCAACGCGTACCGGATGTTCAACTTCGATCTCGGCGAGACCGCGGATGCGATTCGCGAGACCGTCCATGCCTTTTCGAGCAACGAGATCGCGCCGCGCGCCGCGGAAATCGACAAGAGCAACCAGTTTCCGCGCGACCTCTGGCCGAAGATCGGCGCGCTCGGCCTGCACGGCATCACCGTGGAAGAGGAATATGGCGGGAGCGGCCTCGGCTATCTCGAGCACTGCATCGCGGTCGAGGAAATGTCGCGGGCGTCCGCCGCGGTCGGGCTGTCCTACGGCGCCCATTCCAACCTCTGCGTCAACCAGATCCGCCGCAACGGCAACGAGGCGCAGAAGCGCAAATACCTGCCGAAGCTGATTTCCGGCGAACATGTCGGCTCATTGGCGATGTCGGAGCCCGGCGCCGGCTCCGACGTGGTGTCGATGAAGACGCGCGCCGACAAAAAGGGCGATCGCTACGTCCTGAACGGCAACAAGATGTGGATCACCAACGGCCCGGTGGCCGACACGCTGGTGGTCTATGCCAAGACCGATCCGGAAGCCGGGCCGCGCGGCATGACCGCCTTCATCATCGAAAAGGGCATGAAGGGATTTTCCACCGCGCAGAAGCTCGACAAGCTCGGCATGCGCGGCTCCGACACCTGCGAACTGGTGTTCGAGGATTGCGAAGTGCCGGAAGAGAACGTGCTCGATGAGGTCGGCCGCGGCGTCAACGTGCTGATGTCCGGTCTCGACTACGAGCGCGCGGTGCTCGCCGCGGGGCCGATCGGCATCATGCAGGCCTGCATGGACGTCGTGCTGCCCTACGTCCACGAGCGCAAGCAGTTCGGCCAGCCGATCGGCACCTTCCAGCTGGTGCAGGGCAAGCTCGCCGACATGTACACCACTATGAACGCCTCGCGCGCCTATGTGTACGCGGTGGCGAAGGCGTGCGACCGCGGCGAGACCACGCGCGAGGACGCGGCCGGCGCGATCCTCTACGCCGCCGAGAAGGCGACGCAATGCGCGCTCGACGCCATCCAGCTGCTGGGCGGTAACGGCTACATCAACGATTATCCGACCGGCCGCCTGTTGCGCGACGCCAAGCTGTATGAAATCGGCGCCGGCACCAGCGAGATCCGGCGCATGCTGATCGGGCGCGAGCTGTTCGACAAGTCGGCATAAGGCTGCGCCGGGCGGCTGCCGGTCCCGACAAAATCATCGGGGCCGTTTCCGCCGCGTAGATGGCGATCCTATTGCGGCACGCGCTCCATGCCTTTCGCTTCAAAGACCGCTGTGGCCTCTGGAGCGACCAGGTATCGGATCAGTTCTTTGGCACCATCGACTTCTTTCGCAGTGGCGCCGACACCCGCCGAAAAGACCGTATAGCTCTGGAGCTCAGCCGGCAGGCGTCCAGCCACGGCCACACCGGGCACGCCGACGATGTTTGGGATCGTAATCACCGTGAGATCTGCATCGCCGCTCGCGATCGGTTCCATAACGCGCCCACCCGGCGCCGCCTTCAATTTAAGCCTTACTTCGCTTCCTATCCCAAGCCGGTCTGCCAGGTTGAGAAAGAACGTGCTGCTGGCGCTATCGGGTGAGTAGGAGATCGAGTTCGCGCTGAGCAATGTGCGCTTGAGCGCGTCGACCGAGCCAACATCCGGGGTCGTAGCCCCCGCTCTCACCGCAACCCCTACGCCGGATCGGGAAATGTCCGTTCGGCCGACGACCTTGCCCTGTTTGATCAGATCATCGATCGCGACCGGCAAGAGAATGGTCACGTCGAACAGTTCGCCTGCTTCAATTTGCCGTTTCAGCACCGCCACGGCGTCGAACTTCGTCACGAGCTTGTGGCCTGTGGCGCGTTCGAATTTTGGGCCGAGTTCGTCGAGCGTGGTCTTCAACGTCGGTGTGCTGAGCACCCTGATCTCGGCAGCGCTCGCCTGTGTAACGAGCAAGGCTGACGCGGTCACTACAACCAAAGCAAGTGAACCTGGCTTCATGTTGACATCGCCCCCCATACGCTGACCTGAACAGCGAGCACGAAGGTAACGGAGGCGTCAAGAGACGCGTTGGGAAAAGGAAGCCCGCCGATCGGGCGGGCGAAGTTTCGGGAGGAAACGCCCAATCAAGGGACGCCAACGCAGACTCTGTGATTCGGTCGCCGCTGCCAAGATCGTAGAACTACCGCCGTGTCCGGAAGCGGACATAGCACAGGCTGGGATCACCAGGCTTGGAACGGCGTCAGCGCGCCGCGCCCTTGCGCGATCTCGCCGCTGCGACCGGCGCCGGCGGCGTGCGGGATGGCGTCAAATCCCACACCGCCTGCATCGCGGAAAAGGCGTGCGCGATCATGTCTTCATGACGCCGCGACGCGAGACAGGCAAAGGAGAGGTCGCAGGTCAGCGCCACCTTGTCGGCAATGACGAACTCCCGCTTGCGCGTGACGCGATCCAAAAGGCCGTCGCGGGCAAGGCCGAGACAGATGCCGGATTCGACGAAGTCGATCACCGCCTCTTCCTGGTCGGTGAACGCCACGCGCTTCGGCAGCGCGCCCAGCGGACGGAAGATATCGTCCGTGAGCCGCCGGTGCGCCGAATGGAGCGGTGTTGCGAGCCATGGCAGATCGGCGAGGTCGGCCCAGTCCTTGCCCAGAACCTGGTCGCTCCATGCCAGAGGCGCGATCACGCGGTAGTCGTAGCTCGTCAATGGCGCGAGCTGGAATTTTCCGTCGCCGATGGTGCGCTCGGAAAACGGCGGGGGCGCCGGAGGCGGCGCGTCGATATAGTATCCGACGTCGAGCTCGCCCTTGCCGATCTGCGTCAGCACGTCGTCGCTCATGCCATGGCGCAGGAAGACTTCGGTCTTCTGCCGCGAGGCAGTGAGGCTGCGCACGAACGGTCCGAGCCGGATGAACTCGGGCTCGAGGATGGTGCCGACGCGCAATGTTCCCCGTAGCTGCTCGCGCAGCGAGGCCGCCGTCGTCCTGAAATCCGATGAAGCCGACACCGCCTTGTGCGCCAGCGGAAGCAAGGCGACGCCGGCTTCGGTGAGGGTAAAGCCGCCGGGCGTCCGGTTGAAGAGTTGCAGGCCGATGCTTTCTTCCAGGCCCTTGAGCTGCAGGCTGACGGCAGGCTGGGTCAGGTTGAGCAAGGTCGCTGCGCGTGAAACCGAACCTTCACGGGCTATCGTGATGAAGCAGCGCAGGGCCTGGGTTCGTGGCAGTTCGTTCATGTGAAATGCTCATATACAAATAATACTCTTAAAGGTCACAACATTTTGTGAATGAAACCCTGCGTTGTTATCGGCCGTGGCCGATCAGCGGGGTGTCACTCCGGCAGATTGTTGACCGTGCGCACCCAATTGCGCACGTCGGCGAGCACGCCGGGCAGCACGTCCTTGACGTCCTGCACGGTCATGCCGGCCTTGATCCTGGGATCGTAGAGCAGGTTCAGGATGTACTGGTCGTAGACGTCGAAATAGCCCATCGAAACATTGTCGTTGAACATGGTCCAGGGCACCGTCGAGGTATCGTTGATCGGTCCCAGCGACTGCAGCAACTCCTCATAGCCGCAATCGAAGAAGACGAAGTCGCCATTGTCGACGGTGAGGATCACGTCGGAATGTTCGATCTCGAATTTCTCGTTCTTGCGAAAACCCGACAGGCATTGCGGATCGAGCGACGAGCGGATCTCGCGGGCCCGTTCGCTGCCGTAGAAGGTCGCGATGGTGCGATTGAGGTCGCGGTCGCGCACCAGCTTGACCAGCACGTTGGCGTCGTCGTTGCTCGCGGCCATGGCGATGTCGAGGTGCTGAACCTTGGCGGCGATATCGGCGACGATCTTGGCGAGCTGGGCCTTGCGGTCGGGACGGTTGCCGTCGGCGAACACCCGCACCGGCATGTCGTATTTGCGGATGCGGTCGACGCGGCCGGCGAGATGGTATTCGGCGCCGAACGCGGTCTTGAGAAAGCCTTCGACGATCTCGCCGTCGGTGAAGATCTTCTTCTCGGTGCGCTGACGCTGGGCGATGGCGGGAATATCGGCCGCGGCGGCGGGCTGCGGCAAGATGTCGCCAAGCGCGATCGCGGTCAGAGCGGCCGCGAGGGTTGCCAGATAGCGGGATCGGCGGGGCGTGCGCATGACGGCGACGCTGCCGCAATCGGAGGAGGCGTGCAAGGCATGATCAGAAGGCATGATCCGACAGTTGCGCGCAGGAGCGGTGCCGGGGTTCCGGCGTTTCGGTCGGCTCAGTTCTTGACGATGACGGTGGTGCCGACGGAGACCCGGCTATAGAGGTCGGTGACGTCGTCGTTGGTCATGCGGAAGCATCCCGACGATACCGCCTGTCCGATCGTCTCGGGCTCGTTGGAGCCATGGATGCGATACAGCGTCGATCCGAGATACATCGCGCGGGCGCCGAGCGGATTGTCGATGCCGCCGGCCATGTGACGCGGCAGGTCGGGCCGCCGCGCCAGCATCTGCGACGGCGGGGTCCAGCTCGGCCATTCCTTCTTCGCGGTAATGCGGTGGGTGCCGCTCCAGCGGAAGCCGTCGCGGCCGACGCCGATGCCGTAACGCAGCGCCTGGCCGTTGGCGAGCACGAGATAGAGCCGCCGTTCCGACGTGCTGATTAAAATGGTGCCGGGCGCGTAGTTGCCGGTAAAGTTCACGGTCGTGCGCGGGATCGGGCTTGATCCGCCGCCGCCGCCGCTGAAGAAATTGGGGCCGCCGCCCATGATGTCGCGCAGGTCGAAGCCCTGGGCTTGCGCCTGGCCGGCCGCAGCCAGCATCGTCACCGCCGCAACCAGCAAAGCCAGAACCCGGGTCATTTTTTTTCTCGCGAAAATATCAAATCGGTAACTCGAGACAGGCCATAATTACCATGCTTTCGCAAGCAACGAGGCCGTGAGCGCGGCATTTTCGGACACCGCGGTTAAAAAAGGCAACACGCCGCAGGCGATAGCTGCATTGTGCCCTAAACCTTTGACGAAACGCGCGAACAATGATTGATCTTCGCGACCCTTACAGAACAATGCGAATGGGAGCGAGACCATGAACGGTGCGGAAAGTCTGGTGCGGACATTGGTCGCAGGGGGCGTCGACGTCTGCTTCGCCAACCCCGGCACCTCGGAGATGCACTTCGTCGCCGCGCTGGACCGGGTCGACGGCATGCGCTGCGTGCTCGGCCTGTTCGAGGGCGTCGTGACCGGCGCCGCCGACGGCTATTACCGCATGAAGGGCTCGCCGGCTTCGACGCTGCTGCATCTCGGGCCCGGCCTCGCCAACGGCCTTGCCAACCTGCACAACGCCAAGAAGGCCAATTCCGGCATCGTCAACATCGTCGGCCAGCACGCCACCTACCATATCGGTTTCAACGCGCCGCTGACCTCGGATATCGAGGGACTGGCGCGACCGATGTCGGCCTGGGTACGGACCTCGCCGGACGCGAAATCGGTTGCTACCGACGGTGCGGCTGCGATCGCCGCGGCAAAGAGCGCGCCGGCGCAGATCGCCACCCTGATCCTGCCCGCCGACACCGCCTGGAACGAGGCCGACGGCATCGCCCAGGTCCCGGCGGAAAGCCAGCGCGCGAATTATTCCTCTGCAGCCATCGACAACGCCGCCAAGGTGCTGCGCAGCGGTGGCGGCCAAACGCTGCTGCTGATGACCGGCAGCGCCTTGACCGAACAGGGGTTGGCGCTGGCGGCGCAGATCGCCGGCAAGACCGGCTGCAAGGTGATGGGCCAGACCTACAATCCGCGCATGGCGCGCGGCAAGGGCCGGTTTGCGATCGACCGCATTCCGTATGTGATCGAGCAGGCGCTGCCGATCCTGAAGGACTTCAAGAACATCATCCTGGTCGAGGCCAACGATCCCGTCGCGTTCTTCGCCTATCCGAACAAGCCGAGCATGCTGAAGCCCGATGGCTGCGAGGTGCACCGCATGACGTCCGGCGCCGAGAACTCGGTCGCGGCACTGGAAGCGCTGGCGTCCGCGCTCGGCGCCAAGCCGCAGGACCGCCAGCCGCAGAAGCTGGTCGAGATTGCCACGCCGACGGGTGCGCTGACGCACGCCTCGATCGCGCAGGCGATCGCGATGGCGATCCCGGAAAACGCCATTGTAGTGGACGAATCCATCACCACCGGCCGCGGCTTCTTTCCGCCGACGGCGGCGGCGGCCCCGCACGACTGGCTGCAGAACATGGGCGGCTCGATCGGCTTCTCGACCCCGGTCGCGACCGGCGCCGCGGTGGCCTGCCCGGACCGCAAGGTGATCTGCATGGTCGGCGACGGCAGCGCGATGTACACGCTGCAATCGCTGTGGACCCAGGCGCGCGAAGGCCTCAACGTCGTCACGATTGTATTCGCTAATAAGATCTACCAGATTCTGCGTGGCGAATTCGACGGCGTCGGTGCCGGCGAGCCGGGACAGCGTGCGCTCGACATGCTCAAGATCAACCGTCCCGACCTCGACTTCGTCGCGCTCGCCAAGGGCATGGGCGTGCCGGGCCGCTCGGTCGCCAATGTCGACGATTTCAACAAGGCACTGGCGGAAGCCATCGCCGAGCCGGGCCCGTGGCTGATCGAAGTGCAGATGTGAGGGGCGGGCGTCCCGCTCGCGCAGTGGAGGCGTCATGCAGACCGAACTCAACAAGGTCGTCACGGCACTCCATGAATTCTACGCGCGCGAGACGTTTCTGCTCGAAAAGGATCTCGGCGAGCACACGCTGACACACCGGGTGGCGGTGCATGTCGAAAAGGAGTTCCCGGGCTGGGAGGTCGACTGCGGCTACGACCGGCTCGGCGACCGCACGCTGCGGCTGCCGCACGGCACCATCATCTCGACCGACGATCACCTCGGAAAATCGGTTTATCCCGACATCGTCGTGCACCAGCGCGCGATCCCCAACAATCTTCTCGCGATCGAGGTCCGCAAGTCAGGCAATCACCAGCCGGTCGAGCACGACCAGCACAAGCTGCGGGCGCTGACCGACCCGCATCTGTGGTTTGCCTACTGGATCGGCGTATTTGTGACGCTCGGCAAGAAGCAGGTCGCGATGTCGGAAGTCTATACCAGCGGCGTCAAGGACGAGGCCTTGTCGAACTGGTTTGCCGGACGGCTGAAGGAGGCGGGTTTGAGCGCGGAGTGAGGGCCTCCAGCGTGCCTCAGTCCGCCGCATCTTGCCGCCGATTGGACAAATTGTCGGCAAACTGCGGCCAAAGCCGCCGTCAAACATCTCCTGGCATCGTTGAGTGCGTAAGGGGATATCATGACCTACAGGATCGTCGCAGAACGCGGAAACGAGACCGTCAGGATGGACAGGGCGAGTTCACTGATGGCGCTTGCCAAGGCGCGGGTGTGGGCCAGCGAAGGCTGGCAGGTCACCATCATCGTCCGCGACCATGAGCATCTCGCGCCCGCCGAGAGCACCCGTCTCCTGCAGGCCTGCGCATGAACCAGCGACGATCGCGCACTCGGCTTCACGCTTACCGCGGAAGCCGAGCGACAAGCGTCAGGTCTTGAGATGCATGCGCTTGCCGCCTGACATCGATAGCCCGAGACGGCGGCCGATCAGCAGGCCCGCGACCACCAGCAGGCACCATACCGGCAGGAAAAACAGCGTCAGGATGCCGGCGTCTTCCGGCTCGGTCCGCAGCAGCCATTTGACGACGCCGATCGGCGCCAGCAATCCGACCGCGCCGCCGGCGAGGCTGGTGATTGTCACGGCGAGTTTCGGATAGCGCATCGGCCGCTATTTCCGCATCAGGATGCGCGCTTCCCGATAGAGGTGGGAAAAGCAGATCACCAGTGCACTGACCAGCACGAAGATGGCGAACCGGTCGTAGTCGTCGGCGGTCAGCGGATTGAACTCGAAGTGTGGCGGCATGAACGCCCACCACACCACCGGAATGGTGAGGATGGCCGCAAAGGTGCCGGCCGGCGCGCCGCCGACGAGGCTCACCACCAGGATCGCAGGAATGAAGCCGGCGAAGTAAGGCGTGATGCCGAAGGTCGCCACGATCTCCTGCATGGTGGCCGCAAACACCACCGCCGCGATCGCGGCCGCGAAGGTCGCGATCGACCATGGCTGCAACCTGCGCAGGTAATTAGTCCGATGGCGCATCAAATTCCCCCCAAAATCGGATGCTGAAAGCCGGGAGGCTAGCGGAGGAAGGGCACAAATAAAAGCCCCGGAGCGGCCAGGCGGAGCGGGAAGTTTTCGGAATTTTGTGAGGCGGGCGGTGTTGGGCCGACCGGATCCGGGAGGCAAGCAAATGTCCGAGGTGCGTAACGGAACGATCGTTCCACTATGTTCTCAGCTTGCGGTGCTTTGAGAAAGAAACGTCTGAATCCTGGTTGCGAGGATGATCGGCGTTTCCTGCATCGGGTAGTGTCCGCAATTGCCGATCTTCTCGATCTCGGCGTGCGGATAGAGGCCCGGATAGACAGCCTTCACCATGGCTTCACTGACGCCGTTGTCGTGCTCGCCATAGAGCACCAGCATCGGTGCTGTGACCTTGTTTGCCATCGCCGAGTAGTCGTCTCTGATGAACGACTGCATATAATTTTTGAACGCTGCGGGCGTAGCGGTCTCCCGTGCGCGTCGGAGCATCAGCTGCAGCCAGATTGCCGAGACGCGATTGCCGAGCGAATCGCCCATGATGGCCAGTGCGGCAGCGTCGCGTTCGCATGCCGACGCGAAGAAGCCGAATACCTCGTCGTCAAAAGGCAAGGCCGAGGCTGGCACCGGCGTCACGGCGACCACGGATCTTATCCGCGCCGGGGCGTCCATCGCGATCTTCTGAACCGCCTTGCCGCCCATGGAATGGCCGACCACGTGAAATTCCTGCCAGCCAAGCTGGTCGGCGAGCGCGATAGCATCCGCGGCGACCTCGCTGATGGAGAATGCGCCGGCGATGTCGCGCGAATGGCCATAACCGCGGATATCCATAAAGGCGTAGGTGTAAAGGTCGCGGTCGAGCGCATCGAACATCGGGGTAAATACCCGGTGATCCCAAAACCACCCATGGATGACCAGGACTTTCGTCGGGCCGTTACCGATCGTCGTATGCCAAACCATTCCAGCCCACTCCCGTGGTGATTGTTCGATCCCGCGCTCAGGACTTATCGGCGGCCGCGAAAACCTCGCGGCAGGCCGCGACGCCGTTGATGGCGGCCGCGACGCCGGCAAAAGGCGCGAGCTGCATCATGATTTCGACCAGTTCGTCCCGCGTCACGCCACATCGAAGGGCTCCGCCAATATGCGTTCGGAGCTGCGGCGCCGCCGTCCCAAGCGTCGCTAGTGCTGCGACGGTCACGATCTGTCTCGTGCGCAAATCAAGTGTCGGGCTTTGGTAGACTTCGCCATAGATCGTCTCGAGCACGTAGGTCGCGAGTTGCGGCGCAACATCGCCGAGTGATCGCTCGACCTGTTCCGGCGTCTGACCGAGAACCTCGCCGATTTTTTGTGCACCGCGCGATCGGCGGGAGGAGTCTGAACGCATAGTGATTTCCCTTCGTCCGCGGCCGAGCTACAGTGAACCCGATCGGCAATAAAAAATAGAATGATGATCGATCTGTATGGCCGTTGTTTGTGGCCGTCAAGAAAACGACAAGCGAATGCTTGGCGCGTAAGGAGTTGGCGCGTAAGGGGGGAGTGATGTTTAGCGATCTACTCAAGACCGCGGGACTGTGCCTGGCCATGACAGTGGCTGTTGTGGCCGGTGGCGACGCCGCGGCGGAAAACTATCCGACACAACCCATCAAGATTGTCGTCGGCTTTGGACCGGGCTCCGCGGCCGACATCCTCACGCGCCTCGTCAGCAAGCGGATGGAGACCAAGCTCGGCCAGCCCGTCATCATCGAAAATCGGGCAGGAAACAGCAGCATGATCGGCGCCGAGGCCGTCGCGCGAGCGCCGGCCGATGGATATGCGCTGTTCACGGCGACGATCGCCAACACGCTCAACCCGGCGCAAACAAAATCCAGTTTCGACCTTGGCAAGATGCTCGCGCCGATTGCCCTTCTCGGCGTCGTGCCCAATGTGCTCGTGGCGCATCCCTCGGTGCCGGCTTCAAACCTGAGCGAGCTGATCGCGCTGGCGAAGAGCAGACCGGAAACGCTCACTTTCGGCTCGTCGGGCGCGGGGACGGCCAGCCATATGGCCGCGGAGTTGTTCAACCAAAAGGCCGGCACCAGCGTCGTGATCGTGCCCTACCAGGGCGGAAGCAATCAGGCCGTCAGCGATCTGCTCGCCGGGCGCATCACGCTGATGTTCAATGTGGCGGCAACGCTTGCGCCGCATGTCGAGGCCGGAAAGCTGAAAGCCTTCGCCGTCGCCCAACCGAGGCGCGCGACCATCATGCCGAACGTACCAACCCTTGCCGAAGCGGGAATGAGTGAATACGACGCGGGAGTCTGGATCGGTCTTCTTGCCCCGGCCGGAACGCCATCGGCCATCATCGATCGGCTTTCAATCGCGGCAAATGAGGCGTTGAAGGACGAGGAAGTCCAGAGAGCTCTGAAGTTGCAAGGTACCGATCCGGTTGGCAGCACGCCGAAAGAGTTTGCCGATTTCATTCGTGCCGATGTCGAGAAATGGAAGGCGGCTTTTGCAGCGGTCGATGCCAGGAAGTAGTCGGAGCAGGCTTCAGCGACGTTGGATCTGCTGCGGCAGTGCTGCAAGGATGACGAGTCGGGGAATGAATATGGTTTTGGCGGCATAGGTTCGTCCGCCGGCCACGTGCTTAGCTTAGCATCGTCATAGGTGTGCTGAACATAAGTAGCCACTAACAAGTTCAGGGCCGTTGAATTGCTCAACGGATGGTTGTTAGGCCGTTCGATGTCGGCTAGAGCTTAGGTTTTCGATTTGACGGTGAGCCCGCCATGCCGCCTGTACGCTTAGACCAAAACATAATTCTTCGAATTCTGATTTTCGAACTGCAACGGTTTCTTGGGTCGGACGCTTCAGTCAACCCATCCACAAACCTCAGGGCTGGAATTCTCGATGGACAGCGTTGGCGTCAGTTTGCTGTCCTGGTTAATCAAGGCCTTCGAATGGAGGGATTGAAAATTGCTTTAACGCCAAAAGATGTTGAGGCATCCAAGTCGCTGCAAGATTTGAATAAGATTTTGGTACTCAAACTACAATCCCAAGACGAACTAAGAGTACCAATACAAGCGTCCGAACCGAAGCCTTCTTATCGGGAAGATGTGGAGGCACGAAAAGAGCTCGACGTCATCCACGCCTACAAAGTCTGGTATGGCACCAATCGCGCGCCCAATGACCAAAGGGACCTATCCAAGGGATTTACTTCCGAACAGGTAGATGCTGTCCAATACGGCTTCTGCGAAGTGAACATTCCGAAGTCTCACAAATTGGGTTCTCTCGGCTCATCGCTTATTCGCCGCTGGTTTACGGGGATTGATGACCGCCTGACCATTGTCAGAAACCAAGAAGTTTTGGACGAAGAGTTTTGGAAGCGTATTGCCTCACAGCTTGAGACAATTGACGTGAGCGAGAGAGACGCCGTCGTCTTCATCCACGGTTACAATGTCAGCTTTCAGGATGCGGCCCTTCGAGCAGCCCAGATTGGATATGACCTAGGCATCAAAGGGGCGATGGCGTTCTTTAGTTGGCCTTCGAAAGGAAACGTTGAGGGTTATCCGGCCGATGAGGCCACCATCGAAGCCAGTGAACCCGCAATAACCAAATTCCTAGCCGACTTCGCCGAAAAGTCTGGAGCCGCCAGGGTTCATATCATCGCGCACAGCATGGGCAACCGTGGCGTTCTGCGAGCCGTGAACAATATAGCATCATCAGCGCAGGCGCGAACGTCAGTGCCGTTCGACCAAATCATTCTCGCCGCTGCTGACGTTGATGCCAGAACATTCAAAAACCTATGCGCGGCGTATTCCAAGATTGCTCGGCGGACAACGATGTACGTTTCATCGAGAGACCGCGCCGTGGAAGCTGCGGAATGGCTGCATTCGTACCCGCGCGCGGGTCTGTTGCCACCAGTCATGTTGGTTGCCGGCATTGAAACCGTTAACGTGACGAATGCTGATTTGACCACGTTGGGTCACGGGTACGTCGCAAGCGCCCGGGAAGTCCTTCAAGATATCTTCTACGTCCTACGGGATCGGTCGGCAAAAGACCGCTTCCTTAAAGAGACAAAGGACGACCAAGGGCAACTGTATTGGATGATAGGGGCTTAGCGCCCTCCATTGCCTCCATCCTCGTTGAACGGCGGCCCGACTACCTGAAGGATGCCGCCAAAGCGCTTGAGAAGCTGGTGCGCGCCACCTCAGCGCCTTTGCCGATAAGTCGGAAGTACGCGGCTATCAGGAATAGGAAGGAGATTCAGAGGTATTGATGGTGGACGCACAAGGGATCGAACCTTGGACCTCTCCCGTGTGAAGGGAACGCTCTCCCGCTGAGCTATGCGTCCGGGAATTTGGCCCGAAATGAGGGCCGTCAGAGCCCGCGATTTACGTTTTGCGGGCCCATGGTGTCAAGCGAACAGTCGCCCTGGCCTAGCGTTTTCGAGCGAGGTGGGTACCGGCTCGCGTGAAGAAAACGCGTCAAAACAAAAGGGCCGCGGAATTACGCCCCCTGCTGGCGGGCGCGGGAGGCGTGGGATTGCAGCGCCCGGATGCGTTCGGCCAGTGTCCCGCCGCCTTCGGAAGGACCCACGGGGACGGCAGCCCTGTTTCCGGCGATGTCGTTGGCGGGCTTGGCCGGGGTCTTGGGGGCCGCCGGTTCCGCGGCCAGCATGGCCTCGATCGCCGAATTCGGCCCCTCGAGCTGCATCGCGAGCTTGGCGACCTCGGCGGCGATGTCGTTGATGCGCTCGCGCAGCAGCGCATTTTCCATGCGCTCGGTGGCCCAGGAGCTTTCGGCCTGCTGCTGGATCGCGTTGATGTCGCGCTGCAGCTTGGCGCGTTCGTCGCGCGCGACACGGAGCTGCTCCTCGACGGCGGCCTTCTCAGAGCGCAGTTTCTCGATCGCCGCCGAACTGGCGCCGCTCGACGACGCCGTCGCGACCTCGTTGCGAAGGTCCATCATGATGCGCTCGGCGGCCGCGTTGGTCTGCTTGAGCTGGTTGTTTTCGTATTCGCGTTCGGCCAGGAGCTTGCCCTGGGTGGCGAGGCGGCCTTCCAGATCGGCGACGCGGTTGCCGAGCATCTCGGCTTCCTTGACCTGGACGATCAGTTGCCGGTCCAGATCAGTGACGCGCTGGCTCAGGTTTTCGACGCGCCCGCGCGCATCGGTCAGTTCGCGCGTCACATTTTCGGATTCGGTTCGTTCCTGCGCGAGCCGGGCTTGCGTCGTCGAAAATTCCTTTTCGGCATCGCCGACGCGGCCCTTGAGTTCCTCGATCTGCGTGCGCACCGCGACCAGTTCGACCTGGCGGCTATCCGCCATCATCGAACGGTCGGACAATTCATGGTTGATCTTGGCGAGTTCGGCCTGCTTGTCGGTCAGCGCCGCTTCGGCGCCGCGCAGCATTTCGGTCTTGGCCGCGAATTCCTCTTCGGTGGCGCGCAACTGCTCCTTGACCGCCTTCTCGCGCGCTTCGAGCGAGAAGATGGTGGCGTTCTTTTCGCCGAGCTCGATCTTCATGCGATTGATCGCATCGGATTTCTTGCCGAGTTCGGCGAGCTGGCTGGTGGTCTTGTTGCGGAGCTGATCGACGCTCATCTCGAGCCGCCGCGCCGACATCGCGAATTCCGCGCGCAACTGGTCCTTGTCGGCCTGGATCTCGGCCATCGACAGCGGGGTCGCCGCTTCGAGCCGCCGGGTCGTCAGCCGCACCGCGCGGTTATGCACCAGCGGCACGATCATCAGGCCAAACAGCATCGAGACCAGAAAACCGATCGCCAGATACATGATCGGTTCGATCATGGATGGTTACTCCACAGCAAAAAGGAATTGTTAATCACAATGCCATGGCGGACCGGCCCAAGGCCAGCCCAATGGCGCGTTAACCTGAATCCGCCGGCTCAACACATGTCGGTGCCGGGCGTAGCGTTCGCAACAGGCTCAGAACGGGTTCCAGGTCGCGCGCGGGGTATATTTGAGATAGCCGACATTGGCGCCGAGCCGAAGTCCGATACCGGAGCGGATCGGAACCAGCACGATGTTGTTGGCGGTCAGCGCGGTCATGCCGAAACCGCCGATGATATAGGCGGAGCCGTCGATGCCGACGAAGCGCTGATAGATCGCGTTGGTGGCCGGCAGGTTGTAGACCAGCGTCATGGTGCGCGCGCCGTCGCCGCCCCAGTCGAAGCCGACCGACGGTCCCTGCCAGTACACCCTGAGGTCGCCGGCGTTCTTGGTGTAGAGCGTGCCTTCGCCGTAACGCAGCCCGGCGACAAAAGCGCCGCTGCCTTCCTCGCCGAGCACGTAGCCGTTGGGCAGGCCCCATTGGCTGACCGCGCGCTCGATGACCGAGGCAAGGCCACGCGAGACGTTGCCGAAGAACTTGTGCCCGGCATTGACCAACTCGTCGGGCCCGAAGGTCGCGGGGCCCTGCTGCGGCGGCGGCAAAGGTTGCGCCTGTTGCGCCGAAGCCGGCACAGTCCAGCACATCAACGCGGCGAACGTCACCGCGGCAAGGCGTGAAGCAAAAATCATCAAAGAACCCCTGGTATCGAAATTCTGGCCGCCGTTCCTTAACCTGACACCAACAAGCACGGCTTTAGGTTGCGTCCAGTGTCCCCTCGACTCGATTGTTATCGGTACCAACTATGACGGCACAACGGCAGGAAAGATACGGTTGGCGCCCCGGGATGGCCTTTTTTGCCTTGTTGGTGGGCTTTTTCGCGGCTTTCAGCGTCGGTTTCGCCGCTTATGCCACAACCACCGAACGGGTGGTGGTGAACCGCTATTCCGGCCTGGCGATCGAGGGTTTTGACCCCGTGGCCTATTTCACCGACCAGCTGGCCACCCAGGGACTGCCCGATTTCGAGGCCGCCGAGTCCGGTGCGGTCTGGCGCTTCCGCAACGAGGGCAACCGGGCCTCTTTTGTCTCCCATCCTGAGGTCTACGGTCCCCAGTTCGGCGGTTACGATCCGGTCGATGTGGGGCGAGGGGTGACCTATGCCGGCAACCCACGCATCTGGCTGATCGTCGACCAGCGGCTCTATCTGTTCGGCCGCGAGGAGAGCCGCAACGCCTTCGCGGCGAACCCGGCGCGCTTCCTGCGAGAAGCAACCGGCCGCTGGCCGGCGCTGGAAGAGGGGCTCGCGCAGTAGGCCGGCTTTTGTAGCCCGGATGAGCCAACGGGTCGCGCGAATGCGCGCCCGATGACAGGCTCCGCGAAATCCGGGGACAGTGCATGACCAATTGAAAACTGCCGCGAGTTGACCACCCGTTCCCGGGTGTCGCTTCGCTCACCCGGGCTACAAGGAGGCATTCAAACCGCCGCGTCAGGATCGCCCCAGGCGATGAACTCGGGAATGATGAAATCCTCGCGCCCGGCCCCGAACTTCAGGGCGGCGCCGTTTGAATCCGTGATCTTGCCGCCGGCCGCGGTGACCACGGCATGGCCGGCCCCGACATCCCATTCGCAGGTCGGCGACAGGCGGGGATACATATCGACCAGGCCTTCGGCCACCCGGCCGAATTTGACCGCCGAACCGAGCTCGGACCGCACCGCGCCCGGCCGTCCCGCAATAAAGGCTTCGGTCCTGGCATCGCCATGGGAGCGGCTGACCGCAACCGTCCACGGCGCGCCACGCGCCGGGCAGGGGCGGGTGTGAATCGGTTCCACCAGGGGCGCGTTGGCGCGAAGCGTTATCCGCTCGGCGCCACGACCGACGATGCCGCGCCAGATCAGCCCCAGCGCAGGCGCGCTGACGATCCCGAGCAGCGGCGTGCCACGGGTCACCAGTGCCAGGTTGACGGTGAATTCGTTGCGGCCGGCGACGAATTCCTTGGTACCGTCGAGCGGATCGATCAGGAAGAAGCTGTCCTCAAAGGGCAACCGCGCCTCTCGGGCGCGCTCCTCGGAAAGCGAGGGTATGTGAGGGGCCAGCCGCGCCAGGCCTTCGGCGATGATGCGGTCGGCCGCGAGATCGGCCTCCGTTACCGGCGATCCGTCGCTCTTGCCGTCGACCTTCATGGCGGAACGGTTGACGGCCAGAATTGCGGCGCCGGCCGCCATCACCAGGTCGGTCAGCGGTTCGATCAGGGCGGCAGCGGCCTCGCCATCGCCGACAAGCGGATGTGCCTCATTCATGAGCGGCGCCCATTTGCTGTACGTCCTCCGCCCCTGCGGTCGCCCCGTGCTGGCAGCATGCGGCTGCGCAGTGTATCAAGCCAGCTCGCATGCGTGATTCGTAACTGTCCGCGACTCCAGCGGTTTTCCAGGAACATATGATGTCTGGCACTTCGTCTCCCGGTCCGGCTCCCGATGCCCTCGAACTTGCGGCACTGTTGTGTTCGCGGGTCTGTCACGATCTCATCAGTCCAGTTGGTGCCATCGTCAATGGGCTTGAGGTTCTCGACGACAATCCGAAGCCCGAAGATCGCGATTTCGCGCTCGATTTGATCCGCAAGAGCGCCAAGACCGCTTCGGCGCGGTTGCAGTTCTGCCGTTTGGCCTTTGGCGCGGCGGGATCGGCGGGTGCGCAGATCGATCTCGGCGACGCCCAGAACATGGCGCGGGGCCACATCGAGGACGGCAAGATCACCATCAGCTGGAATCTGCCGCGCGTGCTGCTGCCGAAGAATCGCGTCAAGCTGCTCCTGAACATGCTGATCATTGCCCAGCAGACCATCCCGCGCGGCGGTACGCTGACGATCGACCCGATCGGCGACGGCGAGACCATGAGCTTTCGCGTGACGTCCGCCGGTCTCAATGCCCGCGTGCCGCAGAATATCGCCGATCTGGTCAGCGCCAGTTCGACCGCGTCGATCGATGCGCATGCGGTGCAGCCTTACTATACACGGCTCTTGGCCCAGGCCTGCGGGTTGAGCGTGACGCTGGCGCTCGATGGCGAAAAGGTGGTCGTGACCGCCGCCTAGACCCGCGCCAATTTGTTAATCAAAGGTTGACGACAGGCCGCGGAATTCCTTGCCGCGGTCTTATCTCTTTGTTGAGCCCGTTCTTTTCCATTTGCTCAACCAATATTAAACGCTTTGCATAGAAGCTGGCCAAGTTCCGTCGAGGCACGTCGATGTCGCGTGCCGGTGCGTACCAAGGCCAGTTTCATGGATGATTTGTTGCGGGAGTTCCTGACCGAGACCAGCGAGAGCCTGGATACGGTCGACAATCAGTTGGTGCGGTTCGAGCAGGATCCGACCGACGCCAAGATCCTGGATAACATCTTCCGCCTGGTTCACACCATCAAGGGCACCTGCGGCTTCTTAGGGCTGCCGCGTCTCGAAGCGCTGGCCCATGCCGGCGAGACCTTGATGGGCAAATTCCGCGACGGCATGCCGGTGACGGCCGGCGCCGTGACGCTGATCCTGTCCTCGATCGACCGCATCAAGGAAATCCTCGCCGGCCTCGAGGCCACCGAGACCGAGCCCGAGGGCACCGACGAAGACCTGATCGAGAAACTGCACGAGATGGCCGAAGGCGCCGCGCATGCGGTTGCCGAAGTTGCCGCCGCACCGGTACCCGTGGTCGCCGCCCCTCCGGTGGCGCCGACAGCGCCCGCGGTCGCGCAGGGCACGCCCGTGACCAGCGTAGCTGGCACTTTGGTCGAGCAGGTGCTGGAACGTCCGTTGCGCCCCGGCGAAGTCTCGCTCGACGACCTCGAGCGCGCCTTCCGCGAGACCGAGATTGAAGTCGCGCCGGTCGCGCCCGCGCTTGCACCCGTCGTCAAGGCCGCCCCCGCCGCCGAGCCGGAAGCCGCCCCCGGGCCGCGCGCGAAAGCCAAGCCGCTAAAGAAGCCGATCGTCGCCGAGGCCGATGTCCAGGAAGCCGACAAGATCGCCAACCAGTCGATCCGCGTCAACGTCGACACGCTGGAACACCTGATGACCATGGTCTCCGAGCTGGTGCTGACCCGCAACCAGCTCCTGGAGATCTCCCGCCGCAACGAGGACACCGAGTTCAAGGTGCCGCTGCAGCGGCTCTCCAACGTCACCGCCGAACTGCAGGAAGGCGTCATGAAGACGCGGATGCAGCCGATCGGCAATGCCTGGCAGAAGCTGCCCCGCATCGTCCGCGACCTCTCCGGCGAACTCGGCAAGCAGATCGAACTGGAGATGCACGGCGCCGACACCGAACTCGACCGCCAGGTGCTCGACCTGATCAAGGATCCCTTGACCCACATGGTGCGCAACTCCGCCGACCACGGCCTGGAGACGCCGGCCGAGCGCTTGGCCAGCGGCAAGCCCGAGCAGGGCACCATCCGGCTCTCCGCCTACCATGAAGGCGGCCACATCATCATCTGCATCGCCGACAACGGCCGCGGCCTCAACACCGAGCGGATCAAGGCCAAGGCCATTCAGAACGGTCTGGTCTCGGAGTCCGATCTGGAGAAGATGACCGAAGCCCAGATCCACAAGTTCATCTTCGCGCCGGGCTTCTCGACCGCGGCCGCCGTCACCTCGGTCTCCGGCCGCGGCGTCGGCATGGACGTGGTGCGCACCAATATCGACCAGATCGGCGGCACCATCGACATCAAGTCGGTGGCCGGCGAAGGCTCCAGCGTCACCATCAAGATCCCGCTGACCCTGGCCATCGTCTCGGCCCTGATCGTGGAAGCCGCCGGCGACCGCTTTGCGATTCCGCAGCTGTCGGTGGTCGAGCTGGTGCGGGCCCGCGCCAACTCCGAACACCGCATCGAGCGCATCAAGGACACCGCGGTGCTCAGACTGCGCAACAAGCTGTTGCCGCTGATGCACCTGAAGAAGCTTTTGAAGATCGACGACGGCTCCTCGTCCGACCCCGAGAACGGTTTTATCGTGGTGACGCAGGTCGGCAGTCAAACGTTCGGCATCGTGGTCGACGGCGTGTTCCACACCGAAGAGATCGTGGTCAAGCCGATGTCGACCAAGCTGCGGCACATCGACATGTTCTCCGGCAACACCATTCTGGGGGACGGCGCGGTGATCATGATCATCGACCCCAACGGCATTGCCAAGGCGCTGGGTGCGGCCGGCTCCGCTTCCCGCGAGCTCGCCGACGAGCATGCCGCCGCGCACGCCTCCTCGGGCGAGCAGCTGACCTCGCTGTTGGTGTTCCGCGCCGGCTCGAACCAGCCCAAGGCGGTGCCGCTCGGGTTGGTGACCCGTCTGGAGGAGATCGCCACCGACAAGATCGAACTCAGTAACGGCCGCTACATGGTGCAGTACCGCGAGCAGTTGATGCCGCTGGTGCAGATGGACGGGGTCACGGTCCGGACCGCGGGCGCGCAGCCGATCCTGGTGTTCGCCGACGACGGCCGCTCGATGGGGCTGGTGGTCGACGAGATCATCGACATCGTCGAGGAGCGGCTGCACATCGAGGTGGCGGGCTCGCAGTCCGGCATCCTGGGTTCGGCCGTGATCAAGGGCCAGGCCACCGAAGTGATCGACGTCGGCCACTTCCTGCCGATGGCGTTCGCCGACTGGTTCTCGCGCAAGGAGATGCGGCCCTCGATGTCGGCGCAGTCGGTGCTGCTGGTCGACGATAGCGCGTTCTTCCGCAACATGCTGGCGCCGGTGCTGAAAGCCGCCGGCTACCGGGTCCGGGTCGCCCCCAACGCCCAGGAAGGCCTCACCGCGCTGCGCTCGGGCCAGGCCTTCGACGTGGTGCTGACCGACATCGAGATGCCCGACATGAACGGGTTCGAGTTTGCCGAGACCATCCGGGCCGACCAGCACCTGAGTTCGATGCCGATCATCGCATTGTCCTCGATGGTGTCGCCGGCGGCGATCGAACGCGGCCGGCAGGCCGGCTTCCACGACTACGTCGCCAAGTTCGACCGTCCCGGCCTGATCGCGGCGCTGAAGGAACAGACCGCCGCGGCCGAGATCAGGCAGGCGGCTTAAGAAAGCAAGCACATGACAACGACCAAGACCGACACCATCGAGGGCACCGTGGCCGAATACGTCACCGCCGTGATCGGCGGCCAGCTGTTCGGCCTGCCGATCTCCCGCGTCCAGGACGTGTTCATGCCGGAACGGCTGACCCGGGTGCCGCTGTCGTCGGCGGAGATCGCCGGTGTGCTCAACCTGCGCGGCCGCATCGTCACCGTGGTCGACATGCGCGCCCGGCTCGGTTTGCCGAAGAACGAGGACGGCAAGCCGCCGATGGCGGTCGGCGTCGACCTGCGCGGCGAGTCCTACGGTCTTCTGATCGACCAGATCGGCGAGGTGCTCCGACTCGCCGACGAGGGCCGCGAGGACAACCCCGTCAACCTCGATCCCCGCATGGCCAAGCTCGCCGGCGGCGTCCACCGGCTCGACGGCCAGCTCATGGTCGTCCTCGACGTCGATCGCGTCCTCGAAATCGTGCCTGACCTGATGGCGGCATAAGAAGCAAGCTGCGTAACGAACCTGGAACGGAAACGTCCCTTTCTATGGGATTGGTGAGAAGCAGAGGCCGAAAATGAGAACATGTCTGGTCGTCGATGACTCAAGCGTCATTCGAAAGGTCGCGCGCCGCATTCTGGAAGGTCTCGATTTCCAGATCATCGAAGCCGAGGATGGCGAGAAGGCGCTGGAGGTGTGCAAACGCGCCATGCCCGAGGCGGTGCTGCTCGACTGGAACATGCCGGTCATGGACGGCTACGAATTTCTCGGCAATCTCCGCCGCATGCCCGGCGGCGACGCCCCCAAGGTGGTGTTCTGCACCACCGAGAACGACGTCGCGCACATCGCGCGCGCGCTGCATGCCGGCGCCAACGAATACATCATGAAGCCGTTCGACAAGGACATCGTCACCGCGAAGTTCCAGGAAGTCGGCCTGATCTGATTCTTGTTCTTGCGACCGGCGGCCGAGCGGCCTCCGGCTTTGTTTTGTTAATTTGTACCTGGCGTTCTTGGTGAAGTAATGAGTATTGCGTTGACAAGTCCTGCGGCCCCGACGTCGACACGGCAGGAAAAGCTGCGCGTGATGGTGGTCGATGACTCCGTCGTGATCCGCGGCATGATTTCGCGGTGGATCGCCGCGGAGCCGGACATGGAGGTTGCCGCCTCCCTGCGCACCGGCCTGGACGCCGTCAACCAGCTCGAACGCATCAACCCTGACGTCGCCGTGCTCGATATCGAAATGCCGGACCTCGATGGCATCTCGGCGCTGCCGCGACTGCTGGCGAAGAAGCGCGACCTCATCATCATCATGGCGTCGACGCTGACCCGCCGCAACGCGGAGATCAGCTTCAAGGCGCTTTCGCTCGGCGCGTCCGACTACATTCCGAAGCCGGAAAGCACCCGCGAGGCCACCGCGGCCGAAACCTTTCACCACGACCTGATTCAGAAGATCCGCCATCTCGGCGCCAAGGTTCGTCGCACGGCATCGGCGACCGCGCATGCGAGCCCGACTTTGGCCCCGGTTCTTGCGCGCGAGGCGGCGGCCCGTCCGGTGGCAGCACCGGCGGCGCAAATGCAATTGATGCGCCGGCCATTCAGCATGCTGGCGCCGCGCGTGCTCCTGATCGGCTCGTCGACCGGCGGTCCACAGGCCCTGATGTCGCTGGTCACGGAAATCGGTCCCGTGATCGACCGCTTTCCGGTGCTGATCACCCAGCACATGCCGCCGACCTTCACCACGATTCTCGCCGAGCATCTGGCGCGCTCGAGCCGCCGTCCGGCCCGCGAAGCCGTCGACGGCGAGATCGTCAAGGCCGGACAGATTTATCTGGCGCCGGGTGGCCGCCACATGCGCGTCGTGCGCCACGGCGCCGACGCCGCGATCGCGCTTGATGACGGTCCGCCGGTGAACTTCTGCAAGCCCGCGGTCGATCCGCTGTTCAACTCGGCGATCGACGTCTGGCAGGGCGGTGTCATGTCGTTGATCCTGACCGGCATGGGTTCCGACGGCATGCGCGGCGGCAAGGACATTGTTGCTGCCGGCGGCAGCGTGATCGCCCAGGACGAGGCGACGAGCGTGGTGTGGGGCATGCCGGGCGCCGCCGCCAATGCCGGCATTTGCGCCGCCATCCTTCCGCTCAATCAGATCGGGCCGAAACTGGTTCGACTGTTTTCGGGAGATCGTTCGTGACGCCTCTGGACTATGAGTATCTGCGCAAGCTTCTGAAAGAGCGTTCCGGACTGGACCTGTCGGCTGACAAGCAATACCTGGTGGAAAGCCGCCTCGTGCCGCTGGCGCGCAGGTCGGGTCTGCAGGGTATTCCCGAACTGGTTTCGATAATGAAGGGCGGCGCCGAGGCGCTGATCGCCGAAGTGGTCGAGGCGATGACCACCAACGAGACGTTCTTCTTCCGCGACAAGGTGCCGTTCGATCATCTGAAGGAGACGGTGCTTCCGGCGCTGGTGCAGGCGCGCGCGGCCCGCCGTACTTTACGGATCTGGTGCGCGGCTGCCTCGACCGGGCAGGAGCCGTATTCGATCGCGATGTGCCTGAAGGAAGCCGGGGCGATGCTGTCGGGCTGGCGCACTGAAATCATCGCGACCGACCTCTCGCACGGTGTGCTGGAGAAAGCCCGAGCCGGCGTGTTCAGCCAGTTTGAAGTGCAGCGCGGCCTGCCGATCCAGATGTTGGTGAAATATTTCACGCAGAGCGGCGAGTTGTGGCAGCTCAATGCCGACATCCGCAGCATGGTGCAGTATCGCCAGCTCAATCTGCTGCAGGATTTCTCCCATCTCGGCACTTTCGACATCATCTTCTGCCGCAACGTGCTGATCTATTTCGACCAGGCCACCAAGGTCAGCATCTTCGATCGCATGTCGCGCATGATCGAGCCCGACGGCGTGCTGGCGCTGGGTGCTGCCGAGTCGGTGGTCGGCATCACCAACGCGTTCAAGCCGTTGCCGGACCGGCGCGGACTCTATTGTTCGAACGCAGCACCGGTTGTGCGCGGCGGCGCCTCGACGGTGATGCCGCAAATGCTGAAGGCGGTTGCTTCGGCACGCTGACCGGCGGCAAAGGCCAGGCCGGCACCAACGGTTCCGCGAGGCGCCGCCGTCTGGCCTCATCGCCAGACAAGTGATGGAACTGGATCATGCCGCTCGCTATTCGCTTCCTTCCCGGACTGTTGCTGGTGCTGGTTGGTTTCGCGGTCTGGACGGCATTCTCTGTCTTGCCCGGGTTAATGCAATCGTCTGCGCCGTTTCGAATTCGTGAAGCATGGGACACGGCCTTGTTCTGGCGGCTCGGCGTGCCCTTGATGCTGCTGGCCCAGGCAGTGGGAGGCGCGGTGGCGCGCAACGGCATCATTTGGCAACCGCTATGGATGCTCGGTGGGCTGTTCGCCGGTGTGGTGGCGGTGCATCCAGGTGGCGGAGATTTCGGAATGCTTCCGCTTGCCGTAATCCTGATCGGCGTGCCGTCCTATCTCGGCTTGCTGGCCGCCGCCGCGGTCGGCCGGGCGGCTGGTAAGTTTCTTGGCGACTGATCGATGGCGGTCTACAGAATCGCGTGCGGCAGGAACCGCGACGTATTGCCGGTGATCGGATTCTCGTCCTCGCGGATCGACAGGCCGCATGGCACGTGATCGACCAGCCAGCTTCCGAGCACCGGATACTGATCGGCAAAGTTCGGCAGCGGCGCCATCGCCTGCCGGATGAATCCCTCCGCGCCGTACGGTCCTTCCTGCTCGACCAGCGTGGTGCCGGCGCTGACCAGCGCGACATTGGCGCCTTCGCGCGAATAGAGCGGCTTGCGCACGAACGAGCTGCCGAGGCGCGCGGCGTTCGGATCGTCCTCGAAATAGGCGGGTAGCAGATTGGGATGGTTCGGAAACATCTCCCACAATAGCGGCAGAATGCCCTTGTTGGAGAGGATGGCCTTCCACGGCGGCTCGATCCAGCGCGTCGGCGCGCTCAATAACTTCGCGCCGAATGCATCGTGGAACATCCACTCCCAGGGATAGAGCTTGAAGGCGAGTTCGATGGCGCGGTCGTCGATGTCGACGAACTGGCCGTCGTCGCGCAACCCGATATCTTCGATATCGATCAGCGTGGTCTTTAGTCCCGCCTGCGAGGCGGTGTCCTCGAGATAGGCGAGCGTTCCCGCATCCTCGGTATTCTCGGTCATCCCCGCGAGATGCAGGTGATGCGCGCCGCCGAGCTTGATCCAGGCCTCGATCAGGCGCTCATGGATCGAATTGAACTGGTCGGCGCGCTTCGGGATAATGTTGCGTTCGATCGCCTGTTCGAGCCAGGTCCACTGGAACACGGCCGCCTCGAAGATCGAGGTCGGCGTGTCGGCGTTGTATTCCAGCAGCTTTGCGGGGCCGTGAGCGCCGAAACTCAGATCCAGCCTGCCATAGAGGCTGCCGTCGTCGCGGTGCCAGCTTGCCGAAATCAGCGGCCAGAACGCTTCCGGTATCTTCAGCCGGCGCAGATAGTCCTCGTCGTCGATGGCGTGGCCGACCAGTTCGAGGCACATCGCGTCGATTTCGGCGGTGGGCGCCTCGATCCCGCGTTCGATCTCGTCGAGCGTGAACGCGTAGTAGGCGCGCTCGTCCCAGTAGCGCTCGCCGTCGATGGTGTGAAAATCGAAGCCGGTGCTTTCGGCGGTCGCACGCCAGTCGTCGCGTTCAGGACAGACGATGCGCTGCATCAGCCGCCGCCATGTGCGTGCCCGCCATGACCGTGACCATGCAATCTGCCTGGTGTGCCGCCAAAGCCGCGATAGGTCGCGCGGCAATACATCCGCCCGTCGGGGCCGGGCAGGGCCTCATTCCCCGGCCCGCAATCCCGCCGCGGCGCCAGCCCCATCGAAACCGCACCGATCGCAGCACTTCCCATCAATGTCAGCACCACACGGCGCGAGCGTTTCATGGTGGCGATCCCGTTTCCGGATCTTTCCGGTTGACCGGCAGTTTCCATCACCTGCGCGAGCGGACGCAAGCGAAAGCCCGCCGCTTCACGGCTTCGTGCGGGCACTCAGCCGCCGCCGGAGAAGTGTGCGGCAAAGGAATGCGCAAACGAACCGAAGCCGCCGCGTTGCACGCCGCCCGAGCTTGATTCCGAACCGCCGGAGCCCGAGTGGCTCGCAGAAGAGTCGCCCGAGGAAGAATTGCCCGAGAAGAAGCTGCTGCGCGAGGAACCGCCGCCCGAGCCGCCGTGGCTGCTGGATGAAGACCCGCGCGGCTGGCATTCCGTCGGCGCCGCCATTCCCGGCGGCGTCTGCTGGCAGGTCTCGCCCGGCATCAGCGCATAGGCGCCGCCGCCGACCGCCAGCGTGCCCATCAGCAACAGCGCGACATGCCCGGAGCGTTTCACCGGCGCCGGCGTGATCAGCGGCGCGCCTACCGGTCTGCGCTTGCCGAATTCATGGGAGGGCTTGCCGGGCATGGTCAGTAGATCATGCAGGCGGCGTTGAGCGCGCCCGCGGCCAGCGATGACAATCCGAGCCAGATCGCGGCGGCGAGTTCGCCGGCCGCGATCCGCGCCGACAGGTTCGGCACCGGGATCTTGACGATGTAATAGACGGCGATCTGCACGACCAGCGCGATCGCGCTCCAGATCAGGCAATCCACCACATTGGCGGAATGGGCGATGGCCGAGACCACCGGCAGCACGAAGCCGAGCAGGCTCAAGCCGAGCGCGATCGCCGCGGCCGGGTCGTTGGCGCGGATCAGGGCGAACTCATCATGCGGGGTGACGCGGGTGTAGACGAACAGGTAGGCCACGACGGCGAGCAGCGCGGTGCAGAAATAGACCAGGAACGCCGGCAGCCCGGCGAGGGATTGTAGGATCATTCGACGTGCCCCCGACTCGACTAGCCCTCAGGCTTGCACGAACCATCGGTCGATGCACGCCAGGCCGCGGTTCAATCCCAAACAAAAACCCCGCCATTTGCGGCGGGGTCCAGTCGGGAGGAGTGAGCCTTTTGGCTCGCGGTAACCCGTAAAAGTCTAGGCGGGGATGCGCTCTTCATGCTCGTGCGGCTCGCGCAGCACGTAGCCGCGGCCCCACACGGTCTCGATGAAGTTGCGGCCTTCGGAGGCATTGGCGAGCTTCTTGCGCAGCTTGCAGATGAAGACGTCGATGATCTTCAGCTCGGGCTCGTCCATGCCGCCATAAAGGTGGTTGAGGAACATTTCCTTGGTGAGGGTCGTTCCCTTGCGGAGCGAGAGCAGCTCCAGCATCTGGTATTCCTTGCCCGTCAGGTGGACGCGCTGGCCACCGACCTCGACCGTCTTGGTGTCGAGATTGACCACGAGATCGCCGGTCTGGATCACCGACTGGGCGTGGCCCTTGGAACGGCGCACGATCGCGTGGATGCGGGCGACCAGTTCGTCCTTGTGGAAGGGCTTGGTCATGTAGTCGTCGGCGCCGACGCCGAGACCCTTGACCTTGTCCTCGATGCCGGCGAGGCCGGAGAGGATCAGAATGGGGGTCTTGATCTTCGAGACCCGGAGCTGCTTGAGCACGTCGTAGCCGGACATGTCGGGCAGGTTGAGGTCGAGAAGGATAATGTCGTAATCGTAAAGCTTACCGAGATCGACGCCTTCTTCTCCGAGGTCCGTCGTATAGACGTTGAAACTCTCGGATTTAAGCATCAGCTCGATCGACTGCGCGACGGCGCTGTCATCTTCTATCAGCAAAACGCGCATGCCAGTCCCCTATCGTCGCCGCTCCGGGCGTCAGGTCGGCCGCACTTGCGGCACTCAAAACGCCTTTGAACAACTGATTCGGATCCTGACAGATACATGGTTAACAAAATCTGATTCCCGTTCGCAAGCTCTATCAGTGCAATTTTTATCGAATCGCCCTAAGATATTGCGTCGAAGCAGCTTTTACCTACCGTGTTCGCTCAAGCTCCACATTAAGAGGCGGGCCTAACCGACTCTCACGACTCATCCTTCTTCTGATGGACGAGCGTTCTCAGTCACCAAAGACAGTGACGTAATGATTAACGATGCGGGTAAACACGAGGTTAAGCGCCGGGCTCAAAAGCGCGGAAACTTAAGGTTTTCGCAATGAAGGCCCTCGCGGAACAGATCGGCGACATCGACGGCGTCAATATTTATGGCCGAGTGGTCGGTGTGCGCGGGCTGATGGTCGAGATCGCGGGTCCCATCCACGCGATGTCGGTCGGCGCCCGTATCGTGATCGAGACCGGCACCAACCGTTTCATCGCGGCCGAAGTCATCGGCTTTTCCGGCAGCAACGCCGTCGTCATGCCATTCGGCGGCCTCGAGGGCGTCCGGCGCGGCTGCCGCGCCGTGATCGCCAGTGCCGGGAACCAGGTGCGGCCGTCGCCGGCCTGGCTCGGCCGGGTGATCAACGCGATGGGCGAGCCGATCGACGGCAAGGGGCCGCTGGTGCAGGGCCCGTCGCCGATGCCGTATCGGGCTTCGCCGCCGCCGGCGCATTCGCGCAAGCGCGTCGGCGCGCCGCTCGATCTCGGCGTTCGCGCGCTCAATACCTTCCTGACCTGCTGCCGCGGCCAGCGGCTCGGCATCTTCGCCGGCTCCGGCGTCGGCAAGTCGGTGCTGCTGTCGATGCTGGCGCGCAACGTCGATGCAGACATCACCGTCATCGGCCTGATCGGCGAACGCGGCCGCGAGGTACAGGAATTCCTGCAGGAAGACCTTGGCGAGGCAGGTCTGGCACGTTCGGTGGTGGTGGTCGCGACCTCCGACGAGCCGGCCCTGATGCGGCGGCAGGCGGCTTATTTGACGCTGGCGATCGCGGAATATTTCCGTGACGAGGACAAGGACGTGCTGTGCCTGATGGATTCGGTCACGCGCTTTGCAATGGCGCAGCGCGAGATCGGGCTGTCGGCCGGCGAGCCGCCGACCGCCAAGGGCTATACCCCGACCGTGTTTACCGAGCTGCCGAAGCTTCTGGAGCGGGCAGGGCCGGGCACCGGCGTCGGCACCATCACCGCGATCTTCACGGTTCTGGTCGACGGCGACGATCATAATGAGCCGATCGCGGACGCCGTGCGCGGCATCCTCGACGGTCACATCGTGATGCAGCGCTCGATCGCCGAGCGCGGACGGTTTCCGGCGATCAACATCCTCAGATCGGTGTCCCGCACGATGCCGCGGTCGGCCGATCCGGCCTATCTGCCCGTGATCACCAGGGCTCGCCAGGTGATGGCGACCTACGCCGACATGGAGGAGCTGATCCGGCTCGGCGCCTACCGGGCGGGCTCAAGCCCGGAGGTCGATGAGGCGATCCGGCTGCATGAGCCGCTGGAGGGCTTCCTGCGCCAGTCCCAGGACGAAAATTCGAGCCTGGCCGACGGCTACCGCCAATTGGCGGAAATCCTGACAAATTTGGAAACGGAACGCTAACTTTGTCAGGCCATCATCGCCGGCACCTGATTAGCCATGCCGGCGGGGCCCTGGGGGGAGCCGGCTTTGTCCCGCGTACAATATTGGGACTTCTGGGGAGTATGAGTCGATGAAGTCACGTGAAACGCTGATCCGCCTGAAGAAATTTCAGGTGGATGAAAAGCGCCGAAGGGTCACCCAGATCGAAGGCATGATCGCCGATTTCCAGCGCATGTCGGTCGACCTCGAGCGCGAAATCCAGACCGAACAGGACCGGGCCGGGATCAACGATCCCTCCCATTTTGCCTATCCGACCTACGCCAAGGCGGCGATTCAGCGCCGCGAAAACCTGACCCGCTCCGCCGACGAACTGCGCATCCAGCTCGAGGATGCCAAGAGCCTGCTCGGCGAGGCGTTCGAGGAGCTCAAGAAGGTCGAACTGCTCGACGAGCGTGACCAGGCGCGCGAACGCGCCGAGGAGAGCGCCCGGGAGCAGGCCGACATGGACTCCATCGGCCTGATGCGTGCGCGCATCGGCGCGATCGCCTGACGCGCTACCGCTGATTCTCAACGATCGAAGCCCGGGCTGCAAGGCCCGGGCTTTTCTTTGTTGATCCGGTGGGCGCTGCAACTTGGTGGCCGGTTTGGCGCAGGGTATGCTACGAGGATGGTCGATTGCTCCCGGCGTAAGCCGCGATGGGGGATCGCGATTTGGGGGACGCTGAATGCTGACGCCAGCTGAGCTGGTCTGGCTGATTGCCGCTGTGGCGAAGGGGGATGAGGCCGCTTTCGAGCGCCTTTACGCCGCCACGCGCGCGAAACTCTTTGGCGTGGTGCTCCGTATCTTGCGGCGACAGGATCTCGCCGAGGAGGTCATTCAGGAGGCATACGTCAAGATCTGGAACAGCGCCGGACAGTTCAATCCCGGCCTGTCTTCACCGATTACATGGATGGCATCGATCGCGCGCAACCGGGCGATCGACGTGGTGCGCAAGAAGAGTGAGGCCTCGATCGAGGAGGAGCCGACCGCGATGGAAGTGGCGGCCGATTCACCCGATCCGCTGGCGCGGCGCGAGATGACGGAAGAGTTGAAGCGGTTGCTGGAGTGCGTTGGGCGCCTCGAGCCGGATCGGCAGAAGCTGGTGTTGCTGGCCTATTACAATGGCTGGAGCCGCGAGCAACTGGCCGCCAAGTTCGAGACACCGGTGAATACGGTGAAGACGTGGCTGCGTCGCAGCATGATGGATATCCGAGAGTGTCTCGGACTCTAGTAATTTTGGATGTCTGGACTGTGAACGATGGCCTATAGCGAAGACCATATCGCGCTCGCGGCGGAATATGCGCTCGGTACCCTCGATGCCGACGAGCGCACGCAGGTCGAGATGATGATGGCCGTCGACACCGAGTTCACAGCGGTCGTCCATGCGTGGGAGTACCGGCTCGGTGTGCTGAACCAGATGGTCGGTTCGGTCGAGCCGCGGCCGATCGTGTGGGAGAACATCAAGGCCGCGATCGGGCATTCCGGCGAGCAGGCGCCGCTGGTGCTCCCCGAGGCGCCGCCGGCTCCGCCGCCGGTCGCGCCCGTAATCGTGCAGGCGCCCGTGGCCGATGATTCCAACGTTATTCAGTTGTCGGGGCGGCTGAAGCGCATGCGCACGCTGGCATCGGTCGCGACCGGGTTGGCCGCTGCCCTGATCGCGATGCTGGCGGTACAGGTCTATGCGCCGGATCTTTTGCCTGAAGGGCTCCGCGCCAAGCCGCGCATCAGGACTGTCGAGGTCAAGACGCCGGCGCCGCCGGCACAGCCCTCGGCGCAATATGTCGCCCTCTTGCAGCGCGACGGCGGTTCGCCCGCGTTCATTCTGACCGTCGACGCCGCGACCAAGAATTTCACGGTGCGCAAGGTCGGCGCTGACGCCGCCGAGGCCGGCAAGAGCTTTGAGCTGTGGCTGATCTCCGACCGGCTGCCGCAACCGCGCTCGCTCGGCGTGATCGGCGGCGGCGATTTCACCACGCGTCCGCTGCTGGCGTCCTACGACGCCAACACGATCAACGCTGCAACCTATGCGGTGACGGTCGAACAGGCCGGCGGCTCGCCCGACGGCAAGCCGCACTCGACCCCGATCTATACCGGCAAGCTGATCGAGACCGTGCCCGCGGCGCGCTGATCCCTGGCTGGCCGCCACGCCGATTGCGATACCCCGCAAAAAGAAAACGCCCGTGGGCGCAAAAAGAAAACGCCCGTGGGGAGCGGGCGCTTTCTCAGTCAACTTGGGGTAGTTGGGGTCTTAATATCCACGTGGCGACTTTGGGGGGCTATAAAGAGCCGCGTGAATTCCGTTAATTCCTTTAGCGCACCAGCCAGCGTTCGTTTACCGGACGACGGAGTTGCCTGAGCTGGTAATCACGACCGGCTTGCCGGCCTTCATCACGCGCGCGGTCTGGGTGAACCCTTCATCCGAACTGTTGCGCGTCGAGATGCTGAACCCGGCGACCAGGATACCCGCGACGAGCGCCACGACCACGATCTTGAGATGGGTCGTGCGATCCGCGCTGTAAATCGAGTGGTTCATGGAAGTCTCCTGCCGCCTTCCGGCCTGTGAAATTTCGTCGGTCTCAAGCACAGGCAGGTTCAACGTCTCGCGACAGGAAACGTAGGAATTCCCGGTTTGGTTCCACAGATGCGATCACAAGGCGGTGAAAAGACTTGAACCGCCGCGATCAGGCCACTCGGCACGGGCGTCTGAAATCAGAAATTCGATATATTGTTCAATATCTTGATTGGTTATTTCCGGCGAAGGTGCGGACCGGCGCCGAAATGGCCGATTCCAACAAACCGTTTGCCTGTGGCGAAAATGCTTCGCCGGCCTTGCGCTGATTTGGGCCCGACGCGGCTCCCCGCCAGGAAACCGCCTATGGCGTTTTCCAGCGAGGTGGATCCGGTTCGCGTCAAGAAAACGCGTCAAAAATTAAGAATCTGGAGTCCGGTTTCGATCCAATCGAAACGGGAATGGCTCTAGACGCTGCCGACCGTCTTCAGCCGGGCGCGGGGGTGGATTTCCGCCTGCGACAGCACGGTGGTTTGCGCCCGGAAACGCTCGACCAGCGACCGCACGAACGGGCGGATCGCCGCCGACGTCACCAGCACCGGCGCCTCGCCTTCGCGGGCGGCCTGTTCAAAGCAGTTGCGCACGGCGGTCATGAACTCCGACAGCTTGGACGGCTGCATCGCGAGGCTGCGATCCTCGCCGCTGCCGATGATAGATTCGGCAAACGCCTGTTCCCAGCGCGCCGACAGAGCGATCAGCGGCAGATAGCCGTTGTGGGAGGTGTTCTGGGCGCAGATCTGCCGTGCCAGCCGGGCGCGGACATGCTCGACCATGGTGGCGGGATTGCGCGAGAACGCCAGCGCATCGGCGATGCCTTCGAGGATGGTCGAGAGGTCGCGGATCGAGATACGCTCGGCCAGCAGCAGTTGCAGCACGCGCTGGATGCCGGAGACCGTGACACTGGAGGGCACGATATCCTTGACCAGTTCGCCCTGTTCCTTCGGCAGGTCCTTCAGGAGTTTCTGAACCTCGCCATAGGACAGCAGGTCCGACATGTTGTTCTTCAGCAGTTCCGTCAGGTGGGTCGACAGCACGGTGGCGGAATCGACCACCGTGTAGCCCTTGAGCGAAGCTTCTTCCTTGAGCGCGGCATCGACCCAGGTTGCGGGCAATCCAAAAGTCGGCTCGACGGTGTGAATGCCGGGCAGGCTCACCTGGTTTCCGGCAGGGTCCATGACCATGAAGTGGTTCGGCCAGATCTTGCCGGTGCCGGCGTCGACTTCCTTGATCTTGATGATGTAGGTGTTGGCCTCGAGCTGGACGTTGTCGAGGATGCGCACCGCCGGCATCACAAAGCCCATTTCGACCGCGAGCGAACGGCGCAGCGCCTTGATCTGCTCGGTCAGGCGGTCGGTGCCGTCGGGGCCGTTGACCAGCGGCAGCAACGCGTAGCCGAGCTCGATCTTGAGGTCGTCGATCTTGAGCGCGGTGGAGATCGGCTCTTCCGCCGCGGCAGAAGCGGCGGCTGCCGCGAGCTCGGGCGCTGCCAATTCGGCGGCTGCCTTGGCCTTGGTGCTGCGGTTGTGGTTGCGCGCCTTCCAGGCCAGCGCGGCAGCGCCGCCGCCGAGCGCGAGGAACGGCAGCATCGGAATGCCCGGCAGCAGCGCCAGCACCAGCATCACGCCGGCCGACATGCCGAGCGCCTGCGGGTAGCCCGAGAGCTGCTTCATCAGCGCCTTGTCGGCGGCGCCGGTGATGCCGGCCTTCGACACCAGCAGACCCGCCGCGGTCGAAACGATCAGCGCCGGCACCTGCGTGACCAGGCCGTCGCCGACCGTCAGCACGGTATAGGTGCGGGCGGCGTCGCCAAAGGAGAGCCCCTGTTGCGCGACGCCGATGATGATGCCGCCGATGACGTTGATGAAGACGATCAGAAGGCCCGCGATGGCGTCGCCGCGGACGAATTTCGAGGCGCCGTCCATGGCGCCGAAGAAGCCGCTTTCGTCCTCCAGTTCCTTGCGGCGCGCCTTGGCGGTCTTTTCGTCGATCAGTCCGGCCGACAGGTCGGCGTCGATCGCCATCTGCTTGCCCGGCATCGAGTCCAGCTGGAATCGGGCGGCGACTTCGGCGATGCGGCCCGAACCCTTGGTGATGACGACGAAGTTCACGATCACGAGAATCGCGAACACGATAATTCCGATCACGAAATTACCGCTCATGACGAAGTTGCCGAACGCCTCGATGACGTGGCCGGCGGCCGCCGTGCCCTCATGGCCCTTCGACAGGATCAGCCGGGTCGAGGCCATGTTCAGCGACAGCCGCAGCATGGTCGAAATCAGCAGGATGGTCGGAAACGATGAGAATTCCAGCGGCGCCTGGATGAACAGCGACGTCATCAGGATCAGGATCGAGACCGTGATCGAGATCGCCAGAAACAGGTCCAGCACGATCGAAGGCAGCGGCAGGATCAGCACTACCAGGATGGTGAGGACGCCGAACGCCAGCGCCAGATCGCCGCGCTTCAGAATATCGCCGATTTCACTGAGGCTGAAGCCGTTGCCGGTTCCAGCACCTTGACCTGCCGTGATGTCGACCATGGTTGCAGCCTCCCCCCGCGCGTGGCGGCCGCGGCCGCCCAGCGTCTGCGCGACGGCCGAAGGGCCGACGGTTCGAAAGTGAGGTACCGCACTGGCGTCCACGGGGTCTCCCGTTTTACGCGATCGACGACACTCGACTTCACTCGGCAATTATTGCCGGGTGCATGGTTAGCAAAGGGTTAACGGGGTCCCGCGCCGGTCATAAAGACCGTCATTCCGGGGCGATGCGAAGCATCGAACCTCAGGGGTGCAATCGCACCCTGGGGAATCTCGAGATTCCGGGTTCGCATCTTCGATGCGCCCGGAATGACGAAGTGGCCCCGCGTCGCCCGTTGTCCCGGCTCAAGGCCGGGACAACGGAAGAGGACAACAACGTGCCGGCTTCTCTTCGTCTCAGTCGTTGGGGGAGCCGTAGTAGCTTCGCAATAGCCGGTACCGTCCGTGGCTCATCACGTAGACCTGATGCAGGCAGCCCGCTTGCGTGCACACATTTTGCGACCCGCATTGGGATTTTTCAAAGTGTAGATTGAGAAATCGGGAATTTTCGGAATAGGTCGCGAAGTAGTGCGCTGCCTGCAATGACGGTCCGCAAAGGTGCTGGAGCGCGCTTCTAACTTCCGCCGGCAACATGCTGATGTGTTCCGGATTCCAGGGTGGATCTGCGCTACCGGCGCCGCCGCGCGCAGCGACCCTGAGACACAGGTAAGGTAAGGCTCAGCAGCATTCCGGCTGCAACAGATCGAGATCGTACGATCATTTCGTGGCCCTCCCATACCGATGTATTGCCGTCGCCGGTCAACCGGAAGCCGCTCCTTCGGCCGCGGGCACTGAATCCTTCCGGAACAGGACATACAGCGCCGGCAGCACCAGCAGGGTCAGGATCGTCGAGGAGATGATGCCGCCGATCACGACGGTCGCAAGCGGCCGCTGCACTTCGGCGCCCGCGCCGGTCGCGATTGCCATCGGGATGAAGCCGAGCGAAGCCACCAGCGCCGTCATCAGGACCGGCCGCAGCCGGGTCAGCGCGCCATCGCGGACGGCATCAATGACGGGCGCGCCCTCGCGCCGCAGCCTTTCGATGAAGGCGACGATGACGAGGCCGTTCAGCACGGCCACGCCGGACAGGGCGATAAAGCCGACGCCGGCGCTGATCGACAGCGGAATGCCGCGCAACAGCAGCGCGAGAATCCCGCCGGTCAGTGCCAGCGGCACGCCGCTGAATACCAGAAGCGCATCCGCCATCGAGCCCATGCTCATGAACAGCAACAGCAGCACCAGCAGCAGCGCTATGGGAACGACGATGGTGAGCCGCTTGGCGGCGGAGACGAACTGCTCGAACTGGCCGCCCCAGCCGATCCAGTAACCGGCCGGCAGCTTGACCTTTTCGGCGACGGCCCCTTGCGCCTCGGCGACGAACGAACCCAGATCGCGTTCGCGCACGTTCATGGTCACGACGACGCGCCGCTTGCCGTTCTCCCGGCTGATCTGGTTGGGGCCGGAGGCGACGTCGATCGAGGCGACGGAAGAAAGCGGGACGTAACGCATCGCCGCCGCCGCAGCGCCCGACAATCCGGTTCGCAGCAGTCCGGGCGCTGAATCCTCCTGCGGCGGCAACGGTATCGGTATTGCCCGGATGGTCTCGATATTGCCGCGCAGCTTCTCGGGCAGACGAACCACGATATCGAAGCGCCGGTCGCCCTCGAACAGTTTGCCGGCGCTCTTGCCGCCAACCGCGATCCCGATGACGTTCTGAACGTCGCCGACGCTCAGGCCATAGCGCGACAAGGCCTGCCGTTCGAGCTTGACGGTCAATACCGGAAGCCCGGCCACCTGTTCGGTCTTGACGTCGACCGCGCCCCGGATGCCCTTGACCGCCGACTGCACCTGCTGCGCGACGCCAAGCAGGATGTCGAGATCGTCACCGAAGATCTTGACGCCGACATCGCTGCGGATGCCGCCGATCAGTTCGTTGAACCGCATCTGGATCGGCTGGGTCATGCTGTAGGAGGTACCGGGCAGGCGGTTCGCCACGG